>CAIRAY010000192.1 GCA_903876665.1 uncultured Fibrobacterota bacterium | reverse complement strand
TATCGGGCCTATCTTCAACAAACGGTCACAGAGCGTAAAGCCTGTGATTCGTCCTTTACCCATCGTTATATCTGTGCACAGCTTGGGCTACGGACCTCCAATTTCATCCTTTTGGTCGCCCAGGGCAAGCGAAACCTAACTTCCGAGCTCGCGCAGAAGCTCGCCACGTTCCTCGACCTCCGTGATGCAGAGGGCGAATATTTCCTATGGATGGTGTTGTTTGGACAAGCTTCTACGGTACTTGAAAAAGAGCACTTCTGGCAGCAAATGCTCACCTGCCGCTCCCGCAACCAGACAACCCGAATCCAGGAGTCGCAATACGAATACTACAGCCACTGGTTCAATCCCGTCCTTCGCGAACTGGTTGCGATTCCCAATGTAAAATGGGATACGCGCCTTCTTTCCCGTGCGCTCAAGCCCAAAGTTCCGGCGGTTCAGGTCCGTCACAGTCTGGAGCTGCTGGAGCGTCTTGGATTTATCTCCCGCGCAGGGGACTGCTGGGTAAAGTCTGCTCCCTTCGTGGCCACCGCCCCGGAAGTCCACTCCGTGGCTGTGTTCAATTATCATCGCGAATTAATCGGTCTCGCCAAAGATTCTCTGGAAAATGACTCCGGACAAATTCGCAACTTCTCGACTGTGACTTTGGAAATGAACGCCAAGGAATACAAAATGGTCGTGGACATGCTCTCCCAATTCCGTCGGGAAACCCTAGGAGTTTGTGGGTCTACTGGTAAATCGGATCGAGTGTATCAATTAAATTTGCAATTATTCCCTGTGAGTAATCCAGTCGAAAGCCTTGTCACCGGGATCGAAGGGGAGGGCGAAATATGAAATCCCTTCTGACTGGAATTGTATTTTCGCTAGGGTTGTTTGGTTGCTCAGACCATGGAAAATTGACCGGAACAGACACCGGCAATCCTATGGTGACGGCCTCGGTAAAAGATGCCTCCGGAAACCCATTAAAAGGTGCCCAGGTTATCGTGTATTCCACCTCCGTGCAAGGGCCTCTGGCCTTGGACACCCTTATTGCGGATGAAAATGGTCGAGTATCCCTTAGCGTTCCTGCAAATGGTGAATATGGCTTTGAAGTGTATTGGAAAGACTCGTTAGGTACGTTTCTGCAAAAGTCAGTTGAAAATTCGGCCTTAAACCTTAGTCTCATTGCCGGAGCGTTGGTTGACTTCCCTGTAGATGGGTCCGTGTCCGCTTCCCTCGCACAAACCGGTCGTGCGCTTCCCCCTGGATCCGTTACAAAAATTCCTCCCGGCTTATGGCTGGTCAATTACACCGAGTTTGGAACAGGGACCCCCGTGGCCTTGCCTCCGCTTCAGGTGCAGGTAGATGATGCGCAGGGGAATTCCGATGCTTTGATGGGGCTTTCCACTGCGGCCCTCAGTCTCAGTGAATTGAATGTTACATCCAAAGGATACCTGGCATTATCCATGCTTCCCAGTGCGCCCTTGATGCGAGCCAAAATTGAAATGGCTTGCGAAATGGGAGGATACACCCAGATCAGCGCCTGCCAAGGTAATGATGATTGCCGGGCCTGGCAATGGGAGTCGGATTGGGTTACCATTTCCTCGGGTTCACCGGTTTTTGCCACAGTCATTACGGGATTGAATGGAGCTTTGGAGTGTGTGATTTTTCCTGATGCCATGGTGAGTGTGGCGATGGGTAACGGGGTTTACTTCTACACAATAAACGATGTGAGGGTAGGACCATGAATGCATCGATGACGGTCAAATTCCAGGAATCCAATTTTGGGGATTCCTTTGATGTGGGAGAATTGAAGCGATTTCTTTCTCTTGTTGGCGACATGCCCACGGTGGATGCAAATGTATTCCTTAAGCCAACCTTTCTGCGCCGTCTTTTGAATGCAAGGCCAGCGGATGTTGTAGAAAAAACACCTGAATACTTGCAAGACGGAATTATGACAACAGATTTTATCCCCAGCAATATCCGGGCGATCCTTTGGGATAACGATGGCGTTCTGGTCGACAGCGAAAATGCCTTTTTTGAAATCACCCGGCGCGTATTCCAGGAGCGTGGCCTGGCCTTGGATTCGAAATTTTGGGCAACCCATTTCCTCGGCAAAGGCATGAAGACCTCCCAAATCGCGCAGTCACTTGGCATGCCGGTTGAGGAGTCGCTTCGATTGGCTGCCCACCGGGATATCCTTTGGCGGCAACGCATTAAAGATCCAGTTAGTCTATGTTCCGGGGTCCCTGCGACCCTAAAATTTCTTGCCGGGCGATATCGCATGGCGGTGGTGACTGGCGCCCCGCGTGAGCATTTTGAAGACGTGCATCGCTCCAGTGGCATGATGCAATATTTTCAGTACTCCATCACAGCGGATGAATGCCCCAATGTGAAGCCCGCACCTGATGCCTATCTGATGACTGCGGCCCATTTGGGCCTCAAACCATCTGAATGCCTCGTGATTGAAGATAGCCCCCGTGGTGTGCGTGCCGCTATTTCTGCTGGGATGCCGTGTGTCCTTATCGCTACCGCGCTTACCGATCTCAGTCAATGCGAGTCAGCGACATATATCGTCAATGATGTAGGGGAGATACTTTCTCTTCCCATCCTTGCTTCCCCGGCTAAGGAATCATTCCACAAACAATCATGACTTCCAAGCCTCCATTTTTGGTTATGGCTTGGCGGGCCCATTTGAGCCCAAGGCTCTGGGCGTCCTGAGGCGTCGGGCACATAATCGCATAGCGACAACCTGTATAGTGCTTGCGTAGTTGGTCGCCGATGCTTTGAAACAATTGCGGGAACTCCTGAGAAATCCGAATTCCATAAGGTGGATTCATGATGATTAGCGTCCTGTTTCGCAATTTGAAATCGGCAGGTAGTTCGCTGGGGACGGCTTTGAAAAAATCCTGTTGGCTTACCTTGATGGGAAGCTCGGGCAGATTGAGTTCCAAAAGGTTTCGATTTACGGTTTCAATGGCCTTGGAATCCTTGTCGCCTGCAATCACAGCCATGGGTAGAAATGGGACGGCAGGCTTAAGATTCTGGAGCATGTGGCGGTATGCCGGCAAGCGAAAATAGGGCCATTCTTCGAAGGCAAATCTGCGTATACTTCCGGGCCACCGGGAAGGCTTGCGGGAGAGCAAAGCCTCAAGAGAGAAGGTGCCACTTCCGCACATGGGATCGAATAGTTGTTCGCAATCATCCCAGCCCGCCAACTGCAAAACACAAGAAGCCAGGGTATCACGCAAGGGAGCTTCTTCGGTGAATTTGTCGTAGCCGCGCTTGAAAAGTAATTCTCCGCTGGAGTCAATGCTTAGTGTGCAAATATCGCTTTCAAAGCGGACAAGGATGGTCTGGGGAAGTGTGTGTGGGAGTGCTTCCTGGGGAATAATGGCCTGCCAGGACCCAAGATGCATGGCCATTCCAGCGGCAACGCGTTCTTCAATTGCGTCCGTATGGATCAAGCGGGAGAGGCGGGAGGTGACCTGGATTTGGCCTTGAGCATGGGGAGAAATGTAGAGCTCCCAGGGAATTTCAGCAATTTTCCGGATGAGCTCCGGAAACTGGGTCGCCTTGAATTGGGCGATGCGCATGCTCACCCGGGAAGGCGTGCGGGCCACGGCATTGATGCGCCACATGTCTTCGAGCCGACCTTGGAATTCTACTCCGCCAAATGAAGTGTGCAAGGAATCCTGCACAAAAGAGGTGGAATTTGCCAGGATTTTTTTGATTTCGCCCGCAACGGTCTTTTCGAAACCGGGATGGGTAACCACCCAAAACCATTGGGGCACCCCTTGGATTTTTTGCCGGACCCTTCGCTCGAGGGAATTCAGGTCAACAGTAGGCCTCACGAGTGCAGTCCGTCCTTGAGAATGCCGTATTTACGCAATTTATATCCCATTTGTCGCTCGGTCACTCCAATCGCCTGGGCAGCCTTTCCTTGGTGGCCGGCATGATTTTTCAGAGCCTCCACAATCATTTCCCTCTCCAGGTTTTCCACCGCCTGTGGCATGGACCAGTGGTCGTAGCTACGGTTGGTGTTGTCCGAGGTTTGCAGGGATGGCGGAAGATCCTGGGCACGGATGGTGTCAGTCTGGCAAAGCAGAACAGCGCGTTCCATGGCGTTTTCGAGTTCCCGGACATTCCCGGGCCAGTGATATGCCATCAGCATTTCGATTGCGGGAGTAGAGATGCGCTTGATGCTCTTTTTGTTTTGGTTCGAATAGCGCTCGAGGAAATAGTCCGAAAGCAAGGTGATGTCCGATTTGCGTTCCCGGAGTGCGGGGACAAAAATGGGAAAGACATTCAGGCGGTAATAGAGGTCTTCGCGGAAATTTCCTTTGCGGATTTCTTCTTCCAAATTTCGATTGGTGGCCGCAATGATTCTCACATTGGCTTGCAGTGTCGCCGTTCCGCCTACGCGGTCAAATTCCCTAGCCTGCAAAAAGCGCAGAAGCTTGACCTGGGTGGCGTGACTGATTTCGCCTATTTCATCCAGGAACAAGGTTCCGCCCTCGGCAAGTTCCACTCGTCCCTTTTTCAAGGAAACCGCCCCGGTGAAGGCCCCTTTCTCGTGGCCGAAAAGCTCGCTTTCGAGAAGGGCTTCCGGAATGGCTGCGCAATTGACTTTGATGATCGGCTTGCTGGCCCGTCCACTGGAATAGTGAATGGTTTCTGCGACCAGCTCCTTGCCGGTTCCATTTTCGCCCCGGATGATTACCGTTGCAGTGGAATTGGAAACCAGGCGAATCTGGTCAAATACCTGGTTCATTTTGGAGGAAGAACCCACGAAGTTTGCGATCTGGCGCTTGCTCTGAAGCTCGGAGCGCAAGGTCAGATTTTCTTCCTTGAGCTGTTGATTTTGGCGCTGGAATTTTTCGTTGATTCGGAGCGCCTGTGTCAAGAATGGAATGACCGCCTTCAGCAATTCAGCGTATTCCTCAAATTCAGCATCGGAAAGTGGATTACGGGAAAACGCGGACAGAGCTCCCGTGACTTGGTCTCCGAGGGAGATGGGGAGACAGTAGAACGATCCGTCCTTGACATCCGAGGCACCGGTCCGATTGAGGAAGCGGGGGTCGTCCTGAATTCGCTTGATGGTGATGGCAAGGCCCGTTTTCACCACGGTGCCCGTGATTCCTTCGCCAATTTTGTAACGACCACGCTGTCGCTCTTCGGCGGTAAGGCCGGCCGCATAACGGATTATGATTTCTTCCGTGGCGGGATCGACGATTTTGATCGCGGCATAGTCCAGCCCGCGCGCCCTCAAAAGCCCGAGAACATCGTCGAGAAGCATGCTGGGATTGTCCAAGTTCAGGAGGGCTTTGGAAACTTCTAAAACAAGGTCATAACTCTCTTTCTTCATCTTCCAAAGTTACAATAATGTAGCCTATTTTGTGGACTCTTTTGAAGAATTGGCGCATTCCGGGGTGGTCGGAGGGGGTCGGACCAGGCGAATTCCGGCGTTGGAGGCCACTGCCAAGGGCCGTATTTCTTGGAGTCCCAGGGGGTCGCGCAACAATTCTTCCCAGGCAGTCCAGTCTCCGCCGATCAAAAAGTGGCTTCCATTCATTCCCGGGTCGGCCAGCCATTCCGCCCGGTTTCCAAAAACGCCTCGCATTCCGAATGGGTAGGGGGGGAGGCTTTCCGGAGGCCATGGGGAGGATTGGTTCCGATTTGCCGGGAAGGAGGCGCGGATCATTTGGGAGGGAGGGGCTGGAAATGTGTCGTTCCACAGACCCAGTGCGCACTTCCATTCAGAAAGCGTGGGGAGCCTTGCGTTGAGACGATTTGCACATCGGTTCGCACCTTCCCAGGTGTCCTGGGAATCGCATTCCGGAATAGAAACTTCGGCGAGAGAAATCTCAAAAATTTGACTCGATGGCGGGCAGGGGCCAACCTTTCTCCATTCTCTTTGACTCCCGGAAGAATCCGCCAGCAGAATGGAATCGGTCTGCATTTTTGTCCGGATTTTTGCAGGCCAGCCAAGGTACTGCTCCCGGGTCACAACCCCGGCTTGAACAGCCGAAAAGACCAAGGAATCCAGTGTCAAGGAATCCCAAGGAAGGTAGCCCAAATCCGACAATTCCCCTAGCGAATGGAGGCTTATCCCCGAATCTCCTAGGGAACGGGAAAACGCCTGGATCGCGGACTCCGCATTCACTCCCTTTGGCAAAAGGTTCCACCAGCTGCGGAGAGAATCGGGAGTTTGCCAAAGATGGCAGGCCAAGGTGTTTTCGGCTGAGGAAGTCAAGTGGTCCAGAAGAAATACCGCCAAGGGATCTTGCTGGGAATGGAGGGTAAATCCGTTTCCAGCTTCGTCCCAGGTGATCTCTGCGGAAGAACAGTCCATAGTCTGAACCTGTGAGATTATTTCGAGTGTGCATTGGGGGCTCACGCTCGCGCCAGGAATCCTCCAGGTGGATGAGGAGAGGTCAGTCCAATTTACCACGGTATCCGGGAATTCTGAGTGCCTCCAATGAATCCGGGAGACGTCGGTAATGTGGATTCCGCAGTTTGTGTGTTGGATGGGATAGAACCATTCCGCCTCAGGTGCTGGCCATGGATTACAAGATGAAATCATCCAGGCCCCTGTGCAAGCCATCAGAATTTGCAATTGTTTCACGGCCGAATCTCCTGGGAAATGTGGGAATGCCATGGACGGATTCCACCCTGAAAAACCCAGAGGATTTGGGCAATAACAGGAATGCCCCAGGGCAATAGCTCCAAGATTAATTGCTTTTTTCCTCGCATTTGGTTTTTGGCCAGAACGCCTTTTAGCATTTGGTAATCCTGGTCAAATAGAGTTCCGATCTCTCCTTGCCAGGAATGTATGGAGCCTTTGACCAACGAGTCCCCGTCCATCATGGCCAATTGCCAGGAATCCGAAGTCGCAACCATGCAGGCGCCGGGGCCACGCTCGGCAAGCTCTGGTGGCAATGGGCTACAGGGAACTGGACCTTCACGGGCAATAACCCGGGATGGGGCAATGAGAAAGACGGCGAGGAGAAGGCTGCGAATCATTTTGGGCTCCTTGGGTGAATTCATGGGTGAGTTGTCGAGTCATGGCGGACCAATCCCGCGCCAAATTCGTGAGCGTGGCTGTATTCAAGCTCCATAAGTCCCAGCAGGGCGAAAAGCGCGAGCCACCCGCTTCATTGGCTCCCCAGGTTCCAATGGAAAGAGAGAAAAATCCCGTCCAAAGTTCTTGAGCTTGGGGTTTACCCAAAGAAACCATGCGAATCAGAATTCTTGGAGCTTCCCCGGGGGATGGAGAATCCTGGTTTCGATTCGGCGAACCATCCCTTGAGGGGATTGCATCCAGGAAGTCCGAAACCCACCGACGCGTATGGCCTGCAGGAAACCCTTTGGACTCCTCGCGAAATTCATAGGCCCCGTTTTCCAGGGAATCGAACACCCAGTCCGGACAATTTGCCATAAGGGGTGTACAGAAAATCATCGCCCAGCGTCCAATTCGAAAAGAGGAAAATAAAATGCAAAAACGGTCCATACAGTATTTGACGATGGGAATGGGAATCCTGTGCGGGTTTCTGCTAAATAATTGTGCAATGTCCTTGCCGATGCCCACTCCGGGGCGGGCGCCATCCCTTTCGCGACTTTGGGGAAGCGGAATGCTGGTTTTGGAAACGGAGGCGGATACCCTGTGGGTTCCCGGTCTTCGGGCTGAGGCCATTCCTTGGCTTGGGGTGCCTTACCTTTGGGGAGGAACATCTTTGGAGGGCGTGGATTGCTCCGCCTTCGTCCGTTCCGTTTATGAAAAGGCCCGCAAAATCCACCTTCCGCGAACCGCTCAGGAACAGTCCAAATCAGGATGGATTGTGTCATTAAATGAAATGCGCCCCGGGGACCTGGTGTTTTTCGGTCTGGTTCCAGGGAGCATTGAGCATGTGGGGATCTACTGGGATGAGGGTTGGTTCATCAACGCCACCGTTTCTAGGGGAGTGGCATTTTCGCACCTCAGTGAAAAATTTTGGTCCGCCCGAGTCCGCTTCGCCCGCCGAATGGAGGAACCCGCAGGAATTCCCCTACATTCCTTGCGGTAAAATAATAGATTCACTAATATGGCGAATTGGATTGATATTTGGCATTTTGGCGTGGCGCTGGCTTTGGGCTTTGTTGTTGGGTTGCAGCGCGAAAATGCAGCATCCCCGGACCGTTCAAGCCTTCTGGGCGGGGTGAGAACATTTCCCGTGGTCGCTATTCTTGGATGTGTAACATCCTTTATAGGAATCCAAGGAGGCACCTCTCTTCCTTTTGCCTTGGGTTTTCTTGTGGTGGGAGGAATCCTTGCTGCCACGCAGTTTGCGAAGGTTCAGGAAGGACATGTGGGCATGACGACGGCGATGGCCCTTTTATTGATCTATGCCGTGGGAGGCCTGTGCGCCAACGGTCAGCTGGTGCTTGCCACTGCAGTCTCCGTAATTCTTGCCATTCTATTGACCCTAAAAATGGAGCTACATCAATTTGCACACCGCATTTCCCAGCATGACTTGATCGCTTCATTAAAATTTGCGGTGATCTCTGCGATCGTTCTCCCTCTTTTGCCGGATCAGAATTTTGGACCCGATGCATTTCAGATATTCAATCCCTTTAAAATCTGGCTTCTGGTCGTATTTATTTCTGGAATTAGTTTTATTGGATATATTTTGGTGAAATTAGTGGGTGCGGACCGTGGCATCGGTCTCACCGGAATCCTTGGTGGACTAGCCTCAAGCACTGCACTGACCATCAACTTTACCCATCGTAGTCGTGAAAACCCCCAGCTGTCTTCTACCCTCGCCACGGGGATCGTGGTGGCCTGGACGGTCATGTATGCTCGGGTACTCGGAATCGTTTGGGTGATTTCTCCGGCGCTAGGTAGTAGCATGACCATTCCCATGTTGGTCCCCGTTATCCCCGGACTGGCATGGTGCGTATGGCTTTGGAAGCGAGAAAAACAGTCGTCCGGTCAAACTGCACCCAAGTTTGCCAATCCCTTTGAGATTGTACCCGCACTCAAGTTCGTTGGCATTTTGTTGCTGGTGCTTCTGGCATCGAAGGCCGCCCGCTTGGAATTCGGAGATTCTGGATTGTTGATTTCATCTTTCATTGCAGGCCTTGCGGATGTGGACGCTATCGCCATCAGCGTGGCCCAAATGGTTTCCCAGGAACAGAGTTCCTTTGTTCGCCTGGCCACGATTGCCGCCGTGCTCGCGGGGATTGCCAACACCATTACCAAAGGAAGCATTGCCTTGGTCATGGGAGCGCCTGCCATGCGTCGCGCCATAGGTCCTGCAATGGGACTCATGCTGGTTTCCGGGGTAATCGCCATCCTGCTCATCCCAGGCTAGGATTCGCCCGAATGGGTGACTGTAGCCCTACAGCTTAGTGGGGTTTTGCGGATCGGGATATTTTTCGTTGATGATCAGGGATTTGTAGCGATTGCGCTCTTCGTCAAAATAGCAGAGGAGAATCACTTCGGTCTGCACCCCGCGCAGAACATTGATCACCAAACGCGTCTGCCGACTGACAATGTAAAGACCCCGGCCGGTCAGGTCGTCAATCCCCAGGGGCAAATCTTGGCCGGGTATGGGAGTGTGACGGCGTAACTTCTGCAAAATCCGTAGCAAAGTCAACGATCCGCCGGAGTCTTTCACAGAAATGCCGTATTTTTCTTCGTCCTGCACCACGGAGATTTTAATGGCCTTGCTCATGGGAATATCAACCACGGTGGGCATATGTAGATAACTGGTGTCGCGTTGTTCCGAGGTGACTCCGAGTACGCCATAGGCAATGGCGTTGGTGATCAGCTCGGACATTTGACCATGGAAGCGATGCGCGTTCAGTCCCTGAAGGGTGGAGAGGAATTCCGCAAAAAGCCGGTCCACTAGGCCTGTCCGGTTGGTCAGGCTCGAGATGGTGCAGTGCTGTTCGAATTGGCCCCAATGATTGGGGAAAAACGGTTCAAACCCAAAGAATTGGGTTCCAAACAAACGGTTGGTCAGCGCTCCAACGGTGGAAGTATCAATGGAATCGCGGAAAAGAATGTTGCCCACCTGATGCTTTATGGCCAAATCCAAAAAGTCAATGGAATGGTCGGCGATCAAAATCAGGTGATTCCCCTGGGGGCGGTACTCATTGTTGATCACGTCGAGCAATTTTTGGGAATGCGTGTCGTTCAGGCTAGAAATTTCCAGAAAGAACAGGCAACGCCGCGTTGCCACCAAGGTCTCAACAAGGTCTGAAGGAGGATTGACGTGGATCTGGGGGCGGAAGGTAAATTGTGGAGATGTCAGAAGATTTGCATACACGCCCACGAGGCGCTCGGCTAGTTCCGGTGTACGACAATGTAAAATCAGTGCGTATTCAGGTGACATCTTTGATAAAGATAATTCTACCGACGTCGAATGGGTATGGAAGTTATGCAAAAAACAATGCAGCGGTGAGGGCTGCGTAGCCAAGGCGCGATCTGCATTCTACCCGGATGTAACTACCCTTGTGCCCCGCCGTGCCGCACATTTCCCATTCCATGGATCCCGGGGTAAATGACCTGCGGGTTTCAATGGAGTCGCCTGCCTCGCCTGTGAAGAGCGTGATCTGATCGATTGGCCCGAAGTCGGGACTGGAAAAGGCCCGGGCAATCCAGCCATTCCCCTGGGCCACGAGGGTAATTGTCGGGCCGTCCGTCACGTAGAGGGAGGCCTCCCGCGAAGCCCTGCGAAAGGATTCATGCAGATTGAAGACCGAGAGCTGAGGTGCATCCGCCTTGAGCACCGTCCGGACCTTCCCAAAAATCCTTGCCCGGGAAGAATGCAAGGACCAGAGAGGAATTTTTACGCCGGTAAAGCGATTCAGGTCTCCATGCGCATCGTTTCCTCCCAGTGGCAAAATGGAATTTCCATTCAGGAGTTGCTGTATCCAAAAATTTCGACCGGCCTTGAATCCATCCCCGCGGTTTCCGTTCCAAAATTCGAGACCGCAAATAGGATGTTCCCGGTCAAAATGCAAGTCAGCGGAAGAGAATGGACCACGCCGGAATACCATGCGCTCCAGCAGGCCCATGGGGTATTGCGGATGCGCGGCAAAACAGGGAACATCACCGATGCGCTCCATGACCTCCGCAATGCTCAAGGTCGGATGGTTGCGGAACCAACGGCGCCCACTGTCGCCCATGCCCGGAATAAAATCCGAGAATCCGGGGACCAGCAAATGAACGTTACGCCCCTGGGAGTTTCCGCAGGAAACCTCTTCGCCCGGAACCATGAGAGGGTAGGGGGCAAGTTCTGCGCATTCTGTTTTCAGGGATTGCCAGCGGAGCTGCGGGTTGGCAGGAATCCGGTAATCATCGGTGCGAAAGGCAAAATCGTAGCTGTGGTCGGTGCAGAATACGTAGTCGAGCCCAAGCACTTTTGCGGACTGTTGCAAAACCTGTGGCGGTGCGCCAAATTCCACAGGATCGCTCGAATGCCAGGTGTGGCAATGTGTTTCGCCTGCCCACCATCCTGCGGGCTTGGGGGTCGGGTGTTCTTGGGAAAGGACTTGGAGAGGCCAGGGAGCTAGCCCCGGGTAATTCCATTCCTGAAACTCCCGTGGAATGTGGGAGCCCGCCCGCGAGGCCTTGATTTTAGCCAGAACTTTGACATTGCCTTTGCGACCACCCAGGTCAACATTGAGGGGGAAAAAGTGAAAGGGCTCTGCAAAAAGAGTATCAATCCCGATGGTCTGAATGGAAAGGGGCCAGCCTTCTGCAGAAATAGTCAATTCGATTTCATGGATCTTGACGGGAAATAAATTCGCGTCACGGAGCACGAGCCATACGGGCCAAGGCATTCTAGGTTCCACCCGACTGGGCGCATCGAGGAAAATTTCGGGCCAAGGTTTATGCAGGGGTGACCAAGGTAGCCGAAACTTGTAATGGGTTTCTGCATATCCGGCGGCAAAAATAGGGGAAAACATTTTGGCCCACCCCTAGCTTCTAGCGCTTGAGAACGCCGACCGTTGCACGCAAATTCAACTGCAATCCGCCCATGGACCAATTGGCGAGTGCATTGGGGTTTTCAGTGGGATCGGTGGAAGGAACCACCTTGGACCAGGGATACCGGCTGGAAGAGCTGATGGATGAATACCCGAGGTCGCCTTGAATCCGGATGTTTTTCCACTCGAGGATTTGGTATCCAAGGGATACGCTCCATCCACTTCCCAGTGGATTTGGCTTGGCTTCCAGGACTCCCCAGGAAGAATAAATTTCAGAACCCGAAAGGAGCCACCACCAGCGTAGCGAGGCCGCAAAACGGGATTTTCCATCTAAAGTCATGAGGCGGGGCGAAATCCCGATTCGCCATTCGAGGAACAAAGGGAAGCCTTGCAGGGTATAGAAAAACTCATGAGGATTGGAGTTTAAGTCCGTAAGAACCACGGCCTCGCGGTCATAGATGTAGCCCGCACCCAAAGCAATGTGGTGATTTTGCGAGAGCATCAAATCCAAACCAGCGGCAACCGGAAAACAGAAGTTGACCATTTGATAGGCCTGGGCTTTGACATTGGCTGAATCCTCCAGGGTCAGTGCCTGGGCGAGAAAATCCACCCGGGACGAATCCAGCTGGCGAACAAAACGGGAGCGATCTTTGAACCCGATGAAAGCCACCCCCGTTTGAAAAAATGCTCCGATGCGCACGGAATCGGGAGCAGGAGCTTTGGATGGGGATTTGACCAGGCTGTCCTTGGCTGGAAATTTCCCTTGGGCAAGATCGCTAATAATTGAATCCTTCTTTTCTGATGAATCCACTTCTACCGCAATGGGAACGAGCCCTGCCCGAAGGTCTTGGGACGCTGCTTGCGCAGGAGAAAGAAACAATTGGCTCACCGCAAGGAACAGGAACAATAGCGAAAGTGTGGCTTTGGCGGGTTGACCACAACGGGGACAGTTCCCTTCAAATAGGCCGGAAGAGAGGCTTTGGTAAATTCGGCCGTAGACTCCGCAACAAGGAAACAGCACACCCTTCCAAGGGCGTTTTGGGCTAGGTAAACCCGGAGCATGGTTTGGATTCTGATCCACGGGCAGAATATAGCTACTTCCAACCCTCCGAGTTGGATCGGATAGATGCGTCCAGTTCCCACTTTCGGGTATCGAATAGGCTACTTTTCAATATGCATGGATGGAAAAAAACAGCGCATCGGGATTCCCATGTCCCTCACTTGGATTCTCCTCCTGGTATCCTTGGCTTGCTCGTGTCCTTTTGACGAGCCAAATTCTCCCAAATGGAACCCCATGGTCCGGGAATTCTATCTCAAATCCACCTTCTCCCAAAACCTTGGAGAAAAGTACCAGCTAGGCGTTGACTTTTCCACAGGCGAAAAAGAGGGGCTCCCCGTACAAGCTCCCGAGAACGGCGTGATTGTGGAGCTGGACGAATCCCCGCTGGGTTTGGGAAAGGCGCTTGTTTTCTTGGGGGAATCCGGAAATAAATGGCTATACGGGAATCTGGGCAATTTTTCTTTACCGCTGGACTCCATATTTGAAGCCGAGAAAAAGCGTCAAGGCAAAAACCAATTGCGCCTGAAACTCGCTGAACTCCAGAGCCCTAAATACAAAGAGTACGATACAGTCGCCTACAGTGGAAGCTCCGGGATCGGGACGCGACAGCTCCACATGGAGTTATGGGATATCAAGGGCCTAACCGCCATCAATCCATGCATGGTTGGAGTCGCCTGCCACGATTCCATTGCCCCAAAAATCATGGAAGCTGCCATTTGGGATGCTGCGAATCCGGTTTTGCCCATGAGATTTACCAGTGCCGAAGCCTTGGAAGGCGGATGCCTCGAGGTTGACCCCATGTTCCAGGAACCCCGCATAGCGCTCCGGATTTTTGATGAATCCCAGAAGTCTTTTCCCAGTTCCCTGGGAGTGTTCAGCGTGCTGCTCCGCCAAAATACCGAGGTCCTGTATCGCAAAGAATATCAGGAACAAGCCTTGAAGGTTGGCAAATGGAAAAATGAAGAAATCCTAGACCATGACTGGCATTATTTGGCTACCGGGAGCGTCCACAATCCCAATGTCAAGGGATTTCCCACCGATCTTTCTGCGGCAATTCGCAATCAAATGCGCATGCCGGCCAAAAAAGCGAGTTTGAATGTATTCAAAATCGAACTTATGGATGCCCGCCTGAATCCAGCGACCTACCATTTGATCGCCAAGCCCTCCTGCACACCATCGAGCAAGCGCCTAGGCCAGGTGGATCCTGACTCCTTGCTCTTCACCCTGCTTTCCAGGCCCTGGGTCAATTTTGCCGGGTGCGAAAAGGGGGTCAAAGTCGCGCTCCTTGATTCTTCCAAGCAAATCCTGGAAAAGTCGGTCTGTGACAGCGTGGACCATTTGCCCATGCAAGTCGCGGGAATCCTACGGAAATGGCCTTTGGCCCGCACCATCACCTTTGGCGGAAAAATACCAACGCCTCGGGCTGTTGCCATTTTTCCCCTGTCCAGCGGGGCCCCCATTGCCTGGAAGCAGGACGACATTTCGATTGCACTTACGCCTTTGCGTCCTGTATTTCCTACTGCGCTGGCCTGGGAAGTTCGCAATGAGCGTTGGTCTTTTCACCCCAAGGGTTTAGCTGTAAACAGCTCCATTCGCACCTGCCTGCCTGACACCTGCTGGAACAGTGTTCATATCGGAAATTTTGAGCGAATAAATGATTCAACTGCTCCAGATATCGGAAATAGGCGCGACACCAGCGGACTTCGTTTTGGCAAGCCCACGCGGGTCTTGCGGTTCCATATCCAGGAGGATGGTTCTGGCATCAATAACGCCAATGACATTCAGGCGAAGCAGGGTCAAGTCTGGATTCCCGTGGAGTACGATCCCGACACCCATGACATACAAATTCAAACGGTGAACCTGAAGGCTGGCGTGCCCATCGAAATCCACCTGCAGGACGGGAAAGGCAATAACCGAATTCGCCTCGTGGAAGTGAAAAAATGATGGACATGCTTGCCAAAATGGGAAGCACGCTTCTCTTTACCCTGATTGAAACCGCACCCTATGTCCTCATTGGGTATTTTATCGCGGCCATCATTCGGGAGTTTCTTCCCCGGGATTTTTTGGTGCGTTGGCTTGGGGCCAAAGGCCTAGCGCCCTTGTTCAAAGCCATTGGAATTGGTTCTTTGCTTCCCATTTGTTCCTGCGGTGTGGTTCCCTTAAGTGTAGGTTTGGTCAAATGCGGAGCCTCCAAAGGCACCGTTTTGTCGTTCATGGCGAGTGCTCCGTCCATTTCTCCAGTATCCTTGATCTTGGGTTATAGTCTGCTTGGACCTCAATTCATGATTACCTATGTCGTCATTATTCTTGTGGGTTCCTTTTTGATCGGCCTGTTGGGAAACCGTTTTCTGGCTTCGGCGCGGGCAGGAGAAGTTTCGCCTGCAGGCAAAGGGTTTCAGACCCGCGAAAATGAACTGACGGTTCTGGATCGAAAACGTCCTCTATGGGTGCGCATCAAGCGGGCGGCCCATTGGGGTTGCTTTGACCTAGGTGCCGAGATCAGTTTGGATTTGCTTTTTGGATTAACTTTGGCAACATTGGTGAGCGTGCTTGTTCCGGCAAGTTGGGTAGCCACCTGGCTCGGCGGGGCTGGAATCATGAGCATCCTGTTTGTGATCCTGCTTAGCCTACCCATATACACATGCTCGGTTCCCTCTTTGCCCGTGATTCAAAAATTGGTAATGCTCGGAGCGAGCCCCGGGGTCGCCATAGCCTACCTCATCGCAGGCCCCGCTACGAACCTGGGTGAATTGACCGTGGTCCGCCGGGCCATGGGAACAAAGACCATGCTTTTTTACACCGTTGGGCTCATTTTGATTTCCCTGGTGGGAGGCCTTCTCGCGAATATGCTTTGGCTCGATGAATCCGGGCGCTCCATGATAAGTTTTACTGCGCGGCACCTGGGGAGCCAGCTGGTCGGGCCCAATTCCTTTGCCAGCGTCTTGAGGCTGCTCCGTGAAGGTGGAATTCTGGTGACCGCAAGCGCTGTTCTGGTATTTTTGATCCTGCTGGTCGGAAGCTTCAAAAAAATCCGCTTGCTCTATGTGGACCCTTGCAAGCATTGCATGTTCTGGAACGATGTCTCCAAAAGCGCCGCTTGTCCCGGCCGTTGCTGGCTCAAGTCAACCCAGCTGGTCTTGAGAGGAAAAATCGTTCCCTAGCGTTCAATGTTTCGACCAAATTCAATAGATGCGTTCCATCCGAATTCCCCATTTCCAGGAAGAGATGCCCCACAGCTTCGGCGGTGCAAAGTGCGCCAGGGCGAGGGGAGCGTCGGGCAATGTATTGACCTAGGTATGGTTGTTCGAAGGTGATGGTGGGAAGGGACTTCAGGAATGGCGTTTTGCGGATCATGGCTCGGCATTCATCCCAAGTTCCATCCACAACCACTAGGCCATCAAAAGGCACTTGACTCCAGGGGAGTGCATTCTCCGAAGGAAACAACAGGGCAAGATTGCCCGTGGGTGGCTGGTGTTCGCCATCAATGCGATAGGATGAATGTTCCAAGAGTTTATGTGCGAGCCAAGACGTCGAGCGGGACCGTTCCCGTTCTTTTGGATGCACCCAGAAATGCGTTGGCAGTTGGTCGTTGTTGAAGGGAATCAAATCCGCGCAGACGCACGCCTTCTTGGCCTTGCGGCATTCAATGCAGTAGCGTGGATTCTGGGAAAAATACGACACCACATCAATTTAGCTATTTGAGCCCAGGTCCTTTTTGTGGGGAAGGTAAATGGCAGGGAAAATGCATAAAAATCGGCGTTTTTTTGGATGGTTTTGTTGTCTTTGCACGGCTGTCCTTGTCATACCCGGCAGTCTGTCATGCCCGGCAGTCAGTCATGCCCGGCAGTCAGTCATGCCCGGCACGGGCATCACCGGTGCTTGTTGCTGTATTGTTCAGACGCGGTGCGGTGATGGCCGTTCCGGCCATGACAGGCTTGTTGCGGTGGGACCACTGGCCGATTCATGCCCGGCAGTCAGTCATGCCCGGCACGGGCATCACCGGTGCTTGTTGCTGTATTGTTCAGACGCGGTGCGGTGATGGTCCACACAGTGGATAGTGCTCCACTAACAACCAAAGGTTGAAGTGGCCACTCGGCCCTTC
>CAIRAY010000191.1 GCA_903876665.1 uncultured Fibrobacterota bacterium | reverse complement strand
TGTTCATCGGCCCGCAAGTTCAATCCACCCTTCCTCCCCACGGTTCGTTACCTTACCGCAGTTGGGTTTCATTTCGTTCGCTGTGGTCAGCTAACGGGAGGACTTGCACCTCCAAGACTGCGCCCGTGCCGGGCGCACATTCAAAAAGCCCGCTGGATTCGTCCAGCGGGCTTTTGTTTTGTCATGCCCAATGTTTTGTCATGCCCGGCACGGGCATCACCGTACATCTACCGGAGTTCTGTGATGCCCATGCCGGGCATGACAAACCCTAAATTCATTGCATAACAAAATTAACATTAACGATGTTTGACCACTTTTAGAACGGCAGCTTCTTGAGCTTCTCCGGCAAGCGTTCCGGGCCCACGATATCTTCCAGGGTTTCTGCCCTGCGCACCACTTCGGGCGTACCATCCTCCATGATCATGACAATGGCGGGTCGATACCGAATGAATTGCATCCATTGGGTCATATTGTAAGCACCCATGGGGGAAAGAATCATACGCGTCCCTGGGGTAAGCGGAGGGAGTTGAATCGATTCATGCACCACATCAATGTTCATGCACAAAGGCCCATAAACCACGCTGTTTTCGTAGGCCCCCTGCACCGGACGGTCGAGCTCCGTTTTGAAGTTATACCAGGCGGAGGTATACATGAAGTTGACGCCGGCATCGATGATGTAGCTTTTGGTGCCATCAGGAAGACGCTTGACCGCATCGACGGTGGCAATTAACAACCCTGCCTCATCCACAATCGCACGCCCGGTTTCCATAAAGAGCGTTGGGTACTCACTGGGGGATAGCTCGGCAAGTAAGGTATCGGTGATGGCCTGCACATATTCATGCAAGGGGGGAATCGCCACCTCAGGAGGCAGGTAGGTTCCTTTGAGGCGATTGCGGGAAGGAAATCCCCCGCCCAGGTCAATGTATTCGATCACGCAGGAAAGTTCTTTTTCACAAGCCCGCATGAGTTCTACGATTTTTTTTGCCGCCGTCGCATAAGCGCGAGGATCCAGCATAAAGGTGCCAATGTGGGTATGAAGGCCACGCAAGCTCAGATGCTCACTACGCACAACACGCTTGGCCGCATTGAACGCCGACCCGTCTTCCAGGTTGAATCCAAAGCGAGACCACTGGGGATATATTCCCGTATCGAGGTTTACCCGGATGCCCACGGCTACTTTGCGACCTAGCGCCTTGGCCACGCGCTCGGCCCGGAATAATTCATCAAAATTATCCAAATTAACCATCGCCCCTTCTTCAAAGGCGATTTTCATGTGTTCGTCGGGTTTGTATGGTCCGTTATAAATGATTTTGTTGCCCGGCACCCCCAGGCGACGAGCCTTCTGGTATTCGAACTCCGAAACGACTTCGGCAATTTCACCTTCCTGATGCAGTACGGCGCAAACCGCATCCAGGTAATTGGTCTTGTAGGACCAGGAAAACTGCACCTTGGGGTAGCGATTGGAAAAGGTACTGTAAAGCTCGCGGTAGCGTTGCCGAAGTGTCTTCTCCGAAAGGACAAATAAAGGCGAACCAAACTTTTCGACCAGGTCCGCAACAGCAACCCCTTCGATCTCATCACGAAAGCCTTTGTCGTAGGCTGCGCCAAATTTGTTCATTACCCCGGCGGTCTGTTTTCGAATAAATGGTTTAACATATTCCTTTTTCATGATCTTCCTTTTGCAATAGATAAAGTTTAGAGCTCGCCCACGGTGGCAATTTTTTCGAAATCCGCGATGTCCCGCAGCATTTCTCCCGTGAAGCGAATCATCAGCTTTCCGCTGGAGTAGTTTGAATGTTTTTCAAAAACACGATCCGTCAAAAGACGTACCATGCGCTCAGGCAGGTTGATTCCTGCCGCTGCGGCCATATAAACCCAGGCAGGGAAGCGAGGATTGACTTCAATGAGGTAAATGTCTCCTTTGGCATCTACCATGGTCTCCAGTTCAAATCCGCCACTCCAATGCAAATGTTCCACCATGCTTCGAGCCGCCTCCAGGACGGGCTTGTTGTCGATGCTGACGGCGTTCCAGACCTTGCCCAGGTTCGTCACGGTCATCTTGCGCATGGCAAATAATCCGAAGTCCGCGCCTTTGCCGTCGCCACAGCCAATCACATTGTATTCGTCGCCTTTAATAAACGATTGCACAATGACCGGATAGCCCCACTTGTTTACGATCTTATGAAAGTGCTCGTCGGCTTCGGCGGGCGAATAAGCCTTGAACGCTTCGTAGAATGGTCCTTTTACCATACAAGGACAGCCAATGGACTCGACTGCAGCCGTAAAATCGCCATAGGATCCACAAACCGTATATTCCGGAACCTTGATTCCAATCCTTTCTGCGAGCTCCTTGAGGCGAGTTTTATCGCGCAACTGGAACATGGTACGGTCAGGAATGAGCATGCGAATGCCAAAGCGCTCGCGCAACATATCTTTGACATCGATGTAGAGGGGAAGCTCCGCATCTAGTGCCGAAATAATTACCGAAAGATTTTCTCTTTCATGGATATGGGCTATGCGATTCAGGAAGGAATCCCTACCCGCAGAAGGGTATGGCATCAGGTAGCTTTTGTCAATGATGTCGTGCATGTAAATGCCCGGCTCCATGGAGTCGTAAGCAAGTCCAATAATGCGAAGATCCACTTCGGCAGCGAGTGCGCTTTCGCGCAGGGCACGCACAATGCCCGTGCCGGGACCCGGATTGTCGATAGCGTTTATCCCTGACACAGCGATGGTTAATTGCATGGCTGGCTCCTTCAAATCAACATAAGTTTGCGCAGGCCATCCAGGAAGTCCGCCACATCCCGTTCTGCATCATCGGGAGATACTTGGTACTCCTCCATGATCAGAGGAGCAATGTCACCAGGATTGGCACCGGATTTGAGGGCTGTAATAATGGATACTCCCGTACCGTTGGTGGTGTAGGAATGCCCGGAGGCAGGATCAAAAATGAACCCGCTGTCGCTGATGGCCAAGGATTTTAATCGTTCGAATTCCATAATGATTTCCTTTGCTAAGAGATGTTTTGTTCAATACTTTTTGAGATAAGCTTTGGCTGTTTCGTTATTGGGATCGAGAAACAACACCGATTCAAATACTGCGTGGCTTTCGGTTTTCTCGCCGGACAGAAAGAGGTTGGCGGCAAGCTCCTGCAAAAACTGCACCGAGGTCGGGAATATGGCGAGCATTTTTCGACTGACCTGGATGGCATATTCGTGCTTGCCTTGCATCCGCAAGGCCACCGCGTACCAGCCATTTGCATAGATGTTGTAGTAATCAATATTGATTACCTTTATCGATTGAGCCTCCACTGCCGGCCATTCGCTCCGGGCCGCAAACACCAGATTCTGCACATTCAAAGCCTCCACCGAGGTCGGAACCACGATCAGGGCGCGGCCCAAACTAGCCATGGCATCCGCATAGTTGCGGTTAAGGTAATACAGCCAGCCCATGCGGTAATTGACCGTATAGGTTTTGGGGTAAGCTTCAAAAACCTCACCCAAGGCCCGAATCGCTTCGACATATTTTCCAACGGCCTCTTGGCGATAAGATTCAGAATAGGCCTTGGCAATGACGGCCTGGGGCAGGACCTTGCCTGGAGCCTTTTCCGTCTTGGTTGTTTTTACAGAGTCCTGGGCGAGCGTAGGCGCCAGGGCTAGGCCAATACAGAGAAACACTACGATCCATTTTTTCATAATAATCCACCTTTGTGGGGGTTAAGCATTAATGACGTTTCCAATCCGGTGTGATTGTCACCGCAAGGGAATGTACAGTACACGTGTATTCTTCGATACGATCAATCTTCAATTCATAGCCGATGCCCAGCCATTTCCAGGGTGTCAACGCCGCACCCGCTTCGATCGCGTATTGTCGTAGGCGAGGAACCGTATTTAGGGTCGAAGACTGATCGAGCAAAAAGAGGTCGCCACGCGACAAAGCCAATCGCAGGGCCCCGAACCGCCAAACACCTGCCAGCGAACCACTCCCGTGATAGCGTAATCCGGAGGGAATTCCCGCCGTGTTGGGGGCGAACCAACGCACCGAACCATCGAGGGATGCAGAGAAAGGACCCATAGTCCGATCAATTCCCAAATCATACTGGAGGGTCTTGATGGTGGCAATTTTTCCGGAAGTACTTTGTTCTGTCCATGCCCACCGTTCATAGGAGACAGCAGAATCCATTACCGTTCGTAATAGTGTGTCCAACTCATAATTCCGAAATCGATTAAAATATGTATACGTAAACAGGGTATCGCGAATCGATTGGTCTGTTGTGACTAGGGTCTGTATTTGCTGCAGGGAATCACCCTGCGAACGATAGCGCACTGCATTGAAAGAGCCTCGGTGACGGAGGCCAAAATTCCCTAGGGTATGATTCGCCACGATTCCACCCATGATATTTTGCTTCACTAGGTCATTTTTAACTTGGGTAAACCTCCCTTGGACTCCAGCGCTGGCTTTTGCAGAGAACAAGTGATTCCAATCCAAATGGACGTCCGTCTGCACGATGCTCTGCGGGGTATACGAGACGTTTGATGTCGTGAAACTGTCTCGAGGAGCGGGTAGCCAAACCGAGCTTCCGCTCCGAACGGGCTGCTCGGACGTGGAATCCCAGCCGGTTAAAGGGACCGAATAGTGCCAACGGTCCAGGGTATCCACATAATGCCTAACGGAGTCCAGGGCATAGTCCACCCGATAGCCCTTCTGCTGGAAGCGCCCCCGGGTGATCGACTGCCCCGCATTCACGGAAACCTGATTGACTAGGGAACCAAAATGGGTCGCCACTCCACCAGCATAACCGTCTGCATAGGGGTAATCCTTGTTAAAGGAATAGAGCGAGCCCCACGCCGTTCCGCTAAAAGGCACATATCCCGTTGAATCGCGATAGGAATGGTAATCTTCCAGAAACTCCGGCATTTTTGTGCGGGAGTAGGCATTGAGGCTAATCACGGCGGCATTGAAATAGTCCTGACGCAAACCAAGGCCGACAATGCCCCAACGGTATACCGCATCGCTCGAATCCATTTGATCGGCGACATTTTCTATTCGATTCGGCACCCCCAATAATCCAGCAGTATAGGCCACACGCTGGCGATTGGCTGAAGAAGGGAAACGGGCAAAAAGCTTTTCGGCCTGCCTCGCTGCGGCAAGAATATTGTTCCCATAGAGAAGGGAATTGTATTGCCCAATTTGCGGAGCCTCTTTCGCAGGATTCAGGCGATGGGCCTCAGCAAAGGCTGTGCGGGCGCTATCGTACTGCCCCATGTAAAAATAGGCATCACCCGCTACCAAGCAGGAGTCAAATTTCCAAACCAGAAGAACCGGATCGTTCGCAGATAAAACAACCTTAGGAATAATGGGTATTTCAACCTCAACGGGAGGAGAAGGGAGCACACTTTCCAAGGGAATCGATTCGTCCAACAGAAAATGGGAAATGGAGTCTTCTCCTGGAGAAGATAGGGTGTCTTCTATCGGAAGGGATATAGAGTCTTCTACCGGTGAGGATTGGGCGGATTCTACTGGAAGGAAAATTGAATCATTGACGGATTGGGCGGTGGCATTTCCACCACAAAAAATTGCGATGATCACCATGGCAATGTTTCTAACATCGTCAAGGGTATTGCAAAATACAAGGTTTTTAGGGTTTGTCATGCCCGGCATGGGCATCACCGCACCATTCGGCAATATTCTGTGATGCCCATGCCGGGCATGACATATTCGTGTCGCATAATTAACGACAATTATTGTAGATTTCCACGTTTTCATTTTTTGTTACTTCCCGAATACTGCAGTTCCCAGCGAACCCCATCGATGCTGGCTGTCACTTGGCAAAATCCACGAAAAGAATCCAAAATGGCCGTGGTCTCGCCCATTTGGCGCTTGCCGTAAAAAAGCTCTCCACGAATGATGTCTGGATTGGCGAGAGCGTAACGCCCAATCAGGCCCGGCCCACCGCCTAATAAAGATCGCAAAAGGGGAATATTTCGCCAATCGGCAATGCGGATCAGTTCATCCGGAATGGGCTCTTCCCAGGCAAATTCCATCTCATCGAACAAAGGGATGGCCGGGGCAGCCAAAAACAGCAATCGCAAGGGCGAGGAAGATGATCCGGAAAAGGAATAAAAGACAAAACGGTTTCCGCGAGTTCCAAAAAAGAGCTTGCCTTTGCCCGCCTTGTCGCACAGGCAATACCAGCCACTAGGATCAATGGCCACAGAAAGTTCCAGAAGCCCGGTGGAGACTCCATTGCGGGCCACCGAATACACAAAGACATCATCCAAGCCAAACTGAAGAAGATGTGCGCGTTTTTTTGAAGTCGGAAGCGAAGACAGGCGCGTCTCGGAATCGATCTGGGCCGGATCTGTAACAATCAGCCCAGAAGCACAGGCATTCCCCCAATGGAAGGGAACCGTAGGCGAACCAAGGGCGGGTAACATCTGAATCTGCATGTGCAGGTGAGGCTGGGGGGAATTTCCGGAGTTTCCACAGAGCCCAACCGGCATCCCCACCCGAATGTAGGAACCAACCGCACAGGCAAGCGATCCCTTTTTCAAGTGGGACAGCTCCACGTGGTAACCGAAGTCGGAGCGAATGATGCAGTAATTGCCCCAATTATTGCGGCGATCAATATCCCCAATAATGTTATCCTCAAAACCATCAAAAGCATCCACAACGTAGCCACTCACCGGGGCAATCACAGGAACACCAAAACAAAAATAATCCGCAACAGCCCGCCCCTGATTTGCATGGGTGCGTCCTTCCGCATCGGTAATCACAAAATCTACGGCATGTCGCCACTGGCCCACATGGGTCCATGGCCCATCAAATCCCTGATATACAGTCCATTCGCCATGAAAGGGAAGGTGGGGCTCGGGTAATACTTTCCCAAAGCGCCGGAGGGCGCCGAAGAAGGTTGCCAGAGCCTTTTCGGGGGTGGCCAATAATCCTGACCCCAGGCGCGGATGGCGAAGCAAGGTCAACATATACAGAAAAAGCAGAACCGAAATATTGAAGGCAATGGTGAAGGGCGGGATTTGAAATTGCGTACAAAACACCTGCACCGCATCATTCACAAAAACAGAGACTGCCACGGCGGTCATGGCGATCAAATAGCTACGGCGGGAAGGAATCAAAAATACCCCGCCCAGCGCAACTCCGACGATAATGAAATTAAAAGAGGAAGGATCCATGGCGGCCTGGTAAAGACTTCCCTTCAGCAAGAACTGCAAGCCCGTACCAATAAACCAGGAGAAGGTGGCGAGAAAGAACATGATGGGCGAGGCGATCAAAACCCCCGCAAGAATCACCATTCCCGGCAAATCATAGGGCATAAAAAACACTTGCCCCGTCGCCTTAAAAAATCCCGACAAAAGAAAGGGCAAGCCAGCAAGATCAAGCTTGGAAGAGAGTGGCGCCAAAGCCGTATTGAGGGCTGAATACCTCACCGTAGCCAAATAGGCGATCAGCGCAGCAATGGTAAAGGGGATATTGAGAACGGGCAACGCCAAATAGGTGGCCAGAAGCCTTTGTAGCATAAAGGAAAGAAGATAGACCAAAACCGACAAACCCGCGACCAGAAGAATGGAAAGGGGCGAAACCGAAAACAGGTGTCCCATGGCAAACCCAATCAGCAAGGCATTGTAACGCTGAATGGCGCGGACAGGATCACCTGCAGGAAGAGCAAATGCGTCCATCACAGCTTCACCCACCATGTAGGCGCACAAGCCTAAAACAGCAACGGAAGGCTCAAGCAGAGTGACCGAAAAAAAGACCAAGCCGGCAAAAGAATTCTTTAGGAAGAAGATGGTCGAACAGGCGACCAGAAACGATTCCATCCTTTTCCAGACAGCACTAAAAAACCTTTTTCGGATATCAGGTATAATTCTAAACACGTTATCATTTTAACACATTCTTTGGGAGCAATCAACCCAATTCCAAGGCAATTCGCTCTCACTCAGGGAGCACTCCCATGTCCACCAGCAATTGATCCATGATCGGATCCTTGGAATACCGGGCTGCACGCCTGATCGCCCTTTCACGCATTCTGGAAAGGCCTTCGGGATCCAGAAGAATTGATGCGATTACACGTCCAATTTCCTCTGCAGTTTCTCCAAGCACCCCGCTAACCCCGTTTTCGATAATGTCGCGCGGGCCCTTGGTGTTAAAGGCTGCCACAGGAAGCCCGCAGGCCATGGCTTCGGTCACCACGCACCCGAAAGTATCAAAGCGCGAGGGCAACATCAGAAAATCTGCATCACCATAGACCTCGGCCAATTGCTCACTAGGGACCCAACCTAAAAACTCCGCATGAGGACAGAGTTCCCTCAATTGGGCTTCGGCAACGCCTGAGCCCGCAATGCGAAGGCGGGCTCCCGGAATAGTCTTCTGCACTTCCGCCAGAATGGCGGGCAATTCCAAAACACCTTTTTCCTGGCTTAGGCGACCAGCAAACAACAGAACAGGCGAGTCCCCTGGATGGGCACGGGCAAGCTCTGGAGGAACAAAATGCCCCTCGGTCCAGTGCGCGGTCTGAAAGATTCGGCGCGGGCTCATTCCGATAGCACGACTGGAAAGCCATTCCCGATGCTCGCTATTCAGAACAAATATCCCATCAAACGCTCGGTAAAGGGCGCGCAACATGCGACGGATTCGGTCCAAGGAGTGGGTATCCAAATCAGTCATTCGGGTCACGTAATCCAACCAGTCCGTATGCATGAAGAAATAGGCGGGGACATGAAATGCTTGCTTCAAGTAAAGCGCCACAACGCCCATCAAAGCCTCAGTACTGCACATCACCCGATCGTAACCACCCTCCAAAAACACCTTGTGCACATCCATCAAATTGGGAAACTGAATTCGCTGTTCCGAAAGACTCTTGAGGGAAAACCCACCCATGGAGGGAACCACTCGCAAGTGCTTCTGGGGCTTTATTGTATCCGAGCAAATCAAAAAGTCGATGGGAAGATCACGCCTCTCCACCTCGCGCAAGGTCGCCTGCAAAACGCTCGCAACTCCATTTTTATCATAGAGCGTATCGGTTAACCACAGGACCCTTTTCGGGGGCTCATGTCCGCCAATGGCCTTGGCAAAGGCCTGCACGGTGGCACGGTCATGATAAAGGACTCGTGAGCTCATGAATCGGGCCCCACCCATGATTCCATAAAAAAGCGCAGGAAAGGACAGCTGGTCCAAGAGATCCGAGACGCTCACCGTAGTCATGTTATCGGCCTTGCGGTCCCCCACCTGGCTTGGATCCGAGAGCATGCGAAAATGACTGGGAAGCTCAAACCGACGGATCATTTCATCTACGGACAAACCCTGGAATTGGGGACTTTCAAAATGGCTACCCACCCGGGAAGAAATGCGAGAAGAAATCAAACGATTAATCTTCAGAAACATATTTTCGATGTGTTCCATGAATGCGTGGTGCGCTTCGGGCCCCTGCTGGGAAGCTTCGGCAATGCCCGCTAAGTCTTTCAGGAGTGGGCGGTAATGCTTATTGACACTCAGCGAAGTCAATAAACCAGGCTTTTTCCCTCGCAGGGATTCATGGAAAACCGTAAGGAATTTCATGGTGTATTTATGCCGGCGCATTTCCTGCATGGCATTGGACACGCCTAGGCAAATCAATTTGTCCTTCAAATCCCCGCGATGGAGAAACATGCGCAGAAGCCCTGGATCCTTCATATTCATGGCGACCTGGCAGAAGTAATCCAAAAAGGCGATGGAAAGTTTTTCATCCTCAGCCACCGTGCCATAAGGGGCCATGTCTCCATGTCGCAAGCCTTCCAGGGCCAGTTCTGACGCTTTATGCGTAATCAATTTGCGTTTCAGGTCCGGAATGCGGATGCGAGTTCCAGCCCCACCGGCAAATAAGGCGAAGTGATCATCCGAACCACCCGTACTGCGCTTGCGGTATGGGTCCCGGCAGTAGCGACCCGGAGGAATTCCATGCTTCTTTCCCAGCTCTTCCAGCTTCTCCGGATTCAGGGAGCCCAGCCATTCCGAGACCAGCAGGTTCTGCAAAACATCGCGCTGGCCATTCATGACCTCAAAGCGTTCAAACATCAGCGCCAATTTTTCGTAGTTCGCAAAATCCAGGAATGGCTTTTCATGGTACAAATAGAGCGGATGGGGAAGCACCGTGGGAATATCGTGTTCCATGGTGTAATCCAAGAACTTGTAGGCGTTGCCCCGCAAAGCATTCAGCTTGGTTTCCTGTTGGGGAGAAAAGCCATAGGCCAGCACATGGGCACTAAAAGCCAGGTCCTCGAAATGGCAGGTAAATTCGGCACCTGGCAAAATATCTTTTCCCTGATCCAAAAGGGTCCAACAAGACCTTGCGTTATTGTGGTTGGTGATGGTTACGGCATCGGTTTTTGCCATGGCCAGGCGCGCCAATAAGTCCTCCGAGGAAACCCATGTTTCAGGAAGCCTTAGAATTCTTCCCCAAAGTTCATCAGGCACATCGCTATTGAAATCATGACAATGCAAATCAATACGCAAGGAATCCTGATCCGGAAAGCGCAAGGATTCCGCATTCAGGTAGGCGCGAAATTCGTTGCGAACATCCGTACGGAAGGAATGAGACTCTGGTGACATTTAGGATCTCCTTATTGCAATGGGGATTTCAATTTCCCCGGTATCGGTGTCCAGCATGATCACATGGTGGCCCTGAAAAAACGTGGTCAGACGGGGGGCGTTAAACCCAAAAGGCAGGGGCAAAGCGAAATAGGTGGTGACCTTTTTCTGCAGACGGTTGCGCTCAATCTTCCAGGTCAAAATTGCCGTATCCCCGTTTCCTTTCAATTGCCAAGAAACCGTTCCAAAGCGAGTACAAGCACCGGAAACGGAAACATTCATGTGGGGAGTATACCATGAATCGGGAAGCCCATGACCAAGAAATAGTTTGCCCCCCTGAATTCTGACCAGGACCATCGTCATAAAAGCAAGGACTTCCGCCACCGCCCATCCATGGTCGCCATCTCCCATACAGCCACCACCCGTGCGGGGGTGTATGGCTTCGGGCCAGGTCCAAGTGGACGAAGCATGATCCAGAACCGATTCAAAAATTTCTTTCCAGCGGGGATCACCAATAATAAGCATGGCGCGTGCAAGTTGTATGCTAAGGTAAGCATTCAATCCGGTATGCACGATTTTTTGAAAGAACATCCCCTGCTCCACGCTTTGGTTACAAAGAGAATCCACTGTGGCACGAATCCAGGGCGTCTCCACCGAGAAAATATCTAGGGGAGATATGGCCACCAAACTTCCGATGGCGGAGGAATCCACTTTGCGGTAGGGGCTGGAGGGCAGACCTTGGTAATTCACCCGGGCAAAGGCCCCCTGGATGGACTGTTGCAGATTATGTTTGAGCTTCCCTGCGGCATCCTGGAACAATACCGCCGAATCATTGTGTCCCAATAGTTCTGCGGCGCGCTCCGCATCCAGCAGGCCTTGCAGGCTCCAAATGGAATCCCAATAATAGTGGTCATTGGGTCCAAAATGCTCCGCAGAAAACCCCGCAGGCATTAGCCCAGAATGGGGAGACCTGGGATGGAGTGTTGCTTTGCTCTGGCTGATAATCCATTCGGCCCCATTTTTCAGGGCGCTCCAGTTTCGCTCCAGAACCTCAAGATTTCCCGCAGCAATGGCATGTTCCACAATCATCCAAATGGCCTGTCCGTTAGAATCCCATTCGCCTTCCTGGCTGCAAAAATATCCCGAGCGGTTCTGGGATTTGCGCAACAAAGGGATTTTTTTCTCCACCGTTTCATGCAGGCCCATCCCTGTATGGCACAGGGCTAGGAATGCGGAATCGCGAATCCAGAACTTATGGTAAAGGAAGGTACCTGGGGTAAATCGGTCCCCATCATCAAAGACCGGCAAACGCAGGCGCAAGGCATCCCAGGCATTCATCCACCGTTTTTCGGGCACCATCATGGAGGCACCTTGGGTCAATTGATTTTTCCATTGCTCGCGATTTACATCACGAGCCAATCCAAGGGCCTCATAAGTCGGCTTGGCAGAATGGGAGAAGGGATCCAGGGGTTGATTGCGCAAAGTGGCCACAGTGACAATACGCTTTCGCTCCCAGGGGTTCAGCTGCAAATCCCACTCGCATGCACCTGCAGCAACGCCGCTGCGGGAGGATTGCCGGGAACGAAGTTCGGGCTCATCAAAAAGGAACACCGGATCTGGACCATTGCGATCCGAGGTCGCTAGGCGATCGGGGTTTTCCAGGAGCCACATGGCCGCCCGACGGTTGATTCTCCAAAGTTGATCCTGGTATTTGATCCGGTGGATGTGGGAAATATTCAGGACATTGTAGGGCCGTAAAGAAACACCCAGGGTGCACCGAAGTTCGGTGGCTGAGCGGTTTTCCACCTCGTGCACCATCAGCACAAAATTTTCTGACCCACACGAAACCACCTCGCAGGTGTGGGTCCAGAAGATACTGGAATCCACCAAATACCGGGTTTCCACCACGGGGAGGGATTTTTCCTGGAGAACCTGTTGGACTTGATCGGGCTTGAGCCGAGGTGGAAACCAGGCAGCCCCATGGGCCCGCAAATAGGGGAACGCAGACCAGCCTTGCTCTCCCAGAGTGATCATCCCCACCGGATCCACCATGGCTTCGCTGGTGCCCCCCGAAACGCCCAGGGATGCCCAGTTCCGCAAAGTGATATTCGAAGTCACCAAATTCATTCCCGTTGGCACAAAACCAGGGGAGGTGGAATCTTTCTGACGCTCATGCCACCAGGGCCAAATCCAGTCTGGATTGCTTTGAAAAGCCATGGTGTTGTTGAGTCCGGAAAGGACGATGTTCGCCCCTTGACCCAGAAGCTCCTTGGGAAAGGATACGGCCCCAGAGCGTCCAATATGAATGAGTCCCCGGACAAATGGCACCAAATGCATTTGCCCAAAGGCTTTTAAAAGGATATGCGCCAGTTTTTCAATCATTCCTTCTAATGTAAAGACCCAATGTGAGGGCTTGGTTAGGAAGGGTCAGGATCGACACCCGATAACCAAATTCTAACGAAGGCAAATTTTCTATCATCGTTGTATGCCAAAAACAAGTCAGGTCCTTGCCATTGTCGCACTCCTTGGGTCCATCGCCTACACCGCTCCCCGAAACATCATTTTGATGATCGGCGATGGCAGTGGAGCGAAACACCTGCAGGCCATCCAATACTACCTGACCGGAAAGGATTCATCTGCACTTTCCCAGTTCCCCGTCCAAATGTGGATGAGCACATATTCTGCGCAGGGGTCTTACAGCCCGGATTTAGCCACCTCGGACGCGTTGTATGTAAAAAGGAAGCCCACTGATTCAGCAGCTTCCGCAACCGCGTTATCTACAGGAAAGAAGACCTATGACGCAGCTATTGGAGTTGGGATGGATTCGATCCCACTCATCACCATGGTGGAGGCCGCTTCCGAAGACGAAAAATCAACGGGCGTGGTGACTACGGTCCCCATATCTCATGCCACTCCTGCGGCCATGGTCGCACATAACACATCAAGGAACCAATATTCCCAGATCGCACAAGAGATGTTTTTAAGGTCAAACTTAGATGTAATTATCGGGGGAGGAAATCCGAATTATGACCACGACGGGGCCACGATAAATAATCCATCTGACCGCAATTATCAATATGTCGGTGGCCAACCCACCTGGCTTGCGCTTGAAGCGGGCAAAGCCGCAAACCTTTCCGGAACCCCTTGGACCCTGGTTCAAAGCAAAGGTGGACTTGATTCCATCGCGCACAAGACCCGAGCAATTCCTGCCAGTCTCGCTGGGATTATGCCTGTGCAAGAAACCATGCAACAGAAACGAACAGGTGCAAAGAAAATCAGCACTTCCCCTACCCTCGCCACTATGTCCCTTGCGGCCCTGACGGTGCTGAACCAGAACCCCAAGGGATTCTTCGTGATGATCGAAGGGGGCGCCATCGACTGGGCCTCCCATTCCAATCAATCCGAACGCATGATTGAAGAGGGCGCCGACTTTTTGCATGCGGTCGATTCCGTCCTGACCTGGATCAACAAGCATGGCGGATTGGAGCAAAACCTGCTAATCGTCACGGCGGACCACGAGACCGGATTTCTCAGCGATCCCGTGAATCAGGGCAAGGGAGCCATGCCCAAACTGGAGTGGAAGTCGACCGACCACACCAATCAGCTGGTCAAGCTTTACGCCATCGGGAACGGCTCGAAAACCCTTCCTGACCGAACCGGGAAATATACTGACAATGCAAGGTTGGGGCAGTATCTGCATTCACTGGTTTGGCACGAACGGCGGACCGCAAACAAACCATAATTCCAGAGAATAGATACAATTTCCGAAAATTTTGGTATAATATCCGCAATCCACCGCCCACCAAAGGACAATTCGTATGGCAAACCCCATGAGAATTCTCATCGTCGACGACAATTTCATCACCCGCAAGATGCTCTCGCGCCTTTTAGAACCATTTGGGGTTTGCGATGTCGCTGAAAATGGAATGATCGCCCAAGAGGCCTTTCAGCTGGCCCTCTATGACCAACAGCCCTACCGTTTGGTTTGCCTGGACATTCGCATGCCTGGCCTGGACGGAACCCAAGTCCTGGAAAACCTGCGGGAAATGGAACGCAAGCACGGAATTCCCCTTGGCCCTACAGCCTGCAAAATTCTGATGGTCACCGGAGTGGATGACCGCAAAATTGTGTTCGACAGCTTCCGCAAAAACTGTGATGGTTACATCATGAAGCCCATCGGAAAAGACCAGCTGGTCGAACAATTGAAATCTCTCGACCTGCTTTGAGGACAAATGAAATCCTTTTTAATGGCATGCCTCGCAATTTCTGCGTTCCTTTTTCTCAATAGTTGCGCGGGGAGTGTGGTCCAGGTCACCCTCACAGACTTGAACCCCCGAATGGCCGAATTCCAGGGGGACTCGATCTACGACAACGTGACCAACCGGGTAAGCTATAGCACCTACGGGGTTCCCAAGTATGACAAGCTTTTTAAAGAAGCCGCGCTGACCAGCGCCACTCTTTCGCAGATTCGCTTTTCCTTGGAACGGGTAATGGGGGATTCCCTCCGTTTCCCGGCCGATCCACGTAGCGCCAAATTCGGCGTGGACATGGTCCTTATGGCTAAAAAACAGGTGCCCGAACTCGTAGGCCGGGTAAAGACAATTGTGACCGGTGCCATGGCTCTTAACCCCGTTGCGGATTTTTCCGGACCCGCCGCGCTAAAGGCTCCGGGCGTTGCCGTTTCCCTCAAGAACGCCTTGACCGACATGTCTTCCGCCTCCCAGGACCTGGTGCAAATTGGGAAGCTACTGCTAAAAACCGCCCAAACCAAAATGGCAGGCAAACCCATTCAAGCGGCACCCCAAGCTACTGTGGTTAATGCTGCACCATCGGATCCACCTCTAATAGCAGAACCCGTTAAGCAACCGGTCGCTCTTTCGGTCGTCCAGGCTCCGGAACAGAACGGCGGCGACTTGAGTGCTACCGAGCCGGAATATGGCGCAATGACCGCTCCCCAGGTGAGCCCTCCGGAGGAGCCCCAGGAATTCACTCCAGAGGTTCCCCAAGCGGCCATCCCCCAAAAGGAAAACGAAAACCGACAGCTCGTTTCCGTCACCCGCTGGGGAGGTTTGGTCCTTGCTGCGCTGGGCGCCGGTTATGGTCTCTATTCTAACCAACAAATGGTGACAAGCCACAGCGCCTATTCCCTAGCCACGACCCAAACCGAAATGAACGACAGTTGGAGCGAGGTGGACAAAGCCAGGTCCAACCGCACCTTGGGGTATATTTTGGGCGGTCTGGGTTGCGCCACTTTTTCCATTTCTTTTGCATTCTGATATCTGACTATGAAAAGTTATTCTTTACTTCTGATTCCCGCCGTTGCTCTGGTTTTTTCTTGTGCGGATGTTGTACGCGACAACCCGGGCGATGCAATAGGGACTGGCGCAGGGTCCTCCAATGCGGACAAAATTATTCCAAGCGATAGCACAGACAACTGGGCAATAGGGACAGGGACAGGGACAGGGACAGGGATATTTCCGTCCGAAATTTCCTTTGACGTGACCATCCGTGACTTTCAGCCCAATCATCCGGACTTCGAAAACTTCGATGACCGCTGGAGAGAAATCTCTGCGAGTCCATATATCGCAGCGGGCGCCGCACCTTTCTCTCCAAGTTGTTTCGGAAAATTCTTCCCTTCCACAGATCCAGCAACTTTCGCATGCGAAGACGGCTTCCCTTGCGACCAGCGCCCCCAGGCTTATTACGGTGAATACAACATTGGTGGCGAAAGAATCCGCACCCACCGCCACAAGGCAAATGCGCTAGCCGCCGCGGCAGGAGTGACCGCAATCGCTGTTTGGGAAGACCCTGTGTTTGTTACCCGTGGCATGGTGGAGCCCACTTTGGATATGAGTTCCCAGGACCCCGCAAGCTGGATTCCCAAAAAGAAAGCCACTCTTTGCCACAATAGCCGGTTCGACCAGGATTGGTTCAAAGACGCTCCCGGGATAAACAAAACCATTACGACTTTGATGACCTTAAAACAAATTACCCCCGGGGTGGCGCAATACTATATCGATTCCAAAGAAATGCCCGGTGGCGCATACTTTCCTCTCGATGAATTTGCAGGAAGCACAGACCCATCCTATAGCACCTGGGGCAAGCAGAGTCTTGACCTTTGGTGTCCTCCCTACGACAAATTGAACACAACAGGAGCTGACCCTTGTACCGATGCCATGGGCGGACCCTTTCCTGCATGGGAATGCAAGGGTGGATACGGTGAAGCGGGCTCTGCGGCTGACCAAGAAACCTGCAAATCCCTGCTTGCCAATGGTGGCTCACGCAGTGTTGGCGCAGCCCAAGCTGTTGCGGCAAACGACCCCAACGCAGCATCCAAATTGCACAACTATTTTTTCACCATGACGGTCTATACCCAGTTTAAATACAATCCTGGCGACACCTTCACTTTCTCCGGTGATAGCGACATGTGGATCTTCATCGATGGCGTTTTGGTTGCGGACTTGGGCGGAACCCACTTGCCTGCCGAAGCCCGTATTTCCATGGACGAACAGAGGCTAAAAGACCCCACGAAATGGATGGACAAGTCTGAACACACGCTTCACATATTCTTGGCACAGCGCCAAACAAATGGTTCAAATCTTCGTATCACCACCACGCTTTCCGAAGTTCGCGTGATTGATAGCGGCATGCCACTGATTATCAGCGCAGTTCGTACAAATGATGGCCTGCTGAGACTCACCACAAATAATCGGCTTAGTGAGGAAACTATTGCCCAAATCACAGATGGGGCCAAGCCGGGGCAGCTCTACTTCCCCATTCTTGGAATCAAGGGCTTCTCTTACCCTGACCCCCAAAACCCAGGGATGTTCCTTACCCAAAAGCACACGCTGGGAATGGCCATCAACTCCATCAAATATGTATACCCAGATATTAATGGCTATCAAGTGTATTTAATTGATGGCGTATTCTGTGCGTTTGAAAACCAGTCCTGCGCGAATACGGCCTTGACTTATTCTCCCTCAACTGGCGATTCCCTAGCCTTCAATTTTTACGCCGGTGACGGACACAAATTCGAGGTTCCCCCGACCATCCTTCCCATCCGGTCGACAAAGGGCGCGATGGTAAATGAATTCCGCTGGGGAACCATTGGCGATTCACCTACTCCCTAGTACCACCGATACCTGCGGGAGAGCCAGCGCGAGAACAGGTTGAGTGCGAGTATCCCTAGGAGCAGTACGCAGGCAGAGCCCCAGGCCAAGCGGTGCCAGTCCTCATAGGGGCTCACCGCGTAATTGAAGATGAGGGCAGGCAGGGAGCTCACAGGCTTGAGCGGATCCAAGTTCACAAAGGGGTTGCCAAAGGCGGTGAACAACAGGGGCGCAGTCTCTCCGGCCACACGGGCAAGGCTCACCAGGATTCCGGTAATGATCCCCGTCAGGCCTGCAGGCAACACCACACGTAGCACCGTAGTCGCATAGCTGGCACCCAAGGCCAAGCTTGCTTCCTTCAGGCTTTTGGGAAGCATTTTGAGCGTTTCTTCCGTAGAGCGAGTGATCACCGGAATCATGATCATCCCTAGCGCAATTCCTCCCGAGATGGCCGAAAAACCACCCATGGGCAGCACCACCAATTCATACACCACAAGTCCGATCACAATGGAGGGAACCCCGTTAAGAACATCAACGGCTTGGCCTAAAATATTCGCCAACTTGGATCCACGATACTCGGAGAGATACGTGCCCGCAGCCACGCCCAAAGGAATAGCTACCGAAGCCGCAATCCCGACGAGATACAAGGAACCGGTGATGGCATTCACCACTCCTCCACCACTCTCTCCAATGGATTTAGGCAGCGAGGTGAGAAATTCCCAATCCAAGATGGTGATGCCCTTGGAGAAGATGAAACCAAAAATAAAGAACAGCGGGAGGATGGCGACTCCGCAAAGAAAATACACGGAATACCGGACCAGGCGATCCAAAAAATACCTGCGGGCCGTGCGTCGTTTACGATTGACTAACTTCATTTGGAGAGCCTCCGTATCAACATTTTTCCGAGGAAATTGATCAGAGCAGTCATCACAAACAATACTAAGCCAAGCCCCACAAGGCTTGATACATAGAGCGAGCTGTCCGCTTCGGCAAATTCATTGGCGAGGAGCGAGGCTATGGTATTGGCAGGAGAGAAAAGACTATCGGGCATGATGTTGTTGTTTCCGATCACCATGGTGACTGCCATGGTCTCACCCAATGCGCGACCCAGTGCGAGCATGATGCCTGCAAAAATTCCACTTTTTCCAACGGGCAGCACCACATCCTTAATGACTTCCAAGCGAGTGGCCCCAAGGGCGTAAGCGGCTTCCTTCAACCCTACAGGAACCATGCGGATCACTTCGCGGGCAATGGAGGCAGAAAAGGGAATGATCATAATTGCAAGGATTAGGGCCGCCGAAAATATGCCCACCCCAATAGGGGGAATGTCAAGGCGTTCTTGAATCCAGCGAACAACTGGAACCAGGTAAAACAGAGCCCAGAATCCATAAATGACACTGGGTATCCCTGCCAGCAGTTCCACCAGACTGGTAAAAATGGCGGAGATTTTACCCTTGTTGGCAAATTCTCCGAGGTACAAAGCAATAGACATGGAGAAGGGAATGGAAATCAACAAGGCCAAAAAAGCCGTAAGCAAGGAGCCCACGATAAAGGGCAGGGAGCCGTAGGACCCCATGATCGGGTCCCACTCCCGCCCAGTGATGAACGACAACCCAAACTTTTGAAACGCTTCGCTGGACCCTTGCACGAGCACATAGCCCACAGCAACCACGAGCCCAATGACCAGAAGGGCCATCAGTCTCATGGACCAGACAAAACCGGTGTCAAAATTTAGGACTTTATTCATCGATGACCTCTTGCAGAAAGAATCAGGGGAGAAGTTTTTCAGAACCGAAAGTCAAACTCTTAAGAACCGCTTCAGCCTTGGTGAGCGCGTCTGCGGGCAGCTTGCCGTAATCGAGGGGTTCGGCATAGGCGCTTCCTTCATGAACCATCCACCGAGGAGCTTGGCCACTTCTTGGCCTTGAGCCTTGCTACGGCCACCATAATTTTGATCCTTGTACACCACGATCCAGGTAAAGCCTGCGATGGGGTAGGCATTTTTCGCATCAGAGTCGGTCAGGTTGATGCGGGTATCATCTGGAATTTTGATTGCAGCCGCTGAGGCTGCACTTGCCAAATCAGGGACGATCCAGTTTCCAGCCTTGTTCTGAATAGTGGCTACAGCCATTTTATTTTGACGTGCATAGGCAATTTCAATGTATCCGATCGAACCCGGCATTTGCTTGACAAGACCTGAAACACCTTCGTTGCCTTTTGCACCAAGACCTGTGGGCCAGGAGACTGATTTGCCGGCACCAACCGAGGTCTTCCATTCTGGACTGACTTTAGCAAGATAGTCCGTAAAAATGGAGGTTGTACCCGAGCCATCGCTACGATGAACAACCAGAATCTTTTTGTCCAGGACCTTGGCGGATGGATTGATCGCAACGATCTTGGCGTCATTCCATTTGGTGATCTTTCCTAGAAAAATATCGGCAACCAAAGCGGGAGTTAGTTTCAAGTTGCTCAAACCTTGCACATTGTACGAAACAGAAACCGCTCCGAGACATGTAGGAATATGGACCAGGGGACGCTTGGCTTCTTTAAGTGGAGCATCCTCAATGAATCCATCGGTAGCACCGAAGTCCACCGTTTCACTCATGATCTGCTTGACTCCACCACCCGAACCGATGGACTGGTAGTTTACCTTCACCTGCTTCTTGGCATAGTATTCATTGAACATTTTGGAATACAGCGGATAAGGGAACGTGGCTCCCGCTCCGAGTATTTCTGTTTCGGCCATCACGCCCGTTACGGCGGTTAAGCCAATGAGTAAGGCACTGATTGTTTTTTTCATGGTTGTTCCTTGGGATTGTGTTTAATTCTCGTGTACATGACGGAAGATGTGGCCACGAGCCATATACAGGACATCTTCTGCAATATTTGTGGCGTGGTCGCCCACGCGTTCCAAATTTCTTGAGATGCGCAAATATCGTAAGTAGACGCCAACATTTTCTGGATGGGACTTGATCCCTTCTTCCACCATCTCATACATGGAGCGATGGAGCTCATCAATTTCGGCGTCACCGGCACAGACCTCGGTCGCCAGTTGTTCATCCATATTGATCAGGCTATCCAGGCTGCGCTTGAAGAGGGCCCGGGCCTTGTCTGCCATGGTGCGGAAGGCAAAGCTCTTGCGCGAATCCGATTGATTTGCCTTCAAATAGGCCACCGTATCGGCAATGTTGGATGCGGTATCTCCAATGCGTTCCAGATCGCTATTGATCTTCATGACCGCAACCAATAGGCGCAGGTCAATGGCCACAGGCTGGTGCAGAGCGAGGACCTTCAGGCATTCCTCCTCAATTTCCACTTCCTTTTGGTCGATGCGATCATCCTGGGAGATCACCGTCTTCGCCAAGTCCTCATCCAGCTCTTCCACCGCACGGATGGCATGATAGAGCTGTTCCTCCACCATGGTTCCTAGGCGAAGTATTTGTGATTTTACGGATTCCATTTCTCGGTGAAAGTGAATGGTCATGGTGCTCCCTCGCTTAGCCGAACCGGCCGGTGATGTAGTCCTCGGTACGCTTTTCCCGGGGACAAGTAAAAAGATTGGGCGTTTTCCCGAGTTCCACCAGATCACCTTCATAAAAGAAAGCCGTGAAATCAGAGACGCGCGACGCCTGTTGCATGTTGTGTGTCACAATGACGATGGTGTACTGGTTGCGCAACTCGAGAATCAGGTCTTCCACGGCTGCGGTCGAGCGAGGATCAAGTGCCGAGGCTGGCTCATCCATCAAAATCACTTCGGGATCCACCGCCAGCGCACGGGCGATGCAGAGACGCTGTTGTTGTCCACCGGAAAGCCCTAGGGCACTCTGGTTCATGCGGTCCTTGACTTCGTCCCACAGGGCCGCATTACGCAGGCTCTTTTCAACAATTTCTTCTAGGGTGGCGCGGTCACGAACCCCGTGAATCCGGGGGCCGTAGGCGATATTTTCAAAAATGGTTTTAGGAAAGGGATTGGAGCGCTGGAAAACCATCCCCACCCGGCGCCGCAATTCGGCGAGGTCATAGCCCGGCGCATAGATATTGTCGCCAAGGACCTCAACCAACCCTTCCACGCGGGTATTCTCAATCAAGTCGTTCATGCGGTTGAGCGTCCGCAAAAAGGTGGATTTGCCACAGCCCGAGGGGCCAATCAACGCAGTCACCTGTTTTTCGGGAATGTCCAGGGTGATTCCATGCAAGGCTTCGCTTGCGCCATAGAAGAAGCGCAAACCCTCTACGTGCACTTTGACCGAGGTTGCGGTCGCCTGTTCGGTTTCTTTGTATTCCATGGTTGCCAACATTCGGTTCTCCTTTTCTAAGACAAAGATACCGACCGCATGTTAGCAGGCTATGTGGGAATTGTTAGGGTTTGGTTAGGAATTGCTAAAATTCGCACGGGGCAGGATCATGGTGAAGGTACTGCCGGCTCCGATATCGCTTTGGACATCGATTCGACCATGGTGCATCAGGGCAATGTGTTTGGCGATGGCAAGGCCCAGACCGGTGCCACCTTGACTGCTGCTACGGGCTTTATCCACCCGGTAAAAGCGTTCGAAGATGCGAGGCAAATGCTTCTTTTCGATGCCAAACCCTTGGTCGCGGACCGTGATGTGAATCACTTGGTTGACCTGCACCTCGACCAAAACCGTCTTTCCCGGATCACTGTATTTGCATGCGTTGGCAACCAGATTCTGCAAGGCCTGCTCCAATAACCCTGGATTGCCGTTGACCGGTAAATCCTGGGGACAACTGACCGTAATTTGTATGTGATTCTTTTCTGCAATGGGGATCGCCCCCTGCACCACGCTATCCACCAAATCGGCCACATTGATTTCCTGGAACTCTGCCTCAAGTGTGGTGCCGTCCTGCTCGATACGCGACAGAATCAGCAGATCATCCACAATGGCATTCAAGCGGTCCGCCTGCCGGGAAACGGTCTCCAGGTAGCGCGAAGCATCCCGGTCGGATTCCAGGAGCGCCATGCCCTGCAAGGTTTCCACATAACCCTTGATCGAGGTAATGGGGGTTTTGAGCTCGTGGGAGACATTGGAGACAAAATCGCTCCTCATTTCTTCCAGTTTGCGGACCCGGGAAACATCGTTCAAAACCAGGACGGTTCCAATTTCCTGCCCCTGAATGTCCTTTAGGGCGGATCCCCTGACCTGCAGAGTCCGTTCTCCAGCATCTTCTACAATGATGATATCACGCTGAAAGGAATGCCCTTCCTTACGGAAGTTCGTTTGTATGGAATCCAATTCCGAATTGCGCACCACTTCTAGCAATTTTTTGCCCAAAACAGGACGTCCATGCAAATGGAATAACCCAATAAATGCCTGGTTCACCCGCAGAATGGTCGAGCTATGATCCAAAGCCACGACACCCTCGGTGAGGGAGGATAAAACGGCCTCGGTCTCATTGCGCTGCAGAGCGATGGAACGAATGCGCGAATTCAATTGTTCCGCCATCTGGTTCAGGGAATCCGCCAGCAAGCCCACTTCATCTACCGTCGAATTGGGCATTTTCCCATCCAAGTTCCCTTCGGCAAAACGCTCGGCAGCCTTTCTCAGGGCCTGAATCGGCCGGACCATTCGCCTGCTGACCAAGTAGGCAAGGACCCCGCCCAACAGGATTGCCAGAGCAACAGCCATTCCCCAATGTTTGTAAGCGCCACTTAGCTCCTGGTCAATGCCCGTAAGCGGAGTCGACATGCGGAGAATGAGAATCTCTTTGCCAATTTCCATTCGGCGTGCCACATAAAGCATGGGAATGGAAACAGTTGCGCTAAGGCGGGTGGCTTGCCCCTCGCCCTTTTGCATGGCCTCAATGAATTCAGGTCGGGAGCGGTGGTTTTGCATGGTTCCGGCGGTGGTATCCGTGTCAAAACGGACATTGCCTGCGGAATCCATCAAGGTCACCCGCATGCGCATGGAGTTGCGGAATTGCCGGAATTCTCCCACCATGCTGTCGGTGGGAACCTGCCGCAAGCGGCCTTCCGCGAAGTCCAATGATTCTTCGAGGTGGTGTACCCAGACCGAACGGTAAATACCTTTTAGTGCATCGGTAGTAAACCACCCGAGCCCCAGCACCAGGAACCCCGCCAATACAAAGTTGGAAAGAAAAAGAACTGTAAAGAGCTTCCGCCGGGGTCTAATCATGGATAATATTACTCCTCAAAACGATAACCGACACCGCGCACGGTTTCGATGGACTTGCCTTTGGAACCCAACTTGCGCCTCAGACTGAGAATCATCACATCGACACTACGGTCTGTCACCGGGTAATTTTCGCCATGCACGGCTTTTACAATTTGCGAGCGGGTGTAGACCCAGCCCGGATGGCTTGCCAAGAACTTCAAAGTCGAAAATTCCGAGCTGGTCAATTCCAGTTTTTCCCCATCCAGCATGACTTCATGACGACGGTCATCAATAACAATCCCCTGGGTAGGAACCTCAATGCCACGACCCTGCCGGGAGAGGGCCTTTTTGACCCGCGCCAGTAGAACAGGCAGGCTAAAGGGCTTTACAATGTAGTCGTCCGCCCCCATTTCGAGACCGGCGACAATATCGCTTTCGCTACCGCGGGCTGTAACCATGATCACCGGAAATTCCGCTCCGGGCATGGCCCTGATCTGGCGACAGACCTCCAGCCCATTCACCCCGGGAAGCATCAGGTCCAGGAGCATCAGGTCGGGCAGGGACAACCGCGCCTGGGCAATGCCCTCCTCCCCCGAAGCGCAAGCCCGCACGGCGTACCCGGCTTTCCCCAGGGAAAGTTCCAAAAGTTCGCGGATATCCGCCTCATCTTCAACAATGATGATATTGGCCATGGTCATGGAGACTCCAGTACAATTTTCCAACAATGTTAATTTATCTTTCCTAACGTGGGCTTTTGAATCCAATCAAGGAGTTTTCTGATGAAGGTCATTTCCGCCATAATTTTTCTGGGAGTCCTGGCTTCAACCTACGCCCTCGAGCTGGATTTGAAGGGCAAGGGCTACACCAGCAAAAACCCCATCCTGACACCCATGCGAGCCGGAATGCCCATTCCGTCTATGACGGACACCACCCAACCTGAGGGTCTCACGGTCCTTCGCAAAAAGCAGCCCGATGGCCGTTATGGCTTGTTCCAGGGCCGCCTGCAAAAAGATGCCTGGCAAAATGTATCGGCTTTCCATCCCCAGGCCCTCAACGCTTGGAATCTCCTCCTGCATGCCCGCTTCTTTGCAGATTCCCCCAAGGATTCCAGCACGGAAATTCAAGAAATCTACTGGATTGGCTCGGTCCTACTGGTTCCTGCCGACATGGACACCCTTTATGCTCAAACCCCGGAAGGGACATCCGTCATGCTCGCAATCGCGGGTCAGCCCGTCACCATTCAGGTGGAATCCGAACCACGGGCCGCGGTTGTCTCCGTGATGGGAAAACCCACCGGAACCACGCCTACCCAATTCCAGTGGCTTGACGGCAACTTGGTTCAATTGCGGATAGACAAACTGGGGCTTTTCTCCAGTGAAGACATTATCGAAGCGGACCCCAATGAGCCCACGGTCATTTCGTACAAACTTCGCGAGCGTCCCACCTTCCAGGATGGTAGCCCCGTAGATACCCTCGCCTTTGCCGCCCACGGCACCAAGGATTACCTAGAAGTGGAAGCCATGCTTTCGCGCATCACGAGCACCCAGATCACCGGCGCCACCACTCGCGCGGTGGAATGGATCACCGCCTACCTGGACACCTTGAAAACCCGCCAATATGTGGAATACATTGGTCCGCAGAACCTTTCCTTGGCACCATGGGACGCCAAACAAGCCGGAATCCCCATCCGTCTGTGGTATGCAGCCAATGACTTCGATTTTGGCTTCGAAGGGTTGTTGCCCTGCTCTTATGAGGAATCTGTGAATCTGACCGAGCTTCTGAAGCCCGTCAAAAAAAGCGCATCCCTGAAGTCCTCCCAGCGGGTGCGCCGCACCTCCTGGCCTTCCGCGCACACTACCGCAAACTTGGATGGATGGATCCGCCTCAAATACCGGAACTGGGCAACGGATACCCGGGCAAGCTCCCGCAATGTCCACCGCTACTTCGCCATGGACGAGCTCGAGCTGGTATTGCCGGACCAGGTGATCAAGCTTCCGGGCAATTTTATCCCTGCCACTTACATCCAACAGTCCGACGACTGGAAAGAATTTATCGAAGCACAACAGTAGCCGAAAAAATGAATACGCGCTCCCGCTATATCGCCATCGACTATGGTGACCGCAGGGTCGGAATCGCAGTGGCCGATTCCGAAGTGCCCATCGCTTTCCCCCGCGAGACCATTGACCGGCAGACCACGCCCCTATGGGAGCGCCTAACGCAGATCATTGCGGCGGACCGGATTACCGACATCATCGTGGGGTGGCCCCAGCACCCGGACGGTCGCACCGATGGCAAGAATGTGGATGTGCAAAAGTTCATCGACGAACTGCAGACTAAAGTGACACTACCCATCCACAAACAGGATGAATCATACAGCTCCGTTGCAGCCCTGCAAGCTACAGCCCATATCAAGAAAAAGGAAAAGCGCGACAAGGGTCGGGTCGACCGCGCGGCTGCTGCGGTAATCCTGCAAAACTGGCTTGACAATCGGGGGAATCCATGAAGTTCAGCCCCTGTGGATGGTTTTGCTTTGATGAACCCGCAGGCTGGGTTTGCGCGGACACCCCCGAGTCCATCCTTTTGAGCCATCCACCTTCCGGAGCGGTCATCGAAGTTACGTCCGCCCGCAGGGACCAGCGAGTGCGCCAATCAGAAATGTGGGCCTTGCTCGAAAAAAGCATGCTGAACATGCCCGGAGCCGAATTCGAAGAGACTTCCATGTACCGCTTGCCTGGCAACGCGGAATGCCTGCGTAGCGTGCAATCCAATTCCGGGATTCTCCAAGGACTCGCCTTTGCTTTCTGGTCCCGTTACTGCATTCAAGTCAAACTCCAAGCCGATACCGAGGCCTTTCGCATCGATGACTGCATCCGAGGCTTATCCGAGCTCCTGGAAAGCATCCAAGTTTTAACCACGGACTGAGTGGATTCGACCCAAACCTGGCGTATCAACCTGTATATGGCTTCCATGCAACCGGTGAAGGTGAAGTAGAAAGCCGGGCTCACAAATCAACGGTGATTCCCCTGCGGGGAATGACATCATTGAGCTCATAGCCCTGCAGGTTAATCCAAAAGCCCCAGCCAGCACCAAAGCGCCTTACTGCGCCTGTTCCCACTCTACGCGAACGATGTTGCGCTCGGCGGCGTTGAACTCGACGCCCACCAGGTAAATGGGCAGGCCCCTAGCGCGGTATTTTTGGTGATAGTCTTTGGCTTTAATCTGCGCGAGCGCGGGGTTCGGGTCTTTGATGAGGTCGACGACCTTGAACTCAAAGACGAAGATAGCATGGGCCATGAGCACCGACATGTCAAGCCGGCCATGGTTGGTGCGCTCTTCGGGGCGTGCGTCCAGGCCCAGGGCGGTGAAGTAGCAATAGAAGATGCTCGCGTAGTACCCCTCGTACTTGGCGAGGTAATTCTTGCGGTACCATTCCTCGGGGATGCTGGCGAAGAAGCTTTGGAACACCTCGGAGAGGCTCTCAAAGTCATTTTTCTGGATCGCTTTCCAAAGGGCCATCTGCCGGTCGAACTTGACTTCCATGCTGTCCACAAGGTAGGTGAGCAAGTAGCTTGTGAGGCTTTTCTTCACCTCGTAATTGGGGAACTTCAGCGAATAGTTTTCATCACCACCTGGCATGGTCAGACGCTGGTCGACAGTCAAGTAGCCCGCTTGGAACAACAGGGTGGTGAGCGAGAGTTTTTCGACTTCAAAGCTCCCCAATATCTCGGAGCCCGCGGTAATATTTTCCAGGTCTGGCGCGGGAAACTGCGTCTTGGACATCATCTCGATCAAGAAGCTAGGAGTGGCCGACTCAAACCAGTAGTTTTTGAACTCGCGACTATCTAGATATAACAACACATCGAAGGGATTGTATACGCCCTCGGCATCGCCAAAGCGGTACCCGTTATACCAATGTTTGACCTCGGCCAAGTCCACTCCCACAAGGGATGGCGCAAAGACCGTTTCGAGGTCATGTTGTGTGTAACCGCAAATCGCACCGTAGCCTGGGCTTTGGGAAATGTCCTTCAGGTTGTTGAGGCCACTGAAAAGGCTCACCTTACTGAACTTGCTCACGCCCGTGATAAACGCGAGCTTGATGAATTCATCGGCGTCCTTGACTACGGAATAGAGGTTCTTAAGCTCGTCGCGCATGGCCAAGGCGATGTCGGGCTTGGTGATGTTGTCGAGAATGGGCTTGTCGTATTCATCGATGAGGATGACGACTTTTTGGCCAAATTTTGCTTGCAGGGACTGGATGGCATCGAACAACTGATCACGAATTGAAACCCCGGCCCACGATAGCCCGTATTCCCGGGACCACTGCTGCAATTGAAATGAAAATTTTTCCTGCAAATCCGCAGGGCTCTTTAGAACACCCGCGCCCCAGCTCAACTTGAGCACGGGGTACTTGACATTCCAATCCCAGTTGTTCTCGAGAAAAAGACCTTTGAAATACTCCTGTTTGCCTAGGAACGCCTGCCGCAGGGTATCGAGGAAGAGACTTTTTCCAAAGCGACGAGGGCGCGACAAAAAGTAAAACTTGCCCTCGGTGGCCATTTTGTGCACCCAGGACGTTTTGTCCACATAGTAATAGCCCTCGGTCACGAGTTCCGAGAAGGTCTGGATGCCAATGGGGTATTTGCGGATGGGAGCCATGAGAGGAATATAGGAAATGGAAAGTGATGAGTTATGAGTTCCTGAGTGATGAGTGGAACAGCCCTCTGAGGGTCATCCCCAATGAAATGTCATCCCTAGCCATCTTGTCATCCCCAAAGGGGATCTCTCTCACCTATGGCCTTGTGACTCCCTTGTGGGCAAAAAAACCGACCCAGCCCACGGGCTGGGCTGAACACAAATACATGACCTTGTTGCGCTAGGGCAAATACAAATACACGCACTTTGCCTGTGGCTAAGTGCCCCTTGCTCTCCGCTTCGCGGAAGGCTCAGTTTGAGTCCTGGAGGCAACGCACCGAGAACCCGTAAGCCGTGGAGTTGCAATTGTGAACCACATTATTCACGCCGGAGTCGTAAATGCTCCGGAAACACGCGCCGTATCCGTCGGCCGTACTTGTCCACCAGTTGCCGATGTTCCCAAGGTAGTTAAAGGCCGAGCTGTAAAAGCGGCCCCCGGGCAAAGCGGAAAATCCGGAATTATCCATACCCGTATTTATGCTCCACAAGGTGCTGTTAGCCTTGAGTTTGGTTCCTGCCGTGGCCGTTCCACCTACTGCGGTTTCCAATATGGTCCACTCCGTAGTATCAGGCAAATGCCAACCACTGGGGCATACAGTAATAGCCCTTCCCCAGTCATACAGTCGCCCATAAAAGGTGCAATTGGAAGCAACATTGCCATAACACCACGAGCCCATAGACGTTGTGAAATTCAAGTTCTCAGCCATCCAAGTCTGCGTGCCGATCACCACTGTTTTGTATGTCTGACCACCATATACAAGCGGAGCGCCCGGAGTCCCTGTAGAGGCAACGGAAGTCCCATTGCTCGATGATGATGTCGCGATTATTGGATCCACCGAAGATGACGATCCCGAAACAATCGGATCCACCGACGACGAAACCAGGCCCCACCCCGCGACCACGCTCACAGGGTCGGGATGACTCCCGTCCGTACAGGAAACGAGGGCCATCAATCCCACGCAAACTCCCTGGCCCACAAAATTGCGAATGAAACTTTTCATGATCAATTCCCTCCCAGGAATATCATTAAGGCCCCAACCAGAAAGGTTCCCACACCAGCACCGTAGGCCGCATTGCGGTTGCGCACAGACTTGTCGAGCGAGTCTCCTGAATTCACGAGACCCGTGGCATTTTGGGTGGCGACGGCCTGGTCCCATTCGTCTCGAGCACTCTTGACCTTTCCGTCCAGCCAGAAACCTGCACCGCCACAGAACCCAGATGAGCCAACCAGGACCCATCCAATCTTTTGCATGGTGGAAATTCCTGCGGATTTCGGCAAGGTAGGAATGGCTTCGGCAGGGACGGATGGCCCGAACTCGGCAACAGACCCAGCCACAGGAGCGACATCTGCATTGGACTCAGGGGTTGCTTCAGCAAGGGGCTCGGATTCCGTTTCTGCAACGGGAGGACTTTCTACGACCGCTTGCGTTGTGTCCGTACGCTCCACCTTCCAGGAGACCTTGACTCCGGACGAATCCTTCAGGGGAATCCGAACCTGACCACGGAACATCTTGGACGACAGGGCCTTAAGCTTCATGTCGGTTCTTAATCCACCAGGAACCACATCCACCGTTAAGAAATGAACGCCACCGCCCTCGAAAAGGGGAGACACCTCACCACGGAGCAGCCGCTTTTCGTTTAGTGTATATCCATATTCAAAAACTCCTTTATTCCTCAGCTGCAGATGCATGGAATCTACTTCGATCTTAAAGCCAGTCTTGCGAAATTTTTCGCCAACCGAATTCACAAAAAACGGGGCAAGGATGTTGTTCACCGGATGCTTGACCACGCTGACGCAGGTCTTGCCCCAACGGTCCGCAAGCTCCTTGATGCTTTGGAGCTTCTGGATATCCACCCCCACTTCGAATCCATAATAAAATTCGGCCGTGCTGTTGTCCACCGGCTCAAGCCCGCTTTGAATAACCTTGGGCTGCACTAGGTTTTGCAAACGAGTACTTGGATTCACAAAGGCCGACATGGCGCTCACGCAGGCGTTGATTTGATCCATGCGGTTGCGCAACCCGCTCACCATGCTCAGGCGATTCAGGTATAGGTTGCTCGTCACTTGCCCAAACGCGGCCTCGAACTCGGGGAGCTCGATCCGGTAAAAGGTTTTGCAGCGCTCGTTGGGAACCGAACTGATGTCGAAGCTGCGGCATTCCTCGTTCATGGCGGCAACAGAAACCGCTTTCGCACGCAGGGCCTCAAGACTTTGCTTATCCGTCACGCTCAATTTTCCATCGGCAAGGATCTGCTCAATTTCTTGCTTCTTGCGGTCGAATTCCTCTGTGCCCATGCTCGTGATGGAAATAACATCCACCTGCTCCCCTTGAGCGAAAACAATAGGGACAAAAGAAAGAATAATGAGCGCGATTAGAACCAGCCTTGTATTCACAAGACCTCCCACGGGATGCTTTTTATGAATTGAATTAGACGGACGCGAAGTCCGCGCCAAGCTTTGATTGTAAGACTTCGCCATCATCAGGGGAAATATAGATAAAATAGGGGATGTTTCGGAATAGAATGGCGCATCAAAACGGAATGTTATTTAGGCGTCATTCCCAGCACTACTTCCGGGGCTTCTTCTTATCCGGGTCGCCCAGGCGGTCCATGTACTGCATCAGGTCGTTGTAGAGCTCCACAAAGTCCTCGACCCAGATTGGGTCGCGCTCGCCCACCAGCGTAACCAGCTCGTCCAGATTGCGACGGTTGTTGTAGGGCCCCGTGGGAACCAATCCCAAGCGCGGATTCGCAGAACCCAGGACACGGCTACCCGTTGAAGGAACGGCCACCGGAGACCAGGCCCGGTAGGAGCGGGTCAAGCGGCGGATCCAGGCCACCCGAACCGTATTGAGCTCGGCGTGGGCTTCGTCCAGGCGATTGGCCTGCAAGTGACGCTCTACGCGGTCCAGGCGTGTGACCAGGGCTTCGCGCTCGGGGCCTGGAATCAATTGGCGACGAGTCACCAGATCGGCGCGGAGCTCGGCAAGTTTCTGCGAAATTTGCGCAAGTCCAAAAACCCGGACTTTGTGTGTAACGGATGCAGATCCGGTTGCTGCATGGTGAATACGTAGCTGGGCTTCCTGTTGCTCAATCCAGCGCTGGACCCGGTCCAGAACGCCTTCGGCTTCGGGTTCGCGGGCAACGGCGACATATTCTCCCGCACGCTCCAGCAAAAAATCCGCATAAGACGTGCGCCACCAAGGCAAAGTCGAGACGCGTCTCAGATCGAGAACGCGCTGACGCAATGCCTCAATGCGAATTTTGCTCATTGGGGTGCCAGAAACGCGGGCTTGGTGATGGCGGATTTGCGAATAGGTGCCACACCGATTTCTACGCGACGGTTGAGCTGACGATTTTCGGGGCTGTTGTTGGGGCGCTTAGGCTGGTGCTCGCCAAAACCCGCAGCAAATACGCGCTCGGGTGGAAACCCTTGTAGAATCAAGGTTTTTACCACATTGGTGGCACGCTGGGTCGACAATTCCCAGTTGGTGTAGCTCTCGGATTTGATGGGACTATCATCCGTAAACCCTGCCACCATGATTACTTCGGCAGTATCGAGTACATCCAACATTCCTTTGCCAATCTGGCGCAAGACATCGACACCCTGCGAAGACAGCTCGGCACTTCCCGTGGGGAACAAAAGGGATGCCTGAATTTGGATGTTGCCATCTTCCAAGGCGATCAAGCCCTTTTCCAAGGGGGCTTTAAGGCTGCGGGAAAGGAGCGTATTGCGTTCCTTGGCGATGCGCCGAACTTGTTCCTGACAATCCACCACTTCTTTTTCGGTGCGGGTAAGCTGGACGTCTTTTTCGGACTTCAGCGTGGCCATGGCCACAAAGGCCAGAATGAATAGGGAAAACAAGCCCACCGAAAGATCGGTGAACCCCATCCAGGAACCGCCCTCCTCGGGCTGATGCAGGCGGATGGCCATTAGGTCGCCTCCGACCTAGGCGCGGACTGAATGGAGGCTTGGCGGGACTGCTCGAGGACATCCAAAAGAATTTCCTGGGTGCGCATGGCGTTTTCAACCAGCACCTCGGAAGCCTTTTCGCTGAATGCTTCGAGGGTGGCATGCAGTTGATCGATAAAGGTGCGCTGGTTCTCCTGCTCGGCGGAACCACCGGTGAACTTCTCGAGCAATGCTTCAACACCCTGCCTAAAGAGTTCGAGCGAGGCCTGGAATTCGCTTTGATTGATGCGAATGAGGGTGCTGGTATCGCCAATGCCTGCTTGCAGGCCTTGGGCCAATTCCTTTTCACTGTCCTGGCGCTTGCTGATCTCGACCAGCAACACCCGCTGGGAGTCCACCAGTTCGCGGGACGAGTCGGCGAGCATGCCAAAGGACGCCTGCACGTCTCGGGCGAGCTGTTCCACCTGGGTGCCCACATTCTGCGCAAGGGAAACGGCGCGCGAATCAGCCTGGTCTGTGACTTTATGTGCAATGGCCTGCATGGAATCCAATGCAGCCTTACCCTGTTCGGTGACGCGACCGCCCACGGTGAGGATGGAATCGATCGCTTCTTTGCCCTGCTCGGCATTTTGCAACATGGCTTTGCGAACCGTTTCCAAAGCAGCATTCCACTGCTCCTGACTCTGGATCGATTGGCGCGCAACGGATTCGGCGGTTGCACGGCCCACGCCCTCCACCAAAACACCCGTGGACGATTCGATGCGTTTCAAAGAATCCGTGATCACCTGGTTTAGCCCCTGAGAGGCCTGTTGCTGCATGCCTTCCATGCGGGAGAGAACAGCCTTTTCGGCCTGCTCGACCCTTTCCAAGGAGGACTTGGTTACCGTCTCTAGATTGGAGGACAAGGATTCAATGGCTTTGCCCAGCTCTGCCTGCATGGTGGTCTGCATGGTGGTCACCACTCGGGACAGCTGCTCCACCAGGGCACTGCGGCGCATCTCTTCGGAGTTGTCCGCCTTGGGTGCATGGGCAGGAAGAAGCTGGAACTGGGTGTATTCTTCCACATCGGCCATGTAGGCCAGCTTGCGACCCGTAACGATTTGGTGGGTCGAATTCAAAAAGAGCGCGCCAATCAGGCCACAGAAACTGGTGCCAAAAATTCCCTTCATGGACTGGAAGATTCCGTGGATGGCAGAAAGCGTGGTCTGGGAATTGTTGACATCCAACGAATTTCCCGCGCTCGAAACCGCAACCATCAAACCATAGAATGTGCCCGCAAGGCCCAGCAACACTACCAGGCCACCAGGCGAACGGGAAAGCGTAGAAGATTCTCTCGCAGAGAGAATGTCGGAAAAAACTTTGCTATCCACCGAAACGCTCCGACGGGCCATGTCCTTGACCAGTTCGATGCGTTGGGCGATCACGCCCTTCCCGATCGGCTCTGGGCGTTCCTGCTTCTTGTATTCCGCGAGCAAGTCCTCCTCAGCGGCCAAGTGCATGTAACCTCGACGATACTTCTCCATTCCGTTTGCAAATACGAGGATAATGCCTGCGGTGATCAGCCATCCGAACAACGGAGATCCGAAGTGAACGGAAGTTGCGACCAGTAATGCAATGCCAACAATGTTGGCGACAATGAAGTAGACTGAGTTTTTCTGCATAATTACCTGCGCCTTGCGCTAAAAAGTTCGAGCTGACCTGCGGAATATCCGCGCAAATATAACGACCACTTGCTGAAATACCATTCATTGATCAATTGGACTACGCCCTGAATAAAATCGCAGTAGTCCTGGAGGAACCCGAGAAACCCCGTTTCCCAGACTCCTACTGGATTCCAGACGCGCCCGATATTGCGGACCACGCTCGCGGGAGAGGGAGAATGGGGCAATTTGCCACGAGCGGGCTTGAAGGCCTGGGAATACCTGCGATAGGCTAAAGCGGAGCAATTTTCGCGCAATCCCCGAAAGGCATTCGCTTCCAGATCGCGAAGACCCGCTTCGAGGGAAGGCAGGGCCTTAGATGCTGGACTTTGCACGGATTCCCTGTGCCATACTGTGGTCATGCGATCCTGGATGTGCAAGGCCCGGCTTGTCATCATCACCACAAGCTTTTCGGCGTCGCCCACCATCAGATGCACGGTCTCGTAATAAAAATCTTTGACTTCCTGGGTGGAGCCCCGCATATTGAAGAACCAGCCTTCTTCGTCCTGCTGGAGCCAGCGCCCCTGCATCAGGGAGGACTGCAACACATCGAGTGCAAAACGCTGCACCCATTTTTCGCGGAATTCACCCAGCTTGATTTTGAATTCTTCTGCCAGGGCGGGGAATTCGGCTTGGCACTGCCTCCAGGCCTCGGGGCTATGGGAAACGGTTTCGCCCTCGCCCAGAAAGCCTTCGCCCGGAACCTGCGCGGCTTCCAGGTGCTCGTGCAAAGCGACGGTCCAAGGGGAAGAAAGGCCTTGGGCCAGATGCCCAAAAACCAGGCCACGATCCGGCCGGCCCGAGAGCCGAAGGAGGCTCTTTCCTGTCATTTTCCGAATGGCTCTGCGGAAGGCTTCTTCCATGGCCTCAAATATAGATCAGAACTGGGATTCGACCGTCTGCAATGTCCCTTTGGGGAATCGCGCGGCGTTACCCTGGCGGGTAGAATCGGATGGAGCCGAGATGTCGGCGGTCTGGTTGGATTGGATCAGGTTCCCCTGCCCCACCACGCTGGCGTCGCGATCGAGCCAGGCTCCGAATACATTGTCGTGGATTTGGGATTTGGACAAGGAGAGGACGCCATCGGCCACGGACACCCCAAAACGGTTTTCGCGAAACTCGCACTCCTTCAAGAACATTTCTGGGGATTTTTCCACCCACAGGCCATAATAGTTGCCCACAAATTGGCTCTGGGAAATCTTCCCTTTGGAGGCACTGACTATATTGCGAAAGGCGTTTTCTACTTGTAGGCCTTGGATCTCTACCGGGTTATTGCCGGTGGAGATGTGCAACCCAACCCAACTTTCATTAGAGTCCGCCGAAGCCATGCGAACAGGCTTCTTCAGCGTTCCCTTGATCTTCACGACTCCACGTAGCAATAACTTACGATAGCCCTGAACCAGCAGCTCGACTCCAGGCTCAATGATCAAGGTATCCTGGGAAGAAAGGACCAGACTCGAGGTAACTAAATAGGGACTCCCCGAAGCCTTAAGGGTGACTTTGCCCTCGAAGCGCTCGAGCGCCGTCGAGGCAAATAGAGCCGTTGAATAAACAAAAAAGAACAGGATGGCACGCGATTTTTTCACAGCTGCCTCCGCATGCGAATCAATTGACGGACCTGCATGGAAGGAAGCGTCTGGTTTTTTACCCGGGCAAGCACGTTGAGGTATCCGCTGATTTCCAGCGAGACCTCATTCACCAGGCCATCGGTAACGTTGAACAAAACCTCGCCAGATCCTAAAATAAAGTCATCGGCTTTAAGATGCTCTTGAACCGAAGTGGAATCATCCAAGCGATATTTGACATTCATGCGCAATTTTGCGAGCTTCTTTCCATCGTGAAAGAACACGTCCTCTACCTGGAACCATTTGTAGGCGAAGGCTTGCTTGCCCGACTCGTCATTCAATACCTGCTGCCGTTCCCATGTATCCCCCATGGCAATGGGGGTGCCAGGGAGCACGGGCTGGATTTTCAAAAGGAGGCGACGTAAATCGATATCTGAACTCTCCAATTCGGGCACGTACCCATCCATTCGGAGATCCTGCATATCTCCATTGGATTTCATTTTAAACTGAAAATTCTGCTGGGAAAGATAACGCTCCATGTGCAAGCATTCTTCAACGGAGCGCTGATCCGAGCGGTAGGCCACCGAATCTACCAGCATTTGGAAGCGGGCGGAGCCGTCGTCGTAGGCAACAACGAGAGTCGAAGTGACCTGCGCTTTGAGGGTAGAAGAAACCGCCTCAGGGGTAGCACCAGACTGCATGATCAGCTTCATCTGAGATTCGATCCGGTAATGCTGAGGCGCCGTCTTTTTTGTGTCAAAAATCAATTCCACTTTGCCGGAATCGCAGGCAACAAAAAAGAGGAGCGGAAGGAGGCTCAGTGTTCTACGGAAAATGGTCATGGCTCAAAAATAGCTATTCCCGCGAAAGATCAAAACCCGGCATGCGCATTCGTTGGAAGGCTGCTTTTTTAGGCAGAATCTTGGGTAATCCAGGCTTCCAGGAAAGGAATCCGATGGTGCTGTCGATTTTGGAGAACATCCCCAGCGGGGAATGGCCCGCCCCGGGGTAAGCGAAGTACCGGCTATCCGAATTATGGGTGGGATTGTCCTTCTGTAGAGCGTCCCACAAGGCGTCGGATTGGGAGATGGGTACCGTAGAATCCAATGTCCCATGATGGATCATCACTTGGGGCAAAAGACTGGCAAACCGGGCTGGCGAACGCACCAACAAGGCCTGACGGGCCGAGTCCACGCTCAGGGTGCCTGCCTGGAGTGGCTGGGCGATGGAGGAATCCAGATCACGGACACCAGGCAAGTCCATGGTTTGCCCCGCCAGCAATTTGAGAAAAACATCTTGGGCAAATTCACCAAAGAAATCCGTGGGGCCAAAGTAATCCACCACCCGGTCATAGCGGGAATCCTGCAAGGCCGCAAGCAAGGCCACCCCGCCCCCGCGCGAGAACCCAATGGCCCGCCGGCCGGCATTCTGGATCCGGGGGATGGTCGAATCCACCGAAAGGGACTCCACCGCAGCCACGAGCCGCAATGCATCCAACACGTCATCCTTCCATGGGCTAGGTGATCCTTCGGAAACCCAGACGGAATCAGCGTATTCCAGCCTCTCAGACCGGAAGCTTGGAATAACATGGATAAATTGACCCTTCAAATCACCAAGGAATCCGAGGATCATGCGGAAATCGGAATCGGCATTCACCCCGCCATCACCCCAATGACAATGGAGCAACACGGGCAATGAGTCCGCCACTCCTAGAGGGAAAACCACGGCTCCGTAATGTTTGAAACCATCGGAAGTATGGGAGACTACCCAAATCTCGCTTTGCAAAATGGAATCGGGAGCAATGGAATCCACAGAAAACGTATCCCGCAAGACCACTTTTGCGTCAAGGGCGGAAAAATCACCTTTGCCCCACCTGGAGGTGGCAGAACTTAGTTCCGCAGAAGTGGGAGTCGCAAAAAGTTGCTCGAAAAGGGCTTGATCCACCGAATCCAAAACGATTCCATCATGAGGGGAGCTGGGCTTGTCCCTCCCGGAACAAGCCACAAGCAGGCTGCAGAATAGAATTGCAAAAATGGAATGGCGTGCCATACCATTAAGATAGACAATCTAGCCGGAAACACCAAATTCTTCCATGGTTTTGGCGACGGCTTCGCGCGAAATATCGACCATCAGCGCAAACTGAAAATCGCTTACGCAGTAACGCTTCATCAGGGCGAGCTGAATTTCGGAGACGGGCGGAGGCGCTTTTTCTTCCAGGTGATGGCAAATCACGTTGGCGAAGCGGATGGAATCGGTCAGGGGGTGAGGACCACTCCCGGGTTCGCTGTGGGAGCGCACGGCCTCGACTGTTTCTTTGGAAAAACGCCACTTTTCTAAAATCAGGGCGCCCACTTCCATGTGGGTAAATCCGTAGCGCGCCAATTCTTTTTGGTTCCCCTCATTACGGAGCAACTTCCAATTGAAATCCTGGTGGTGGTGTTGAGACCAGCTTGCAAAAGGAACCCAGCCGACATCGTGCACAAGACTTGCCGTAAAGGCCGCAGGGTGCCGCAACGAAGGGATTTCTTCAGCCAACACATCGGTGGCAACGGCGGCATTCACTCCATGCTTCCAAAACAATGAAGAATCCGCAGAGGAACCCATGGAAGCGGCAACGGAACCTCGAAACCACTTGGCCAGCAAGAACCGCATGATTCGGGCTCCACCCATACGCACCAAGGCCTCCTGGACCGAGGAAATGCTTTTTATGGAGCCTGATTCCGCAGAATTGGAATAACCAATCACATCGATGGTGAGGGCTTGGTCCAATTTAACCACATTGCAAACATCGTCGATCGTGTAATTCCCGGACAAAATAATGTCCGTGAGCCGCATCAAGCTGGCAGCAAAAGGTGGAATCTGCGAAAGTTCTTTGTCTAATTCTTGTTTACTGATCATAAGAGAAAACCCATGGGAGCATTATAATATTCCTCTTCTAAAAAATCAAGAAAAAACGGCGACCCACAGGCCGCCGTCAGACTATACAATGCTTGGGAGGATTATTCCTCGCCTTCAGCCTCGTCGGACTTCTTCTTTCCCTTTTTCTTGCCAAGGCCCGCATCACCCAAGGTGTTGCCGGATTCGGAAGGCTTATGGGCCGCGAGGTAGGTCTGCAACTCGGCAGATTCCTTGCTCTTGAAGAAATCCACAACGCTGAGGTACAGCTTGCGGTTGTTCTGGTCGATTTCGGTCACGACGGCAGGAACGACATCGCCAACCTTGAATGCATCACTTGGAACCTTGATGTATTCGGTGGTGAGCTTGCCAACAGGAACGAAGCCTTCGATGCCATTCTCGAGTTCCACCACGACGCCACGATCGAGCATGCGGACGATGGTTCCCTTGACTTCGGCATGGCTTGGGTAATGTGTTTCCACATGATCCCATGGATCCTCTTCCAGATGCTTCATGGAGAGGGAAATGCGACGCTTCTCACGATCGACAGCGAGAACAACGCAATCCACGCGGTCGCCCTTCTTGACGAGCTCGGATGGGTGGTTGACCTTCTTGGTCCAGGACATGTCGGATACATGGATCAGACCATCAACACCTTCCTTGATTTCGACGAATGCGCCAAAGGAAGCGAGGTTGCGGATTTCACCGGTGACACGTGCGCCAGGAGGCAATTCGTGTTCGATGGACTCCCATGGATCTGGTTCCAATTGCTTGATGCCCAGAGAAATGCGCTCGGCTTCTTCTTCGACCTTGAGCACGAGGGCTTCCAATTCCTGACCGACGGTGAGGATTTTGGAAGGATGCTTGACATGCTGTGTCCATGACATTTCGGAAACATGGATGAGGCCTTCGACGCCAGAATCGATTTCGACAAATGCGCCGTAATCGGTAATGGAAACGACCTTGCCCTTGACCTTCGCACCTTCTGGGTAGCGGGCCGCAATGTCTTTCCATGGATGGGGTTTCAGCTGCTTCATGCCAAGGGAAATGCGTTCCTTCTTGTCGTTGAAGTCGAGGACCATGACTTCGACTTCCTGGCCAAGGTTGACCATTTCGGAAGGATGGTTGATGCGCTTGTAGGACATGTCGGTGATATGCAACAGGCCGTCGACGCCACCGAGATCGATGAAGGCACCGAAGTCCGGGATGTTCTTGACGATGCCCTTGCGGACCTGAGCCTTGGAGAGATTTTCGAGCACGTCGCCACGGAGGCGTGTGCGCTCTTCTTCCAGAACGACGCGGCGGGACACCACGATGTTGCGACGGGCCTTGTTGACCTTGATGACCTTGAGGTCAAACTCTTGGCCAATGAGATTGTTGATATCAGGAATCTGGCGCAGATCAATCTGCGAACCAGGAAGGAACGCGTCGATACCGAACAAGTCGACAACCACACCGCCCTTGATGCGACGGGTAAGCAGACCGCGGACCACTTCGCCCTTTTCAAATGCTTCGTGGATCTTTTCCCAGACGCGGACAAAGTCGGCGCGCTGCTTGGAAAGAACCAGATGACCTTCGTCATTCTCCAATCTTTCGATGAAGACTTCGATCTTGTCGCCAACGGATACTGGGGCGCCGTCCTTGAACTCGGAACGAGGAATGACACCTTCGGACTTGAAATTCACATCCACCAAGATATCCTGATCGGAAATCTGGCGAACGGTTCCAATAACCACCTTGCCTTCTTCCAGACCATCCAAGGATGCTCCGTAGGTTGCAAGTGCTGCGCCGGTAAGGGCGGTGACGTTTCCGAGGCCTTGCTCTGCGGCAAGGATTTCATTGAGGTCTTCGGCGGAGCCGTATACGATTTTTGACATGTGTGTACTTGGTTTTGATGTCAGCGCCTGCTTCCTTGCCACCACATTAACATGGGAGCAGACCTGGTCCACCTGTTCTTCGATCTTGGTTGTTGTGGTGTCTAACATAATTGCATCGGGCGCCTGCCGTAGGGGCGCCGTTTCGCGGTTTGAATCGAGTTCATCGCGTTCACGCAGATTGGCTTCGACTTCGGCCAAACTGATTTCAATTCCTTTGAGGGCGAGCTCTGCGAGCCGCCGTTCTGCCCGGACCCGGTAGTCCGCCTGCAGAAAAAACTTGTATTGAGCGTTGGGAAACACCACGGTTCCGATGTCGCGACCATCCAATACGGAACCTCTTTCGGATCCGATGCGACGTAGCTGGTCTGTAACGACGGTGCGAACATCGGGATGCGTGCAAAAGCGGGACACATTGGCGGAAATTTCCGGGAGGCGGATTTCATCGGCGCGGGATGTTCCATCGATCTGGATATTCCCCTGTGGATCAAAGCTAAGCTGGGTTGAGCGCGCTAGGCGCACTAGCTCTGCGATCTGTTCGGACTTGACGCCCGCTTGCAGGGCTTTCCAGGTCAGCGCCCGGTACATGGCTCCAGAATCGAGGTACAGCAAACCTAATCGCGCCGCCACCAGTTTGGCGGTAGTGCTTTTTCCGGTCCCGGAAGGACCATCAATCGCGATGATTATTGGAGTGTTCCCATGCATAGAAGGGAACAAATCTAGTAAAATTCAAACAGGAATACGGAGCTCTTTGAGACACTCCACCAGTGCATCTTGGGTCAAGGGGCGCTGGAGAATCCAATTCGCACCTGCCGCAATGAGTTTTTCTTTTATGGCCGGTGAAATGACCCCGGTCAGGAGAACAATTTGGTGATTCTTGATGGAATCAGGGACCTTGCGGACCGTTGCCAACAACTCGAGTCCATTTTTATCCACCATTTCCAAATCGTAGATTACCAGGCAGTGATCTTTGCCGGAAACAAGGGCGTTAATTGTGTCAGGGCCCCTATCATTTACGATGTAATTCCTGAATTTGCGGCTTTGGAAAAACCCCTGAAGCAAACGCTTCACGGCAAAGTCCGAGACCGTCACATAAACTTTAAGGGTATGGAGAGCTTGGACTCGTAAAAGCTCTTCGACCAACTGGGCTAGGTCGTCATTAGTTGAAATGGTGGAGTTCATCGTCCAGTCGCCTTTTGAACCAACATGGTGCCGTGAGAAACGTCTTCAGTAACGATCAGGGGGCCACTGGCATTGTCCACCGGCATATACTTACAGTAGGGCGCTGCGAGGACAACATCGGCCCAAAGCATTTTTGCCACCTTGATCTGTGCGCCCGCACTTTCGGCAATCAGTCGCTCAAATTTGTCGATCTGCAAATCAAGGTTCTTTTTTTTCTGAATGATGGCTACAACCTGCTTGACGGACTTGTCCAGAGCTTCGACATCGTCAGGAGAAAGCTTGGGAATCGCAGCCCAGCGACGGTAGCTTTCCAGAATATCATTGGCCTCGTCAAGCAAATTGGTAATCATTTCCTTGGCTTTTTCCTGACGATAGTGTTTGCGCACCGCGACCGTAGTTTTGGACCCCGAATCACTTCCGATTTCAGAGGCTTCAACGCCTTTCATGGCCATGGCCTCACCTCCAAGAATGGAGCCGGCACACTTGATTTGACCCAGGCTAAAAATTTTGCAGTGCAAAATATCTTTGGCCACCGTAATATCGGAATCGGAAGACAGGATGCATGAATCCGCAAAGCGAGTTTCAATCACTCCATTGGCACGAATTTCGGCTTTTCCTTTGCCAAAAATGCCACCTATGCAATGGATATAGCCACCAGCAGTGATTTTGGAGGCATTCACCAAGCCTTGTACAATCACATTTTCCTGGGCATTAATCTCGAATTCATCGAGGACATCGCCCTTCACAATCACGGTACCCGGAAAATTGATGTTACCCGTACTAAAAGAAACATCGCCTGGGATTTCATAGACCTTTCGAACGGCCACCACGTTTTCCCGGCAGCTTGGAGAACCGGAAACTTTGGCATAAACCTCGTTCCCACGCAGCTCCACACCCTCCCCAATCCCCACACGGGTCGGGTTTCCGGGAGATGGCGCCATGGTACTTCCGAGCACCGACGTCCCATTTTCGCCTTGAGTAGGAAGAATAATTTCAGCCAGTTTTTGGTTGGCCTCGACCAATGCCATGCGCATGGCGTTGCGATAATCGACCGTTTTACTTCCATCGCCACCATCAGGAACAAACTGCGGCTTGGCGGTCACATCGACCAGAAATTTCAAATAGCCATCGCGGCCATTTTTGGAATAGCGCCCTTTGGCGATCACCAACTCATCATTTGAAGCGGAAGCGAGCCAATCCTCGACTTCAGTCAAGTCTACTCCAAAAACGACGCCCTGTTTGACGAGTGCAGCCTTGACATCCTCGACCGAAGAAGCCGCATCCGAGTCTGAAAGCGCAGCAGGACGCAGGACCACACTCATTTGGTCCGGAGTTACACTAATTTTTCCACGTTTCATTCCCACAGTAATCCAATTGTATCAAATTATTTATACAAAAAACCAGGGATCTTTCGACCCCCGGCTAATTATTAACAATGATTACCCGTTTGAAGCGGGGGTCGGAGCTTGGGCTGGAGTCGTCTCACCCTCAAAACCCAATGGCTTTTTGACGGTTGGCCGACGGCCATGACGGATGCGGCTTGGATCGAAGTCCATGGCATCGGAGGAAGAGCCTTCGGACACGACTGGTGCTACATTCTGCGTTTCGTAGGAAACGGCAACCACTGGATCGGTAGCACGGGATTCGAGCGGACGACGTCCGGAAGATCCGAGCTCCGTATTCAAAGGAGATGCAACGGGTTCAGCGACTGGAGCGGGTTGTTGTTCTGATGATTCGTTGCCAAATACCTCGGAGCGGCGGGCTCTGTCACGGTTGCGGTCACGATCGCCACGGCCGTCACGATTACGATCGCGGTCGCCACGGCCATTACGGTCGCGGTCACCACGGCCATCACGGTCGGGACGGTCAGGACGGCCATCGCGACGTGGCTCGCGGCCAATTTCGGGAGTGGCACTTTGTTGAGCAGGACGGGGAGTTCCGGTCTGGAAATTCCCACGCTGTGGTCCTTGCTGTGGACGGCTATCCCGGGAAGGATTCTGGGCAGGACGCGAATCCTGAAGATTGACCCGACGGCCCTGCTTGTTAAAATCAGGGTTCAGCTTCTTGACTTCAGGAGTCCGAAGCATGCGGGCAACGTCCATTACCTTAACGAGAATTGCCAAGCCTAAAACCAGTATTGCTACCAGAAGTGCTATTTGAATGTTTTCCATTATTAAATGGTCCTATTGTTGATGTGGTCTTGTTGCTCCGGGTTGGGCTGATTCGCCCATAACCATCCGGGCAGCGACCTCCATTTTGGCGTCGGATTCCTTGAATATTTCAAGAATTGAGTCCAACTGCCGGATCAGGAGATTGACCCGGCTAATCATCGCAAGGATCGCCACTAGTAACAAAAATAGTGTGATCCCGAGTATCAGGCTGACGATTGCCACGGACCAAATGTAACATAGATGGCACCCCGGCGGGAAGTTTTTCAACATTGATCCACAAACTTTATACTGCCCATATTGACAAGTAACCATTCGTGCAGTATATTCTAGGACATGGATAAAAAAATATTGACCCAGCGCCAAGAAGAAGTCTTCGAATTCATCCGCAAACGGAGCGAGGAGACTAGACTCCCTCCCACCGTCCGCGAAATCGGAGAGGCTTTCAATATTTCCTCGACCAATGGGGTCCGGAGCATTTTGGGTGCCCTGATTAAAAAGGGCCATATCAAGCGCTCACCACGCCTATCCCGTGGAATTGAACTCATTGAAGTTGCCCCTAAGCCCTCTTTGGGCGAGCAACTTGGCGTCGAAATCCCCATTTTGGGAAGAATCGCAGCCGGGCAACCCATCCTCGCGGTGCAGAATTTGGAAGGCACTGTCACCGTCGATCGGGATTTTCTGGCCCGTCAAACTAATGTTTTTGCGCTCCGGGTCAAGGGAGATTCCATGGTGCAGGCCGGCATCCTCGATGGCGACCTCGTCTTCGCCCGCCAGCAAAACTCCGCAGAAGACGGCCAAATCATTGCAGCCCTCGTCGATGACGAAGCCACGGTCAAGTACTACAAGCCAAAGGATTCATCGGTGGAGCTTCACTCGGCCAATCCAATTTACGCCCCGATCATTGTGACTCCGGATCGGCACTTCTCCATCGCCGGACGCATCATCGGAGTAATGCGCAAAGTCAATTAAAAAAAGGCCCGCTTCGTAGCGGGCCTTTTTTATTAATCGTCTTCGAGCTCCTCGAGCTCATCATCATCGACAGTTCCGCCTTCTGCATCCGGCTCATCCGCATCTGCAGCAAGGGGGTCACGCTTTTTCAACGACATCTGATAGTCCGATTTGCGCGCTTCCTTGGACTGACCTAGGCGCAGAATATCTGCACATTCTTCGCAATATCCGAGATCCTTGTCGACGCGGAATTCCATGGAAACCACTTGAACGCCACATTTGGTGCACATCTGGGAGCCGAACTCCCGCATCATTCCAAAATTTTCCTCTTCCAATTCCTGGGCCAGGCGCTCAATTAATTCTTCGGGAGTTTCTTCTACCAACGAAGAACGATTGCGGACGCAAATTGTCGGCTTTTCGGGAAGCTTCATGTCGGCGCTGTACTTCTTTTTATTGTTGCGCTCTTCGGCTTCAATGACTTCAAAGAAAAAAGAGGTCCGGAGAAGCTTGTGTGTTTTCAATAAGATGGACACATCAACGGCTTCTTTGTCCTTTTCTTTTTCTTTTGCAGGCTTGGATTCCACTTTGGGAATCACATGAACCTCGACCTTTGCTTCCGGAACCGGCTTGGATTCTTCCTTAGGAGTTTTCTTGGAGGGTGTCTTGGAAGCCACCTTGGGGACGATTTTGACCGTGTTCTTTGGCAAAAGTTTGGTGACTTCTTTTTTCACAACTTTGGCTGCCTTTGGAGGCGTAGCCTTTTCCGCCACCTTCTCGGCTAGCTTGGCGACGGGTTTGGAAACGGGCTTGGCGACGGGCTTCACGGCAACTTTCGCCACAGGCTTGGAAGCAGCCTTCGCAACCGGCGCAGCCACCACTTTTGCAACAGGCTTGGGAGTCGGTTTTACCGTTTTCGCGATATGCTTGCTGTCAAGCTTAACCACTGGTTTTGCCGTGGGTTTGGCTACTGGCTTGGAGGCAGTCTTCACCGGTTTTGCCACGGGTTTCTTGGCTGGGGCTTGCTTTTTATTTGGGCTCATCCAGGAATCCTTGATTAAGGTGCCTTCGTTTCTACGATCTCGACTTTAGTCATCGGATCGTTCTGCTCTATGCGATAAATGACATCGAGCCCATCAACGACTTTTCCGAAAATGGTATGTTTTCCGTCCAGATGTGGCTGGGGCCATTGTACGATAAAAAATTGGGAACCGCCCGAATTGGGGTCGCCATTGTTTGCCATCGAAATGACGCCGATCTCGTGCTTCAGATCGTTCTTTTCAAAAGGGATGCTATAGCCAGGACCGCCGCTGCCGTTCCCTTTGGGATCGCCACCTTGAATCATGAAGCGCTGAATTACCCGATGGAAAGTCAGGCCATCAAAAAAACCTTTCCTGGCCAAATCAACAAAATTGGCCACGGTGTTGGGAGCTTTGCGAAAATCCAGGTCGACCGTGATGGCGCCTTCATGGGTCTGAATCACCGCTTTCAGCGACTGGACTCCCTTGAAATCAACATTGAAGGTCTTCAGGTCGCCAGCGGAAATGCTGCCAACCAGAACCAATATCACTAAAATCATGATTCGCTTGAGTATCATTCGATGCGCCTTTAAGTTTGTGGTGTGAAAATATATCTAATTTTGGGCATTTCAGCAGACATACTATGGCAACACCTACTTCCAACATTAGAAATTTCAGCATTATCGCCCACATTGACCACGGAAAATCTACCCTGGCCGACCGGCTTCTGGAGACCACCCGGACCGTGGTGGGCAATGAAATGATGGCCCAGGTTCTCGATGACATGGAGCTCGAACGCGAGCGGGGAATCACCATCAAGGCCCACGCCATCCGCATGATGTACGAGCGCCCTGATGGCCAATATGTGCTCAACATGATTGATACGCCGGGGCATGTGGACTTCACTTACGAAGTCTCCCGCTCCCTCGCCGCCTGCGAAGGTGCGATCCTCGTGGTGGACGCCTCCCAAGGCATCGAGGCCCAAACCCTCTCCAATCTTTATTTGGCGATCGAAAATAATCTCACCATTATTCCGGTCATCAATAAAATCGACCTTCCCAGTGCCAATCCGGATCATGTTGCGGACATGATTGGGGAATTGCTTGGGTACGATCCCGCCAGCATCCCTCGCATTTCTGCGAAAGCCGGCATCAACATCATCGATGTTCTCAATAAAATTGTCGATGAGATCCCCGCACCCCAGGGAAAACTCGAGAATCCTCTGCAAGCCCTCATTTTCGACTCCGTTTACGACAGCTACCGTGGCGCGATCAGCTATGTACGCGTAGTCGAGGGCTCCATCCGCCAAAACACCAAAATCCGCATGATGAAGACCGGTGCCGAATACTTGGTTAGCGAAGTCGGCACCTTTACTATGAAGCGCAATGTTCAGCAGAGCCTCGAGCCCGGAGAAGTGGGCTACATGCTGGCCAACGTAAAGAAGATCGCCGACATCAAGATTGGCGACACCGTGACTTCCATTGACAATCCGTCCCAAACCCAGCTTCCTGGCTACAAAGACGTCAAGCCCATGATCTTCTCGGGCATTTACCCCACCAACCCCGAGGACTACAAAATCCTCCGCGACGCTCTGGAAAAATTGCAGCTGAACGACTCAGCCCTCTCCTGGCTCCCCGAAACTTCCGAAGCGCTGGGATTTGGCTTCCGCACAGGGTTCCTGGGACTTCTGCACATGGAAATCGTGCAGGAGCGGCTCGACCGGGAATTCAATGTGGACATCATCACCACCGCCCCGAACGTGGAATACCACGTCTTCATGGCGGACGAAAGCATGGTCGCGATCGAGAGCCCCAGCAAGCTCCCCGATCCCTCCCGCTATGACCATATCGAAGAACCTTACATCCAGGCCCAGATTTTCACTCCCAAAGAATATGTGGGCCCTCTCATGAAGCTCTGCGAAGAAAAGCGCGGAGAATTCAAGACCATGGAATACCTGGACGAATTCAAGGTGATCCTCAAATACGAACTTCCCCTCGGTGAAGTCATGTTCGACTTCTATGACCGTTTGAAATCCGTTTCCCGGGGCTACGCGGGCTTGGATTACGATCCCTGCGGCTATCGCAAAAATAATCTGGTCAAGCTTGACATCCTCCTCAACGGGGACCCCGTGGATGCGTTCTCCGTGATCATCCACAAGGACAAGGCGACCACTTACGGCACGGCAATTTGCGTCCGCCTCAAAGACCTGATTCCCCGGCAGCAATTCGATGTCGCCATTCAGGGCGCCATCGGGGGCAAAATCATTTCGCGCACCACGGTGAAGGCAGTCCGCAAGGATGTAACCGCGAAGTGCTACGGCGGGGATATTTCCCGTAAGCGCAAGCTGCTCGAGAAGCAAAAAGAGGGCAAAAAGCGCATGAAAAACATCGGCTCGGTGGAAGTTCCTCAAAAGGCCTTCCTGGCCGTCCTTTCCCTGAACGACGCCGGAAGCGGTGGAGACGACGATTAACCCATGGCAAAGCCCCGGCCGTCCCAAGCCCTGATGCGCCAACACTCCACCTGGAGATTGGGCGTAAAAATTGCCGGATTTGTGACTTTCCTGCTTCTCGCCTTGGCCTTGCGCATCTGGGTCGTTGAGGGCGTAAAAGTCCCAGACCGATCCATCTCACCGGATTTCAAACCGGGGGCCTGGGTCTGGATTTGCAAACTTCCTTGGTGTATCGAAGAGGCGCACCCCGGTGCCCCGGTCCTTTTGGGAACAAGGGCCGGAGACCGCATTCTCAGAATTCTGGCGGGCACCCCCGGGACCTCTATCCAAGGCGAAACCAACGGAAAAATCACCGGCCCCGGCTTCAAGCGCCGTCTGAGCGAGGAATCCTGGTTTCTGGAAAACGCCACCATTCGCATCCCCAAAAAAGGGGATTCCTTGGTGTTCTCCAAGCTAGGCACGGCAGAATTTGACCTTGCCATGAAATTGTATCAGCAAGTCCACCCCAAGAAGCCCGTCAAAATCCGTGCATCCCTTTGGATCGACAACCGCGAAGCCCCGCTGGAGAAGGCCGTCAGCGCGCAAATCAACAACATTCCAGTCAAGATCAGGGAGCTAGGAAACCTGAATTGGCAAGAAATCCGGCTTGTAGAAATGCAGGTTCTGCGCAACGAACACGGAAGCTCCAAAGTGGAAGTGCGCCGGGAAGCCTGGAAAGACTCGACCCGAGTCGAGGGAATCCGCATCCATGAAAATTTATATTTCGTGGTCTGCCTAAAAGCTCGGGACTGCGTCGACAGCCGTGAGCTGGGATTCATTCCCCAATCCCGCATGCTCGGCTCCAGGATTCCCCTTTCCCTCGCTAATTTCAAACATTAACCTAATTAGCTCCTCGCATTTAAGCTATTTTTTTTCGCATGCAAATTTCCGATTGGCGCAAAAAAATTGATTCTCTGGATTCCCGTCTGATCGCACTCCTCAATGAGAGGGCAACCTTCGCGGTCGAAATTGGAAAACTGAAGCGAAACGCAGGCACCCAAGTCTTCGACCCTGCCCGCGAAGCCGAAGTCCTCTTGCGCATCACCCAGCAAAATCAAGGCCCGCTTCCTGCAGAATCCCTTCAAAGGATATTCCAGGTCATCATGGAAGAAACCCGCAATACCGAGGCAGATCACCAAGAGGAGACCGCGTGAAGGCAAATGTCACGCTAGTCGGGTTTGGATTACTGGCAAGCTCCATTGCTGCCGCCCTGAAACAAACCGGGCACGCTGTTCACATCCGCGCCGTATCCAGTCCTGAAACCTGCAAACGCGCGTTGGAACTTGGACTTGCGGACCAAGCATTCCCCTACTCCGATCTCGCACAAAGTATTCAAGGAGCCAACCTGGTGTTGCTCTGTGGACCGATTTCGCACATCCAGCAAACCTTGGAACAGCTCCAGACCATTCCCGCCCATGCGGGTCCGCCCATTCTGGTCAGCGACATCGGGAGCACCAAAAATGCAATTTGTACGCAAGGGTCGAAGCTACCCGGGCATTTTTGCTTTGTCGGTGGCCACCCCATGGCCGGCTCCGAAAAGCGCAGCGTTGAACATTTTGACAGCTCCCTTTTTGAAAACGCCTATTGGATTCTTTGCCCCCGCGAAGGAACCCCTGCCAGCGATTATTCCTTGCTTTTAGAGTTGGTCACCGCCGTGGGCGCGCACTATGTTGTCCTGAACCCTCCGGACCACGACCGCATCATGGCCCGCCTGAGCCATGTGCCCCAATTGGTTTCCACTGCGCTGGCATCGGGCCTCTCCCCACGCATCGTCGAAAAAAACCACCAGCACCTTGCCGGACGGGGATTCCGGGACATGACCCGCATCGCGGCATCTCCTTGGCCAATGTGGCGCGACATTGTCACCACCAACCGCTCCGAAATCCTTTCGGGAATTGGCGAAATGGAACAGTCGCTCGGCACCATCCGCAATTTGGTTCAGGACTTGCCCGAATCGAACCAGGCACTCCAAGGGGTATTTGAAAAGGGCGCAGAAGTACGCTCCTCCCTTTCTGCTCCAGGCAAAGGCTTTACCCACAGCCTTCACGAGCTGCTGGTCCAGCTCCCGGACGAGCCCGGAGCCATTCTTCGGGTAGTGCAACCGCTTTCAGCATCCAAACTAAATATTCTCGACATCGAACTCGCCAAAGTGCGAGAAGGAATTGGTGGCACACTCCTCCTCGGATTCAAAACAACCGAAGAAGCCGCCATTGCATCTAAACTACTAGAAGCCGCAGGATTCCCCGTAAGGATTCGTTCATGAAAAGCATCCAACGCGGACAAGCCCTACACGGGGACCTTTCGGTCAGTCCCGATCGGGAAATGCTACTATTTGCCATGACGCTGGGAGCTCTCGCGCGGGGACGGACTCTCATTGACGACTGCCCCATCACAACCATTTCTCAAGACTTTGCAGTTTGGATGCAAGCAAACCACATGGAATGCAGCCATCGTGACTCTACCTGGAAAATTGAAGGCGCAGGCCTCTCCGGGTCATTTTCCCCCTTTCAATCTTTACCACAAAACCATTTGGCTCGCCACCTGGCCCTCTGCATCCTCTCCCGGGACCACGAAACCCTTTTTGATTTTGGAGGCGAAACCGCCGAGGCCAATCTGCAGACATCCTTGACCGGCCAGTTCAAAGGCAAATGGGAAAAGGGCCTGTGGAGTTTCTCTGCGCCCGATCTGCGTTGGAAGCTTGCCCCCTCCGGTGAAATCCCCCACTTCACCAGAATCCGCATTCTTCTTCAGGCCCTCCTGCATGAGCTCCCTCTCGCCCTCGAAGAAAAGGCCACCACCCGCGACCAGCTTTGTGGAATGCTCGCCTTTTTCGGAGCCCCCATCCTCATTGAGACCACCGGCGCCGAAGAAATGGACGAGCTGGCCCGTCGCATGGCGAGGCTCCAAGGGCAGAAATTCGAAAAGAAATTCCTGACCAAACTCGAACCCTGCAAAGTGCTTGCGGGCAAAGAGGTATTTGTACCCGGTGACCCCACCGAAGCCTGCGCCCTGGCAATTCTTGCCTCAGTCATCCCGGGCTCCGAAGCCACCATCCGCAATGTCTGCCTCAATCCAGGCCGCGCCGGAGCCTTCAACGCCCTGAAGCGCATGGGAGCCAATATCGAGGTCGTGCAAAAAAAAGAGCGCTATGGTGACCAGTTTGGCTCCATTCGCGTCCAATCCTGTAAGCGTTTGGTCGGTCGAAAATTTTCCGCCGATATCATGATGACCTGCACGGAGGAAGTCCCATTGCTATCGATCGCTGCAAGCCTTGCCGAAGGCGAATCCATTCTGCGCCTGCCCGAACACGAAGCCAAGGAGAGGCACCGGGTGCTCGAAATCATGACCGCCAACCTCAAAAAAGCGGGAGTAGAAGTTGGGGTCTATGAAGAGGGAATCGTGGTGCGGGGCCGCGAAGAACTCGATTCCGCATCCTTTGACGCACGAGAAGAACCTGGCGTTGCCCTTGCCCTCACCGTTCTAGGCCGCATCGCCCACGGCCACACCGAACTTGATGGCTCCGAATGCCTGGAGCTAGAATTTCCCGGCCTGCAATCCAGATTGGGGATCACATGAAATCCATTGGAATCATCGCCTGGCCTGGCCGCTCCGAACAGCTACCCCAAGCCCTAGCCCGCATTGCAGATTGGGCAGGCCACAATCCCAAAACCAAGGTTTTGGCGATTGACGTACTCGGATCCATCACATCTAAACTAAAATTGGTCAGCGAATCCCAGCTAAAAAAATGCGACGCCTTGCTCGCCATCGGAGGCGATGGAACCGTGCTTTCCGCAGCCCGCATCGCCCTTTCCCGCAACATCCCCATCCTTGGGGTGAACACCGGGCGGCTCGGATTTTTGGCCGAGTACCACTTGGAAGAATTGGAAGCCACCCTCGACATGCTCATCTCCGGAAAATTCACGATATGCCCCCGAATCATGCTTGACTTTGTCATCTATGACGGACGGAAAATCGTTGTGCGCGACACCGTGTTGAACGAGGTACAAATCCAAGCCATGGACCCCCAGCACATGGTGGACCTCGAAGCCAGACTGAATGGGAGCCATCTCACCGAGTATTGGGCCGATTCCCTTCTCATTTCAACTCCAACGGGTTCTACTGCATACAACCTCTCGGCGGGTGGCCCCATTCTTCACCCAGCCACTGAAGCCTTTATTCTGAATCCTGTTAATCCATGTTCCCTCTCCGTGCGCCCGCTGGTTATTTCCGCAGACAAAACCAACCTGACCTTGCAGGAATGCAACGGCCATCCCGTCCGCATTTGGGCAGATGGACGGCCCGGACCCATTCTCGGAGCGGGCCACCGCCTGGAGCTTTCCAAATCGAAATGGTGCACCCATTTTATCCAGGTTAACCACTTTGGATTTGTGGAAGCCCTCCGTAGCAAACTTGGCTGGACCGGAAAACCCAAGATCAAAGCCTCGGCGAAAGGATAATACCCCATTATGCTGAAACAAATTCGCATTTCCAACCTGGCCTTGATTCAGGACGCCGATATTTCGTTTGAGCCCGGCTTCACCGCAGTCACCGGAGAAACTGGCGCAGGAAAATCCGTTTTCCTGACCAGCCTGAAGCTCTGTGCCGGCGAGCGCGCCACCGCACAAATGATCCGCAACGGAGAGGAAAAGGCACTGGTTGAAGCCATATTCGCAGTCAATCACCTGCCCGCAGTCCTTGCCAAACTGGAGTCCATGGGGATCGACACCGACGATGGTGAAATCGCCATCCAGCGCGAAATCCTGGCGAGCGGAAAAAGTCGCGCCCGCATCAATGGGGCACTCGTGAACATCTCCGACCTTTCCGCCCTGGGGGACATGCTCATCCAGTTGCACGGACAAAGCGAACAAGTTCTGTTGCGGGATGTGCGCACCCATGTGGACCTTCTGGATGCCTACGGAGACCATGCCAAGGCCTTGCAATCCTATCAGCTGGCCTGGAAGGATTGGCAGCGCTCTCTGCAAGAAGAAGGGGATTTGCGCAAAAAGGCCAGCGAGCTATCCCAGCAAAAAGAGTTTTTGCAATTTCAATCCGAGGAACTGACCAAAGCCAATTTGGTTGCCGGAGAAGATGCCGCCTTGGAAGCGCGCTTATCCGAATCCGAAGGGCAAGAGCAAAAACGCCGCTATATCGATCAATCCCTAGACCTGCTCGATGGCGATGAGGGAATGCTCGACAAACTGAGCTCCCTGCAAAAAGCCATTGGATCCCTGGCCGCTCAAAGCAAAGCCATCGCCGCACTCGCACCCCAAATCGAGGAATCCGAAATCATCTTTCGCGAACTATTGCGCGAACTTCGCGGCACCGGAAAATCCGAAGGTCCCTCGGCCGCCGAGATTGAAAAAATCAACGGCCGCATGGCTCAATTCCAGAAACTTCAACGGAAATACCATACGGATTTGAGTGGCCTCATCGAGCTACGCGATCGTCGCCGCAAGGAACTCAGCACCCTGGAAAATTTGGATGACGAACTTTCTTTGCTCGAGCGCCGGGTCAAGGAAGGTCACAAGAAGGTCCTCGAAACCGCCAAAGTCCTGCATGACCTCCGCATTGCGTCCGCCCTGCGCATGGACACCGCAGTGCAGTCGCAGATCCGCGAACTCGGCATGGCCAAAGCCACATTCTCCACGGCAATGGAACCCAGTGAACCAACCCCGAGCGGACAGGACCGAGTCGAATTCATGATGGCCCCCAACGCTGGCGAAGGGAAAAAATCCCTGCGTCTCGCGGTTTCGGGCGGAGAACTTTCCCGCGTACTTCTTGCCTTCAAATCCGTCCTTGCCACGCGGGATCTGATTCCGGTTCTTGTCTTCGACGAAGTCGATAGTGGGATCAGTGGCGAAATCGCTCATCGTATCGGCACCTGCCTGCACGAGCTGGGCAAGAGCCATCAAGTTCTGACCATTACCCATCTCCATCAAGTCGCCAGCCGCGCCAACGCCCAGTTCAGCGTAAGCAAACACGAACTGGAGTCTCGCACTCACACACAAATAACCCCCCTTCACGGGACAACCCGCATCCAGGAAATAGCCCGCATGCTCGGTGACCCAAAATCGGAGGCCGTTCTTTTGCACGCCCGCAAACTTCTCGAGGAAAAACATGTCTGACGAATCATCCCCCAAAGTTTTGATCGAAGGGCGCGTGATGCGAATATTCCGTTCCCTGTTATTTTTGCCGACCTTTTTTCTCATTTGGACGGACCACGAATATTCAGCGGCTATTGCCCTGGGTTTGGTCACAATCATGGGTTGGTACACCACGTTTAAATTGCGTTATCTCGAAGAGGAAAAGCCCTACTACATCCTTTGGCTAAGCTCGGTAGAGGGAGTGCTTGCGTTTTCCCTGATGATCACTATCCTGATTCGAAACCTCGTCAAACATTACGATTTCCCTTGGATATTAACGGTTGGCTGTCTCTTTCTCCTCATCCGAGTTGTAGGGCACACTCTATATGGACTAAGTGTGGTCCGCGAAGGAAAGATTTTACGCCGAGGTTCCTTCTGGAGTAAGGCATCCTCCCTCGCAATTACCCTCACATTAATGATCTACGTCCTCGACATTGAGCATTACCAACAGATCAGCATGGTAATCTGCCTGCTTTTCATGGGCGCTTCCACCGCGGCTTTCTTGTATTGGTTCTACCGAGACCCCGACCATCGTCAACCCCTTTCGGTGGCGTCGCAACTGACCATGAGCCGAATTGTTCTGACCCCATTCTTCATTTGGGTATTCTTTTACGATAACGATCTGGATTATCAGAACAACAAAATCATTTTCAAGTCCCTGGCCTTGTTCATGGTCGTAGGGTTCATGGTGACCGACTTTCTCGATGGCTACCTGGCCCGCAAAATGGGAGAAGTCAGCACCCTAGGGAAATACCTGGACCCCTTCTCCGACAAAATATCCAACATGACCATTTTCCTCTGCTTCATGGCCTCGGGCTACGCCCATATTTGGATGGTCGCTCTCATCTATTTCCGGGAATCCAGCGTAGAAACTCTGCGCACTTTAGCCGCAACACAAAATATTGTGATGCCTGCCCGTCAAAGCGGAAAATGGAAAACCGCCATTCAGGGCGGGGGCATTCTAATCATCCTGGTGGGCGCTTTGGATCCGCTACAGACCATCATTCCGGGCTGGCCCGCCATTTGGAAATACCTACCCGACACCGTGATGGGAATCATTACCGCAGCCACGCTGGCCTCGGGCCTCGATTACTTCGTATCCAGCAAACATGTTTTGCAGAAGTACATGTAAGACGATCTGCTTTTTGGCATTTTGGTCCCGGCACAACGATCCTGTCATGGCCGGAACGACCCTCGCCGACACGAGGGGAATGCTTTTAGGCACTTTACGATTTCTCTTTGCAAATAATAAATCCCTTTTCCGTACCAAACCGGTTTCTCCATCGTCTAACCCATGGAGCAGATCCATTGTGGCTCTGCATTTTTCCAGAGAACAACATGGCAGCAAAGAATACCCACTCCCAATCCCGTTACCTGAACCTGTTTTCGGACCGGGCCTTTCGCCGGGTCTTCGGGGTGGAAAGAGATAAGCAATTTCACCACTGTCCAAAATAATCTAGTCTAAACTCGTTAGACCATTGGTATTATTGGCCTGTAGGCATGATTGACTTGATTGGGGGCTGTTTTGTCATGGCCGGAACGGCCATCACCGCACCGCCCCCGAGTCCGTTCAAAGTCATGTGGCACGCACCGGTGATCCCCGTGCCGGGGATGACAAGATGGCCGGGGATGAATTCGTAAAGGCCTTTTGCCAATTGTTTTGGACAGTAGTGAAGCAATTTGATTGAGTGATGAGTGATGAGTGATGAGTGATGAGTGATGAGTGATGAGTAAAACAGCCACCGTCAAGGGTTTCTAAGAGACTCGGGCTGAGTGTATAACACTCATCACTCATCGTTCATCGCTAGTGGCTCGCGGAGGTTGCAGGCTGTTCCACTATTTCCTATCGACAAGCCACCCGAGTTCCAGGAGGAGGTTTTTGCCCACTTGTTTGAAATAACCGACAAGACTAGATTTGAGGAAGCGGTCCACGAGGAGTTCGAGCGGAGCGAAACGGGTACGACCAAATGCAGAACGCGCTAGATTTCGCACTCAAATCTGGAAAGGCCGAAGGTGGAGCTTGTCACGGAGAGGTTAAGCAAAGGCATCAGCTGGGACATTATTACCCAAGGCACCGGCATCACTCCCGAAGAATTCGAACGCCTAAAGGGGTTGGTGAAGTAACTGCTTCTACGCTGTTCGCAACTCTAGTCCCGGCACGGCTGTGCTGGGATTTTTTGCTTTTCCCAAACCTTACGAAGGTTTGTGTGTTACCCGCATCGCATCGTGATGCCCGAACATGCCCAAATACGATTCCAGCACCTGCACCGGAGCGTGGTTACGCAAGGCTAAGCGGAAATTGGCAACCACCCGCCTTCCAGGGTAGGTGCGGTAGGGCAAAATGAATACGCCCAAGAACGGGACTCCGTGTTCCACCGGCTGCAGGTAAATCTTTTTGGGATGAAGCTCAAGGCCTAGGTGATCGCGTAAATACGAGCGAACCAAGGGGACAAGCGCAGTAAGAAATGACTTGTCCGAGTGTACAAAGACCATGTCGTCTACATACCTTCCATAGTACCGAACCTTCAGTTCACGCTTGATATACTGATCCAACTCGTTCAGATACACATTCGCAAATAATTGACTTGTGAGGTTACCAATAGGAAGCCCACAGCCCGGGGCACTGTGAAACAGGCTTTTGTTGGCAGGCAAGTCATGCCAGCCGCAACGGTCGGCATGCATAAGGCAACCCTGGGTAGGGTCGTGGAACACAATGGTCCGAAGCACCGGTTCAAGCAGGCCATCGGTAAAAACTTGGGGTGAGCGCAACAAGTGGCGCATCAAAATATCCCAAAGAAATTGCCGATTCATGGCCATGAAGAAACCCGAAACATCAAGTTTGAGGAACCATGCAGTTTGTGTGTGGTTGTGCGTACAGGACTTGAGAAACCCTTCGAGCCTGCGGATGCCAAAGAGTGTGCCTTTGTTTGTGCGGCAACTGTAGCAATCGTGGATAAAGTGAGGCTCAAGTATGGAATTAATGCGGTTGAATATCCAGTGATGCACTACCCGGTCGCGAAAGTGCGCGGCGAAGATTTCGCGCTTGACTGGCTGGTGCACCAGAAAGCAGGTTTCGGGAGAGAGCGTGTAGCGTTGTTCTACGATGGCCAAGGTGAGCTGTGCGAGTTCGGATTCTTGGTTGCATTCAAATTCGCGGGCACCCGTGGACTTGCGCTTGTGGCGGCGCGCCTCATGGTAGGCCAAAAGGAGTTCGGAGAATAGTAAAGCAGGACCGGGCTTGCGCCCGGTCCCTTTTATGTTCAGTCCTGGGAGCACCGGAGAGAATACCCGTTGGTCTTGTTGTTGTTGTTCCGGTTCACATTCGCGTTGTTGTTGTTCAAGTTGCGGTTCCACGCGTTAGTGCCGTTGTTCTCCGTGGCAGACCAGAAGTTCGCGTTGTTGGTGCGATTGTTCCAGCTACCGTTGTTGCGGTTCCCTGCCGGCAAGGCCGAGAAACCATTGACGCAGCCACTTGCAAATGAACCCAGAAGACACGCAGGCGCTGGATTGCGCAGGCACAGAATTCTAGGAACGGTTTGGTTTGCCCGCCACAATGGACTAGCGGGCAGGCTGCTGGACTGAATACGGCACGCTCCCGAAACCCATGGGCTCCGAGACTCTGGCCTGGGACATTCCTGATCATTCATCAAATGGCCTCCATGGCATGGAGCTGGCCATGAATTGACTCTAGCACAAGGTTGATGCGCGCAAAGCGCTCCATGTTAAGCTGGTGCAAATCTTTGAGCATGCGCAAATACAGCCTTGTTTCATCGAGACTAGTCAACGCAAGTGCCGATGGGCTTCCCGCTTGTTTTTGCCGTTTGGATACCGCCAAATGCACTGTTGCGAGCAAGTCCGTCATGGATTGACGCAAGCGCTCGCCCAAGCTGAATTTGTAGACCTTGGTTAAATTGGCACTCAGTTTGTAAACTTCGAGCGTCAAGTCGTAAGTAATACGGTATACGGGCAAAAAATCAAATGCCTTGCCTCGCGGGTCGCTTGCCTGCTCGACTTGTACAAGCTCTTGTTTCTTGGCGATCTGGAGAGAGCATTTTTCGATTTGTAGAGCCTTCCATGAAGCAACGCCTTCAACTTGCCATGGTGTTGCAACCACGACAAATTCGGTTGTGTCTTGCATAACCTTACAGCCACGAGTCAACAAATTTTTGACAACACCGTCTAGTGTTGCAAGAGGAAAACCCAGCCAGACGAGATCCATTGCCAGATTTTTGAAGTGGCGGTGATGTACTTGATATTTGCGTACAAATTCCGTAAACAGATAGGCTGACGATTCCCAACATTGCCAAAAAATGCGGTCGCGCACGAACACTATGGCACTCGGATACTTGGCCTGCAAAGTAATGATGTCTGTTGTTTTCATATCAAAAACCGCCTCGACCTTTGGTCGAGGATAGCGCTTTGCGCGATACACGCCCCTGCTTCGCTGGGGCGATCGAAAATGGTCTCTCGCTTCGCTCGTTGCCCATTTTCAAATCTCAGTCCTGGGAGCACCGGACAGCATACCCGTCGTCCTTGGGGCCGTAGCTGCCGTACCGGACCACATTCGCGCTGTAGTAGACCAAGTAGCGGAACCACGCGAGAGTGCCGTCGAACTCCGTGGCAGACCAGAAGTACGCGAAGTCGGTGCGATCGTTCCAGCCACCGTGGATGCGGTTCCCTGCCGGCAAGGCCGAGAAACCATAAAAGTCAGTACCTGTGTTGGTTTGCCAACCTGTCGTGGTTTTTAGCTTGGTGCCAGCCACACTCTCACCTCCAGCAAATGTGGTCAGTGCTGTCCACTCGGCATCGCTTGGCACATGCCAACCCACAGGGCAAAGCCCACGCACACCACTGGGATTTGCAGTACTGGATGCCGATCCGGCCATCACTGTTGTCCAGTCATACAAGCGCCCGTAACCGCCATCGCAGGTGGTGCTGTCCTGATGTTTCGTGGTATCGGTTGCGCCAACCCCGTAGCACCAACCCGTGGTGTAGGCGCGCACGCCACCAGTGCCACCCGAGTAGTTCAGGTTCTGCGCCATCCACACATTGCCATCTATCGTCACCGTCGCATAGCCTTGCCCGTCACGCGGGTCAATAAACCCGTCGCGCACCAAAATATGGATGGTGCCCGTAGTTTGTGTGCCCACATCGCTGGTGGCTTCGAAGGCTGCCGTGTAATCGGAGTACGGAGAACCAGGCATGGTGATAGTGTTGGCACAAGTAGCACTCGCTGAGCCAAAACCCGCGCCATTGATGCTCCACCTGCAGCTTGCCAGGGTTTGCCCCGCCAAGGTAAAAGTCACCGCAGGGTTCAGGGCTACCTGCGCGTTGATCACCGATACGATATCGCCGGTACCCGTCACGTTGATGGTGCCTGTAGATACCACAACATCGGTGGACCTGCTCGCCGTGAGGCCGTATTTGTCCTTGACGGTAGCCGTCACCGTAACAGTAGCTGCAGTGGCTCTCACCAGCCAAAGCGTGTCATTACGGCCTAGTTTGCGGGCTGTGGCCCCATCGCTGAAGCTCCAGGTGATGGAATCGACCTGGTTCGCATCGGCGTCGGTGAAATCCGTGGCGTTGACCTTGAGCACGCTGGGCTTGGTGATGCTCACCGGGGTTTGGGAGACGTTGATGGCGCTCGCTCCGAGCACCGGAGCATGGTTCACAATCCTCACGCTCCGTGTCGCGCACGCCTCGTTGGCGTCGTTGTCCGTGGCGCAGAATTTGGCCGTGTAGGTACTGTCAGCCTTCAAGTCGCCGTAGGTATAGCTAAAGCCAGTGTTGGTGGCCGAGGTGCGGTCGAAGGTCCCATCGCCGTTGTAGTCCCATTTGACGCTAGCGATGCTCCCCATAAGCGCATTCAGGTTGCCTTCGCCATTGGGGTCCGTGGCGATTCCGCTGAAGGTGATCGCAGAATTTGCGCTACCGTTGGTGATCGCAGTATCAGCGCTAACGACCGGCACCCCTTGCAGAACATGGACTGTGAGACTGTCGATGTCACTGTCGCCCTGGCTATCCACCAGTTTCAGAAATACTTTGTATGTACCCGCAGTCGCGTAACGGTAGTCAGTGTTGCCGCTTAGAGGATTATCCAATTCCCAAATGCCGTCGCCATTGAAATCCCACTTGTAATGCAGAATGTCGCTCGGGCCTGCGGCATCGGTTTTCTGCTGGATCGCGAACACCACCGAATCCTTGATGGTAATTACCGTATCGCTTGCGCTCCATTGCTGCAAGTCGGGCACATGCAGCTGGATGCTGGAGTTGCGCCCAATGCTCATGGGCCGCACGCCAATGGTTTTGTTGCCGTCGTCGTCCAAGGCATAGAACCTCGCGCTAAAGTTCCCCTGCTCGGCGTAGGTATACAAGATGACTAGGTTTTCGGAAGTGAAAACCGAATCCCATTTTCCACCCGTGGTGTCGCCATCAAAATCCCAGCCCATCTGCACGATCTTGCCGAAGCTCTGGGTGGATGTGCCCACAAAGGCGATGGGAGTGCCCACAAAGCCCGAAGCTCCGGCACCGGCATTGACCACGGGAGCGTCGAGCACCACCGTCACCTCGCCCGAATCAAGCGTCGCCGTACCATAGGAGTCCACCAAGGCAATGTGCAGCGGGTGTTTGCCGGGCGTGCCGGCAATGAATGTGCGCAAGGTGTCGGCATTTGTGGTGTCCATTTTCCCATCATAATTCCACTGGATTTTGGCGCCCAGGGCAGATGCAGGCGTGTCGAAGGAGTAGGTGAGCCGGGCATGCAAGGTATCGCCGATGCTTGCCGTTTCATCAAACCGAAGCATCAGAAGCGGGGCCTGGGCAACCACGGTAATTTGGATGCTATCGATGGCTTCGATCCCCTGCAGGTCGCGCACGCGCACCTTAGCCCCGTAGGTGCCCACGCTGTCGTAGCGCTTGCGGAATATATCGGCCTGGGCAGATGAATCATCCCAAATTTTGTCACCATCAAAATCCCACCAGATCATGGCGAGGGTGTTTTCTTTGGCAAGCTTGCCTTCATAGCCGGTTGCCGTGTAGACAGGTCTCCATTCCGTGTCCCGCGCCAAGCGCAGGGTGTCGGTGGCCATATTTACCGTAGGCGCCAGGTTGGGCCGGGGCACCTTGGGATTATCGCCCGAAACAAAGGTCTGGGTGTTGCTCGCTACCGCAGTTCCGTTGGCATAGACCACATAGCTGATGCGGATCTCCCGGTTTTCGGTGGCCACCACTGGAAAGCGCAGAATGGTTCCGTCAAGGTCCGCTGCGGTAAAATGCAGGGTATCCTGGGGCTCGCCATCGAAGGTGACCATCACCAGCATGGAATCTGGACTTCCGTTCGCATCAATCACATCGGTGAGGTTGAAGCCGTATTCGGTGGTGACCGTGCCGTCGGAATTTTTAGTGACATTGGAGCAGGAGAAGAGGAGGAGGGAGAGGAGGAGGGGAATTAGGGAGTAGGGAGTAGGGATTGGGGAGTAGAAATTGATGGGTTTCATGGGGTTCTCCGGGGGAAAGAGTTTATCACTCGATCGTGGCTTTTTTGGTTTGGTCGGGGTTGGTGGAAGACTGGTTCAGAATAACTACCGTGGTGACCGCTCCGGCGAGCACCGCAACGCCCCCAACGATCCAGGGCCATACGCTCGATTTTTCGGCGGTGAGAACTGTGCGATCACTTCCGGGTTGCTTGATGCCGGCGAAAATTTGCGCCATTTCGTAGCAACCACCGCGTAGCACGGTCTGCAGGTCGCCCTTGATGTCGATGGCATGGCTCATCACATTGGCGCCATTTTCCACATCGACAAGCTTCAAGTTCATGGTGATCATGTCGCCCACCTTGCCAATGTCGCCACTAATGATGCGATCCACACCTAGTAGCTGGCCGACCTGCACCTGACACTCGCTGGTGCACGCGCCGGTCTGCTGGAACCCTTGCTCCTGCAATATGGCGTCCATGTTGCGGCGTTCGAGTATCTGGATTTTCCCGGTCTTCATGAGTTCGGTCTCAAACCGATTGGTGACGGCGGTGAATTCATCTGCCGTAAACTGCTTGAAGCTACCCGTAAAGGCTAGCACCGCGACGGTGGTCTTGCGTTCAACTTTAGGTGGCGGAGCCACTGTGGCGGAAGGGGCCTGAGCTGTGGCAAAACCTGCGCACAGCAACAAAAACAAGGCACGAAGGCTCATGCGAATCTCCTGGAATTAGGGAACAGGGCTGTAAAGGGATGAATTATGCAGGCAGGCAGGCAGGCAGGCAGGCAGGCAGGCAGGCAGGCGCGAAATGCGTGCCGTGGATTGGAGCCTGGTGGCGGAATTGTGCCCAGTCATTGAAGAGAATATAGGATATATAGAGGGGGAATGCAAATTGGGGGAATTCTGCCATCAATATGTTGGATTAAATCGATTCATCCCCGGCTATCCGTGTCATCCATCGGAGGGGCCGTTCGGGGTTCCCCCCGATTACGGACACATGTACACCACTGTGTGGAGCATCACCGTGCATCTACCAAAGTTCTGTGATGGTCCACACAGTGGATAGTGCTCCACTTGATGTGCCTGTTCCGCTTCAGCGGTTA
>CAIRAY010000190.1 GCA_903876665.1 uncultured Fibrobacterota bacterium | reverse complement strand
GCTCGCGGTTGGTCTTCGGCCTGCGCTCGGCGGGTCGCGGTGGGACGGGGGGATGCTCGCGGTCGGCCTTCGGCCTGCGCTCGGCGGGTCGCGGTGGGACGGGGGGATGCTCGCGGTTGGCCTTTGGGCTGCGCTCGGCGGATCGCCCGGTGGGACGGGGGATGGGCGAATTTTTGGAATTTGGGGGAAACGGCGGTTGGTTGGGTTGGTTCACTATTGTTTGGGCAATAGTCCAAATTAGAATGTATTTTATAGCCATCTTTGCAAGGGAGATCACATGAAATTATCAACGGCACTCGTTTTGGGTATGGGACTCGCGTTGCAGACGCACGCGTTACTCATTGAAGGATTTAAAAACAACCAAGTGGACTATGTTCCTAGCATTGGCTTCGGACAAGCCTCCAATACTGTGAACGGGTATTTGTATGGGTACCGTGGTCCAAGCACTACCACAATATCAGCAGTGAGTTCCACTGGCGCATCGGTTGCCTATAGCACCACCATGTTCCAGGCTGCTACTGTTTTCCAAGCTGATAGTGGATTGGTGATGAATTCCACCTTGGCATTGACTGGTTATCCATTCGCTGGCGTCGGAATGGATTGGGTCAATGTGGCTCTCAACTCTCCCAAGGAATTCATTGACTTGACCGGGCACACCTCGGTGATTGTTAAATACAAATCCAACCAACCCTTGAAACTCGAGTGGTCCCAAAATACCGATCCTGCGGTGAGTGATGGCTCTGAATTTTTCTGTGTTTTGCCGGTCAAGACCGTCATGGGATCGGCTACATGCCTTCTCCAATCAGGGGTTGGTGGTTTTAATCAGCCCTCCTGGGTGATCGCTCAAGCTCGTGATTTTGACCTTACCCAAGCCATCGGCCTGAAGGTGGCGTTCAAGGTGGATAGTTCTGCTACCATCTCCATCTATACAGGCGAATCCGCCCATTTTGTTTTGAATTCAATCCACCTGGACAACATTAATCAGGAATGGCCTGTGGTCAGCTCCTCGAGCGCGGCTTCTTCGGTAACTCCAAGCTCTTCCGTGATCGGCACTTCCTCCGTTGTTGCTTCTTCTTCAGCCATTGTTGCTTCATCGTCCTCCGTTGTGGTTGTGTCTTCGAGCAGTTCCGCGGTGGTAGTGTCTTCCTCCTCCGCAGCCTTGGCAACGAACCTCGTCTGGATTCCTTCATTGGTGAATCAAGTGGAGTTCAACGGGGTCGCCGGTGGGTTCTTGTATTCCTTTGCGGACTCCCTAGGTTCGGCCACTCCGACCTCGGCTGATTTGGCTTTGTTATCCGGATCTGAATCGATCGTTTCCGTACTTACTCCCGGCGCAGTGACCAATCCCTTCGCTGCTATCGGTTTCGACTGGAAAGACAATGGTATTATTACCCCCAAGGGCGTTGTGAATATGACCGCCAAGACAAGTATCTGTGTTTCCTACACCTCATCCAAGGCTGTTAGCATGGTTTTGAAACAACAGGATATTGGCGATGCATGTCCTCAATATGTGTTGACACTTCCTGTTGCAGTCTCTGGCGGTACTGCTGAAATGCTTCTTTCTGGCTTCAAGAAGGAAGGTAGCTGGGGTGGTGCTCCTTGTGCGGCAACAATCAATCGGGCTCTGCAGACTGGTGTGCATTTCCAGACCAAGGCAACCCCTGCGGCCAGCTTGACGATTTCCAAGATCGGCTTTGACGGGTATTGTGGGACTCCAACGGTGATCGTAGGTGTGTCCTCGTCTGTGGTGAGTTCTTCTTCCTCCCTGGTCCGGTCTTCTTCGTCCTCGACAATTATCCCTGTCTCCTCTTCCTCCGTAATTATCCCTGTCTCCAGCAGCAGCGCCACAATTGCCAATCCTCTCTGTCTGACCGTTTTGCCAGGGCAGACTTCACTTTGGATGCTTGGTGACGATAATGGAGACGGTACTCTGAATTACATGGAGTCCACACATCCTTGCTATCAGGGTTCTACGGTTGTTCTGGGTGTCAAGCCCGATGCCGGTTTCGGTTTCGTGAAGATGAATGGTCGCGAAATTGCTTTCCGCACTTACGAGTCCGGAACAGCGAAGCTGGATGTCTTTGGAACGGATGGCCGTTTGGTAAGTTCTGTGTTCAATGGCTCCGTTTCGCAGGGCGTTCACACAATCGCATGGAACGGTGCTACACTCCCCGGTGGCGTGTATATGTTCCGTCTGGTTCAAGGAAAGCAGTCCCGCCTGATTCGTGCGGTGTTGACTCATTAATACAATGAGTTGAGCTCGATATAGTCCCAAACCCCTTGTGGCAGCATGGTTCTGCTCAAGGGGTTTTTTCGTATCTGGGTGCGCAAATCTGTGCTCGAGGCGGAGCCGACTGCTTTGGCTTGATCATCTCGAAGCGGAAATATTCCACGATAACTTTTGTCGACAAAAGAATCCAGGGAAGGCAGGCAAATAGGGTCTCGGGGGAAAACAATCAGGGCAAATTCCCGGAGTAGCTGTTCCCCATTGAAATTGTCCCCGGTAAAGTACCTGGGGTCTCTCCAGGTTGGGATGCTGGCAAGGTTGTCTGCGCCCACAATTAGGCGAAACTCATGCTGGGGAAATTGAGAGCGAAGATGTTTCAGCAAGGAGTAGGTGCCACGGAATTCTCCCAGGTCAATTTCTGCTGTGCAGACTCGGATCGGGCCCGCGCTATTCTGTAAGGCGACTTGCAACATGGCGATTCGATGTGCTGCGCTGGCCTGGGGGTGTTTGTCCCATCGGTCGGGGGAAGGTGTGAGCCAGGCTTCCTGGCAAAGCCCCGCTTCGATGGCAACTTGGGCCAGGTGAAGGTGGTCCACATGGACCGGATCGAAGGCGCCGCCTAAGATGGCAATGATCATTTTGTACCAGAAGTGAAGAAAATGGGCCCACCTGGGCTTGAACCAGGGACCAGCAGATTATGAGTCCGCTGCTCTAACCAACTGAGCTATGGGCCCGATTTTCAGTCAGACCCCAATTTAACTATTTAATGCCAGATATGCCATGGCTGTTTTTTTCCAGGTGTAACGGAACTTCATGGCGTTCGCGGTCATCAGGTTCCAGTCTTCCCTTCCAGATGTATATAGGTCCAGGGCGGTTCGCAGGGAACGGAGCATTTGGTCCGGCCAAGGTTCCTCGACCAGAACGGCATTGGCATCTTGCGCGTTTTCTCCGTTGAACGGGCTCAAAAGGCTCGCACAGCCGGTGTCTTTCCCAGTTACTGGAATTGCGCCACAAGCCATCGCCCTGAGAATAAGGGATGCTGAAGGTTCATCGGTACTGGACAGAAATAGGACATCGGCAGCGGTCAAAGCTTCTTTTAATTCCACTTCCGCATCGCGGATGACAACCACGCTCATTCGGCTGGGATTCTGGTCTGCCAATGCACGAAAATATTCCTGGTCATGATAGGTAGGGGAATGTCCCACGATCAGCTGCAGGGGAAGATGGAAAAGGTCTGTCAAGATGGTAAAAAGAGTTTCAGCCGTGCGGATGGTTTCGCGATCCAGATGGCAGTACACCACGAATGTCTCGGCGACATCCAGTTTTTTTGTTTGTTGGAATGCCGCTTTGGCCAGGCTTTTTTCTTTAAGGCTTGCGGGCAAGGAGGAAAATGGGGTCCAACGGTCATAGTTGATCCCATGCTGCAGGCCGACCAGCTTATGCTGGTGCCTTTCCAAGAAGCCTCGAATACCACCGGCCAGGTTTCGGTCCAGCACCTGTTGGTGGTACCCTTCCGAAGCAAAAACCACCTGGTCTGCATATAGGATTCCGGCTTTGAGCAGGCTGACTTTACCCCAGAATTCAAATCCGTCCAAGTTGAAGTCCTTCCAATCGAGGCCTATCCGCTCAATGTCCTGTTCGAGGAAATGGAAGTCGTATTCAATGTTGTGGATGGTAAGAATAACAGGAACTTTGCCAAAACTTTCCCGGTAGACGTAGCGTGCGTAGGCACCGGCAAGGGCTGCGCCCCATTCGTGACAATGGATGAAATGTGGCTTGAAGCCGCTAACCTCGCAGTGTTGCAAGGCTGCCGAAACGAGAAGGGAAAACCGATAGTGATTGTCCCAATATGGGATTTTGTCAGGATCGTTGTATTGGCCGGAGCGGGAAAAGTAACCGGAATGGCGAACAAGGAAAAAGGGGGAGCCCGGGGCATTGGCGATCCCATAACCTTCACCACGTACACTCTCTTGGCCTTGGTAAATGTCGGGGGGAACGGATGGGTCCGGAGGCTCAGTCGAATAGCAGGGCGAATAAACCCGGACCTCGGCTCCCAATTCAGAATAGGCTTTGATGGACCCGTTTACGGAGTCGGCAAGAATGCTTGGGTGTGGCCAAGTTCCTGCTTCGGGAGAGATCACTAAGACCCTCATTGGGACTCCATTAAAAAAGTTCGTTCTTGGATCGAGGTTTTATTAAATTGATTTAAACCTTAAACCGATTGTACCCAACTGAAACTAGAAAATCAACAGGGAAAACATGAAAAAGTCAAAAAAAATATTGCTGGTCTCCGTAGTCGCTTCTCTATTCTTCTTTGGGTGCAAGTCCAAAGTTGAAAGCTTGGGCGACGAGCATCTCGCCGCCGGTCGATTGCAGAACGCCATCGCCATGTATACCAAGGCAGACCAGAAGGGCGGAGTTTCCGAAGGCTTTTACGATAATTTTGGCCGGGCCTATTTGCGTCAGGCCGCGTTCCTTGCCAAAAAAGATCCCATGAGCAATGTGGTTGCGGGCTATTTGGAGCAGGTCGACAAAATGGTCGAAAAGTCCAAGGATCAGGCTCTCATCGAAGAATTTGTGACCACTCTTGCGGCCATCGGTGCGGGTCAGGCCAACGCAGATGGTGGCTATGAATTTGTTTTACAGGGTTTTCAAAACCTGAAACATGCTGAAGAGGTGTCTGCCAAAAATGGTAAGGTTGGGGCAGCCAAAATTCAAAGCTCCCGGGACGAGGCCGAAAAGAAGTATGTGGGCAACGTATTAAAGAATGCATTGAATGTCGATAATCTGGTTGCCCGTGAATATGAATACCTATCTGCGGAAGTCGTGGCACCGAACAATGCGGAACTCAAGGCTGTCCTTAACGATGTGCGCAAGAAAAATCGTGGTGACTTCCTGATTTTCGAAGCCGCTGGCGTGGAAACTCCAAGCCGCTGGGTCAACAAGTATGGCTATGTTCTGGCCTTCCCTTCCCTTTCCATCACTTCAACTGGCGCGAAGGGTGAGCTGCAGATGTGGAATTCTTCGGGGAATAATTCCGATATCGATACCAAAACCATCAAGATCGTTTCCACGGATGGAAAGGAGTCCATCGTCAAGGGTGGCCTTTCTGGTTGGTGCACCGGGGTTGATCCGATGAAGCCCACCAAGGAAAAGTTGAAGAACGGAAGTGGCAAGCTGCTTGACGAAGGCACCTGCTCGGTCAATGTGGAGTTCTCTTTTGACTCAGGTTTTGTTCCAGACTATATCGAGTACAAGGATGGCTTCGGTCTAGGCCGCAAGTTCCTCGGTCAATAAGCCCTCAAATCCAAATGCAAAAAGAAGAGCTAGGATGTTACATCCTAGCTCTTCTTTTTTGATAGCGGACATTTGGCCTGCGAAGGGTGGTTCAGGGTTCCTTGATCTCGTATTTCATTGTGGCTCCCCAAGGTCCTATATCTCCACGAGTTCCGTTGGCGTCTTGGTATTTTTCTTGGTCTGGAGCCGCGTCCAGGGCAGGAGAATATTTAGAGATTCGCCAGGCTCCGATCCCCTGGGCCTGGAATACCGGCTTGGGAGGAAGGCCTGCTTTGCCAAGGGAATCGGCCTTGTTGTGGACCGCCTGCAGGTTTTTGTCGGAAACGGTGTTTTCGGATGTTGGAACGAATTTATCCAAGTGCTTTTTCTTGGCTTCGGCAAGTGAATTTTCGAAGGCTGGGTCAGCAAAAATGTTGTCGAACTGGTCCGTGGAGTCTCCATTTGCATTTACGGATGCATGCTTCCCAATATCGAGGGGGCAATGCCAACAATCCTGTTCGCCGCTTCCAAAGAAAACATTGGATTTAATTTTTATCCCTTTACGGGAATCGGCCCAAATCGCGTAGGTTGGATTTTGGTAGAAGATGTTTGCCACCACCAGAGGTGCGGAATACTGCAGGTAAATGCCTGCGGAAGTGTTTTGGCTGAAGAGATTGTTGGTAATGGAAACATTCGCTCTTTCGCCTAACCAAATTCCGGTGTTGTTTTCAACAAAAAAACTGTTCTGGATGGAAAAGACCGAGTGGTCGATTTGCAACCCGCGGTTGGCTCCAGACAATTGTAAAAATTTGATTACGGCGGTCTCTTCGTCCTGCTTGCGGATTCGGAGTCCATCCCACTGGATTTTGCCGGTCGCCGGTTTTTCGGGGCGGATGATCACGGGGTTCTTGGGAGTCCCTTTGACGTAAAAGTTCCCATCGACTTTGATGGACACAAATTGACTGTCAGACCAGTCCAGCTGTTGCAGGTCCTGGTCGCAGGAATCCTTTGCGGCCACTAAAAGCTCAACCCCAGCCTCAATAGTGAGACGGGACGCTGGTGGAACATAGATATCGCCAGTAATGCGATAGGGGGATTTATCCTTCGAAAGCGTGGTGGGCATGTAGAGCATGCCACAGAGGTCTGTAGCCGAGGAAACCCCAAAAAAGGAAAGAATCAAAAAAAGTGAAGGTAAAGTTTTGCGTTTCATTCTAGTATAATTATACGTTTTTTCTAGGTTTGACCGTGTATAACTCTTTTAGAATAGATTACTCAAAGCATGACACCTGATGACACCTGCCAAATTCTCGAATCCTCCACCTTGGCCAATGACAATGCGGAACCCTTGACAAATGCGGAGCGTTGCCTCCGGTTGGTCGAACGGCAGTCGCTTTTTCTCTCTCTTGCCCTCTCCCTCATCGCGCATTTTTTCCTCGTTCTCGCCTCCCATATTATTGGAGCGAGCGAACTCTGGTTTAGTCTTTCCGTTTCGGCAATTGCACAAATTTTGTCTCTTTTCGGATTTTTCTTTTTGTTGATGCAGGGCTTCAATTGGCTAATCCGGAAGTCCCAGGAAAAATCAAACCGCTTGCATTTCTTAGCCATGAGAGATGCTGAATCCATGGTTTCTGCAATTTCCGAACAGAACATTCGCATTCAGCAGGAATCCGTGCATGGGTTCGCGAAAATTTCCGAAGCCCGCGATCTCAGCTCGGGACAGCATATTCAGCGCATGAAGGAATATGCCCGGATTATTGCCCAGTCCTTGATTGGCAATCCAAAATTTCAGGGCATTGTAGACAACGACTTTGTCCTAGACATTTACATTTCTGCACCCCTGCACGACATTGGCAAGGTGGGCACCAAGGATGAAATCCTGAAGAAGCGAGGCAAGCTCTCCGGTGAAGAATTTGAGCTCATGAAGATGCATACCATTGTGGGTGGCGATCTCATGGCAGAGCTCGAAGACAAGCTTCCGCGAACGACTTTCTTTTCCCGTGGCCGGGAAATTGCCTACCATCATCACCAGCGTTGGGATGGTACGGGTTACCCGAATATTCTTTCCATCGGTGGCACCATGGCCTATTTTGTGGAGCCTGGAGTCGGACGTCCTCTCAAGGGTGCTGAAATTCCTCTCTCGGCCCGGATTGTTGCGCTGGCGGATGTGTACGACGCATTGCGGTCCCGCCGGGTCTACAAAGAGCCATTCACCCACGAAACTGCCCGGGACATGATTTCGCAGGAACGCGGGCGTCATTTTGATCCGGATATCGTTGATGCATTTCTTGCCATCGAGTCCGAGATATTGTTGATTGCGGCCAGCTTCAAGGATTAACCACCATGCGACTTGTATTTATGGGCACTCCGGAATTTTCCGTAGCCTTCTTGCGTCATTTGGCGAGCGGTAACCATGAAGTCGTTGCGGTAGTCACTCAGCCCGACCGGCCCGCAGGCCGTGGCCAGCATTTGCACCCATCGCCCGTGAAGGTTGCCGCCGAGGAACTGAGAATCCCGGTTTTACAGCCTGAAAGTCTAAAAGAGCCAGGATTTGAAGAGGAATTGCGCGAATTAGATGCTGATTTGTCTGTAGTGGTGGCTTTTTCCCTTTTGCCCAAGAACATCTTGGGCGCAACCCGCCTAGGGGCCGTCAATTTGCATGGCAGTTTGCTCCCCAGGTACCGTGGAGCCGCTCCGGTGCAATGGGCTGTCGCCAACGGAGAACACAAAACCGGATTGACTGTTTTTTTGCTCGATGAAAAAATGGATCACGGACCAATCCTGGTGCAGGAACGTCTGGTCATTGGTCCCAACGATACCGGTCAAGATGTCCTTCACCACATGGAACCACTGGGTTGCCAGGCTCTGGACAAAGCTCTCGATGGGTTGGAGCAGGGACTCATCGAGCCCTTGCATCAAGATCACCCATCGAGCTGTCCTGCACCAAAGCTTCGCAAGGAAGATGGGTTGCTGAATTGGTCGCGCCCGGCCCAGGATCTGCATGACCGGATCCGTGGTTTTTTCCCTTGGCCTGGAGCCTACACCTTCCTGAGAGGGAAATTGTTTCGCGTTCATCGCAGTCATCCCGTTCCGGGGTTTCCAGGTATCGCTCCCGGGCATTTTCGCGTCGACTCCGATCATCGTGTCTTTGTGGGCACAGGTGAAGGCGCATTGGAATTATTGGTTGTCCAAGCAGAAGGCAAAAAGCCCATGCCGGTGGCCGAGTTTATCCGGGGAGTGCAAAATCCTTCGGACCTTGTTTGTGGAGTAAAAGATGAGTGACTCAGGAGTTCAATCCCGCCTTGTAGCCTTGGGCGCTCTCGTGGCTTGGCAGAAAAATGAGTCAACCATTCAGGACTACCTGCAAAACAATGTGGGCGATTTATCGGATCCCGATCGCGGACTGGCTTGGGAAATTGCCTTTGGAACCTGCCGGAATTTCCGTCGCCTGCAGAGTGTGGTCAGGGCGTATGCCAAAAAGAAGCCACCCCTGGTCACCGAGCTCGCCATCTGTTCGGGTTTATATCAAATATTTTTCTTGCATCGGGTGCCTAGGCATGCAGCAGTCTATGTGACTGTGGCCATGGTGCACCAGGTATCTGGGGTTGTTGCATCTAAATTCGCGAATGCGATTTTGCAACGCGCCGTTCGCGAAGGAATGCCTCCACTCCCCGAAAATCCGTCCGAGGCTCTCGCGCTTGAATTTTCCATGCCCGATTGGTTGATTGGCAAGTGGCTCAAAGAGTCCAAAGGTGATGTGGTGGCCATCCGCGCTCGTTGCGAATCCTCGCGCGCGGTTCCCGGGCAATGGATCCGCGTTCACATTGCCCGCATTTCTTTGGCGGACTTTCAGAAGGCCGTGGGCCTAGATGATGCCAGGGTCTGGGGCGACCGCTGGATCGATGTGGGCAATAAAATTGGGTCCTTATTGCGCACCGAGGAATTTCGTAAAGGGTTATTTTCTGTCCAGAATCCTGCAGCCGATTTGCTAGTCAGGCTTTTGGATGTCAATAATGGACAATCGGTTTGGGATGCCTGTGCCGCACCCGGTGGGAAGTCCGCACTGCTTCTCGAACGCATGCCAGGGATCCATCTGACCGCCTCCGATATTGATGCGTCTCGGTTGGCATCTCTTTCCGATCTTTCCGACCGCCTGCAATTGCCTGCTTTTGAATCCGTGGTCCAGGATGCCTGCGCCCCAACCTTGAATACCCGTTTTGACCGGATTCTTTTAGATGTACCCTGCTCCAACTTGGGAGTCGTTTCCCGCCGTCCCGAAGTGCCGTCGCGCCTAGATCCCCAGGCCTTTGAGGAGATCGTGGCCCGCCAGCGCAAGATTCTGGCCGGAGCCGCGGAATGCCTTGCCCCCGGGGGAGTTCTCGTATATGGAACCTGCAGTCCCGAGCCAGAGGAAACCACTTTCGTGGTGCGTCATTTTCTGAAGCATCATCCCGAATTTGTTTTGGATGACGCCAGTTCCATTTTAGGGCAGGATTGGGTGAAGGACGGTTGTGTCCAATCCTTTGACGCGACTCTTGGGTTTGATGGATTCTTTGCCGCCCGTTTGCGCCGAGTAAACCAGGTATAGTGTGAAGCTCTTCGTTTGGCTATGGTTGATAATGGGGGTGGGGGCCTTTGCCTCAACGCCTTTTGAGCATGGGGCCATCAGCGTCGAGGGCGGAATGGTTGCGCCCCTGTTTGAACTCTCGGAAGTATTCGATCGAGTCCCCATGGCCCAGGGTGAAATGTCCTTTTCTTATGCAAATGGCATGCGCAGCCAGATCAGTCTAGCTTATGCGAAGCTTACGGGTTGGAAAAAAAGCCAAGTCGAGCATTTGGTGGGTTCCATGGGACTGGACTATGCTGTCCCCTATTTGCATGGATTTGAGATCGGGGCAGGAATAGGGCTTTTCTTTGAGCGGGCAACGTCCCCGTTAGTGCAAAGTTCTTCTGCTGTGTATTATCAGCTTTCCAGCAATGAAAGTGATTTTGGATGGATTTGCCGGGGGCGCATGCCCTTGTTCCATTTCGGGGAAAAAACTCAACTCCACCTTGGGGTGAATTATCAGCAGATTTGGACCTCGCCCATCCCATCACGGTTTTTTTGGATCGGGATTGGAGTGGGGGTGGCTTTATGGTGATGCGACTTGTCTTCATTTTGCTGACCCTGTGCTCCGTGTTCGCCACAGAGGTTGTAGGATTGGAACAGATTCCTGCCGAGGTGCCGGGCATGAGCTCCTTAATGGATCCGACGGCAAGTACTGCGGTGGCAAGTCCGGTGGACTGGTGGGCCAGGTCCGCCTCCCAAAGCGGAGTCATGGGGCGTCACCAGCCTTGGAATCCCTTGAATTCCACTTGGGCGACCCTGATCGGAAATGCCGAAATTCCTGTCCGCGCTTTGGATTGGCCCGTGCCCGGAGTGTTTGTGAAAACAGGGAATGAATTGGGAGACAAGCTTGTGCAGGAGGCTGTTTCCGGAGCAGGCAACCCTGCCGAAAACCGCACGCCCATGATGGATGTTTCGATCTCTACACCATTGGTGGCAGGATTTTTTGCGTTTGTGTTCTTGCGCCAGGTGGATCATTTTGGTCAATATATGATGGGAGAGCGGTTTACGGAAGTGGGTCGTTTAGCACCGCAAAATCCCGATCAGCAATTTTCCTGGTTTGGCGAAAATTATCCCGCGTTTTCTGCTCTACGGGGTGGAGCCTCCTTGCAGGGGGAACGCTATTCTGTCCGGGTGCAGGGTGGGGTAGAATACCTTTGGTTGTTTGGTGAAACCGGAAACTGGATTGGTGTCAAGTCCAATCGAGTGGATGGGGATTTTGCAAGCCACGGATTCCGCCTCCGCTCCGCCTGGGATTCTCTTTCGTATTGGAATCAAGCGACCTCCACCCAAGGAACCCAGTCCAATCAACGGCTTCAACTCTCTTATCAAGATACACTTCGTCATATTCAATTTGGAATGGACTGGTCCAATATCCATAATTCGGGTGGCTATCCCTTTGTGGCTGATGCCCCCCTTCGCCTGATTCCTTGGGCAGGGGGAGCCTATTCGGGAAAACTCTGGCGCATATCTGCCCTAATGGGAGCGAATCAAAACGACTGGTTTATTCTGGATACTGTTGGAGTAGATTTGAATGCGCTGAGCCTAGAAACTCGCACCAGCGCAGGTTCGCGGGAACACCCGTTTTCAATGGACGAAGAGTGGGGAGGTGCATCTCAATCCATTCAAATGGATCCAGAAACTCCGTATTTGGTGCAGGATCTTTCCATCAAATACCAGAAGAATCCATCCCGGTTCCGCTTGGAGATCGAGGCATTGCCTTGGATTCAGGTGGGTGCCCGTGGCTTGATGAAGGGGGATTCGCTGACCCGAATTTCGGACCCTTTGACCGGAATCCGCAAGACGGTAACTCTGGGAACGACTTTCCGTTCTTATGAATTCAGTGGTGGCCTAAGCCATGAAACCCGGTGGGGGAAAACCTGGGAACGCATACGCTGGAGCCCTTCGCAGCTGGTAACTTGGCTGGAATCCGATTTCCGTTTCAAATCCGGACTGCGAATTGGGCATGTTTGGCAATACCAGTCCAGCATGAATTGGCGCAACGCAGATTCCTCCCACACTAAAATACCCGGAAGACTCGTGTGGAATGCTGTGATCCGGCAAAGCTTTCCTAAGCAGTCCTTGGAGCTTGAAGCGACCTGGCTTCATGTTCTGGTTGGAAATGTTGTAGAAGTTCCCGGGACAAATGCCGATCGGACCCGGTTTATGTGCAAGGTCGCATACCGCTATTAGCTCCATTTCCGGATTGCTTTGGCAGCTAAGGAATTGACCAGGGTCTCTTGCCAGCGGTCCAGGGGAATCCACTGTCTCTGGAAATTCTCATCAGGGTCGGGGGGCAAGACATCGCTTTGAGTTTTGGCGAAGACCACCTGGAGTTGCATGCGGTGATGGGTTATGGAGTGCTTGACCAGGCCACATTTTCGGATATCCGAAAGATTTAATTCCAAGGCGCGAATCAGGTCCTCGGCAGTAGAGCCCATGGGTAGGCGCCACTGCTTGGCGAGTAGTCCGGTCGTGCCCCGTTCCACCAGGAGCTTGTCCTGGTAATGTAGGATGAGGATGTTTCCGCGCACATCCAAAGGGGCTCGAGTCTTGCGAAGGGGAGGTCTTAGGTGGACCAGATCCAAGCGGAGCGCTTGGCAATGATCCCCGATAGGACAATGGGCGCAGTCGGGTTTTTTCGGGGTACAAACCAATGCGCCAAATTCCATCAGGGCTTCGTTGATCAAATTCGGCGGTGATTGCTCGGCAAAGCGAGTCGCGAGATTCCAGTACAGCGACTTCCAGTGCGCAGACTCCTGGGGCAGTCCCTCCCAGTTTTGCAAACGGGAAAAAACTCGAATGAGGTTTCCATCTAGGGCGGGTTCTGGTTGATGAAACGCCAAGCTGAGGATGGCTCCGGCGGTATATGGGCCAATGCCGGGAAGGGCTGTAAGCCGCTTGTGCTCCGGGGGGAATTTGCCCCCATGTTCCTGCACAATGATTTGCGCAGCCTGGTGCAGATTCCGGGCTCTGGCATAGTACCCCAGACCTTGCCAGTGGCTGAGAACGATTTGCTCTGGGGCCGCGGCCAAAAGAAACACGGTGGGGAATGATTGCATCCAACGTGCATAATGGCCCAGGACAGTATCCACCCGAGTTTGTTGCAACATGGTTTCGCTGATCCATGTGGAATAAGGGTCCCGTTTTGCGTCCACATCCTTGGGTCTCCAGGGGAGAGACCGGCGATGGGTCAGGAACCATTGGATCAGCTTTTTTGCAATTGCTTTATTGATAGTATTTGGCGGCAAGGGCTTTTAAAAACTCCCACTGGGCATTGCAGGCGTTCTCCAAATTGAACATTCGGGATCGATCCTGACAACGGACTCGCAGAGCCTCATATTCCGAAGGTTTTTGGGTGCGAAACGCGGAGGCTTCCACCATGGCGGACGTCCAGGCGATCTCGTCCCGGAAAGAGATGATCTGCCCACAGTCCGTGCCCTCTACGATATCCTTGGGCCCTCCCCGGTCAGATATGAGGGCAGGAGTGCCACTGGCCAAGGCCTCTACAATTACATTGCCAAAGGTGTCATTGCCACTGGGAAATAGAAAATAATCCGCCTCTGCATACAAACTAAACAAGGGGTCGCCCGATAGTTGTCCCGTGAAGGAGACCTCGGGGCAGTCCGCAAGGTTGGATGTCATTTGTTCCAGGTAGGGACCATGCCCCACGATCATGAGCTCCGCATTTTGATTTAACTTGCGGAAGGAACGCCACAGGGATTCCATGAAGGGAAGGGATTTTTCTAGGGAAACCCGCCCGACAAAGAGAAAACGCACCGGTCGGTTGACCTGGGAATATTGCTTCCAGAATCCGGCGTTTCGCCGGGCGGGTGAAAAATTGGCCAGGTCGATTCCGCGCGGAAGGAGGACCACTTTGGATGCGGGAAGTCCCATTTCTTCCATGACGATTTTCTTGAAGTCCTGCGAAGGCGCAACCACGGGGGTGGTCAGTTTGGAAAAAATCTTGACCAGGGTGCCCACATACCAATGCATGAAGCGGTATTTCACCAGCATGCGCGTGTAACCGTTCGCATCGGTTCGGTAGTGGCTGATCACAGGGATTCCCAGAATTTTACAAATGAACATCATGATCCAGGCCCCGGGGTTGGGGGTCTCCAGCTCGACCACATCCGGTGGATACCGACGGATCCAACGGAGGACAGCCCCGATGTGTGCCGCAGAGAGTTCGCTGTCCGGGTATCCGAGCTGGGGCATGGCAAAGGCAAGCGGAAATAAAATGACAAAGCTGTTTTCAATCCGGCCACCCTCGCGGCTCCGGTGAACTGCTCCCAGCAGATTCACCTTGCGGCCCTTATCTTGATGGGTTTTGACGGTAAGCCGAATGTTGTTTGCAATGCCGTTGACTTCATCGAGCGTATCGGTCCAGAAAACGATCCGTGGGTTTTCCGGATCGCGAACCCGCTTCTTATTGATCGCCCTTAAACGGAAAATTTCGGGGAGGTAAAGGAGTACCTGACCAAATACGACAATTGGAATCAGGAATACGCCAAGAATGGGGTTCTCGGTGCAAAAGCGAAAGTACCGCTTGCGGAACCTGCTGGTGACCACCCGACCTGCAACCGGTTTGGGGCTATGGTTGGATTTAGCGGTGGCGCTGGTTGAATTCGATGCAGTCTGCGTAAGAGGCTCCTTTTCCGCCAAAGATATCCAGCGCACTTCCGATGGTAAGATCCACCGTCCCCTGCGAGATTGCTTGGCAGCGTTCCAAATCGGCGATGCTACGGGCTCCGCCCGCGTAAGTAACTGGGATCAGGCTGTGTTTAGCCAAAAATGCGATCAGCTCTTCGTCCATGCCGGCCTGCTTTCCCTCGACATCGGCAGCGTGGATCAAAAATTCCGCACAGTACCCCGCAAAAAGATCCAAGGTTTTGGGGAGGATTTGCACGGGGGTAAGGGTTTGCCAACGGTTGATGGCAATGTTCCAACCTCCTTGGAACCTACGGCAGCTTAAGTCGAGCACCAAACGGTTTTTTCCGATGGCAGAAACCAGAGCAGAAAGGCGGTCCATTTGCAGGGACTTGTTTTGAAAGATCCAGGAGGTCACGATTACATGGGACGCTCCTTTTTCTAGCCACCCTTTGGCGTTGTCGATGGAAATGCCACCACCGATTTGCAGGCCACCGGGGTAAGCGGAAAGGGCGTCTTGGGCGGCGGATTCGTTACCCGAACCCAGGAGGATTACATGGCCACCGGTGAGATTGTCCTTGCGGTATTTTTCTGCAAAGTAGGAGGCGGGTTTGTCCGAAATGAAATTGGTGACCAGCCCACCACCGGAGTCCGAGAGGGTTCCACCGACAATCTGTTTCACGTGACCGTCGTGAAGGTCAATGCAAGGTCTGAACTGGGTCATTCGGAAAATCCCGTAGCGACCCAGTCCATGGCCCCGAAGGGTGTGGTAGCCTGTCCGCGCCACAAAATGCGGTCTCCCCCCATGACCACTTTTGCTGCCTGGCGCTCAATCCAGGAATCGACGGTCGAAAGGGCGGAGTATTTCTGGAAGGGTTTTTGGAGATTCAAATTCAGTGAAGGGAACTCAGGGTTTGTCCACTCAATGAAGAGGGAATTCTTTTCGACGAGCATTTTCTTTGGAATGAGCGTAATCGCCTTGCCATCACGGAGGGCAATGGCATGTCCTAGCAGCTGGCCATTTTTCCCCTGGAGAATTTGTCCGCAAAAAGGAGAATCGCCCCAGGAGAAGAGCGCAATGGATCGGACTGCGAAGTCCGTTGCGGCTTTGGGGTGCCAGGTGTGCAAAAGCGAGCCTTTGCCGTTGAGTTTGAGCGTGTCTTTTCCGACTGCAAGGCGACCCTTGACGCGGCCTTGGGGAATGTGGACCACCATCCCAACCGTGGTGCCTTCCAAGGAATTGACCATTGCCTCTCCAGTCGGTGCGGCATCAGAAAACTCCAGGTCCAGAAAAAACCCTTGATTCTTCCCGGTTGAAAATTGAACCCGGTGCCCGGTCCCGGGGAACCCGAGCATGGCGAAGCCCTCGCGGATCACTATATTCCCGCTAGCTTTGTCCTCGTTCCAGTCGGATACGGGAAATTGTTTTCCCACGGAATAATTTGCGGATTTGAAATTATTCAAGGACAGTTCCGCAGCAATTTTTTTACCGACTGCAGGCAGGGTCACATTGGAGTAGGTGAGCCAAACGCGAGTTCCGTTGTCAAGTACAAATTCGTATTTCCACAGTTCGAATGGTTCCCCTTGCATGGGGTGGCGAAAATAGTCTGTGGCAAACAAACTGTTGAATGTAAAAAGCAGAAATAGGAAAATCGTGCGCGACATGTTTTAGTCCTCTGTGCCGATGTTGGGTTCGCGCAAGGTCTTTAAAAGGTGATTGCAACGCTTGCGGGTACCTTCGAAGCGGGCCTTTTGCCAGTCGATGAAATCCTGCGGATCGGGGTGGACCCAGTCGTAGTCATCAAATATTTTTCGACCGCGCTCACCATCGCGAGATAGGCTTTGTAAAATGGATTCCAGCCAGCGCTTTTCTAGGGTACGGTGACGGCGGACCAATGCGGGAATGGAATCTGGAATGGGAAGTAGCTTCCATAGTTCCTTCATCAAGTCGCCTTGAAAGAGCCTGCGAATGTCCACGGGCGAAGAATTCTCGAGCAGATCCGGAGCTTGCTCCAGTGTGGTCAGGGCGGTGTCTACCGCAAACCGGTCCAGGTAGGCAAGGTACGAATGAATAGCCTCCTGCCGCACGGATTCCCGCAGGATGTTGCTCCCCAGGCCAATGATTTCCTTCTCGGTGTAAATGTCTTTGACAGCCGTGGTGGAAAGACGGTTGTATGCATCCAGAACTTGGCGGGCCAGTTCGGGGTTCAAAAGATCGTAACCGATTTCTTCGGGGAACCCTTTGGAACGTTGTGTGTATTTGTACAGGCTACGTGCAATGGAAAATGCATTGCGTGCGTAGCCCCAACCGGGATGGACTTCGTTCAAATGACTTGGCATTCCTGCAATGGGGGTCAGGGGTGCCCCAATGAGTGCAAAGGGAAACCGCAACCTTTGCGGGGAAGTCGTTACGCCTGTGGCAATCAGGGTGAAGGGAGATTCAGAAAAATTGGACGGGAATTTGATGCTTGTGCCCAAGCCAAAGAACTGACCGATGCCGGCACGAAGTTCTTGGTCGGGCATGCGGCCCGTATGGTTGCTTCCCACATTGGCGCCGTAACCGACGTTGCCCCGGCCTTCGGGCCAAAGGGTTGAGATCAGCAGGGAGTGGTGGTGCAATTGTGCGAGGGGTCCCACAAAACTGGAAGTGACTTCTGCTTCTTCGATGTGGGCGCAGGGACCGATGATGGATGAATTGACCAGGGCCAGACGCCCCACCTTGGATTGTCGCATGAGCAAGGAATCGCGAACCTGGGCGAAGGAATGGACGCGTACCCCTTCCTGGGTCTGAACGCCCTCGAGGATCACTCCGTCGTAGACTTCGGTGGGTTGTTCCAGGGAGCTGAAAAGAAATGAATTGCGAAGCTTGGCGGCCCCGTCGACTCTCGCGTGGGGGCCGATCCAGGAGTTTCGCAGGATGTTGGTGTTGCAGATTTTGGCGCCTTTGCCCACAAAGCACATCTTTTGTTGAATCTCCAGAATCCAAGACTCGATCTGCTGGCCACAGGCTGCCAGGCCTTCGGAGTCCTTGCGGTCCAAAACCAAAGCCTCGGCGAGATCGAGGGAGAGGTCTGGAATAAGCCTGATGGTGCGGCCTCCCATTTCGGTGCCTATGGGAATGGATTTTCCGACTCCGAAACTCGTTAAACCCGAGGTCACGAAGGAGCCGATATTCTGCAGGATGGCGCCTTGCGAAACAATGACTCCGGACATGTGGGAAACATCTTGGATGTGGGAGTTTTCAATCACGCAGTCATAAATGGTGGAACGGTAGATTCCGGTTGGAACCGAGATGCCACCTGGAGTAAGAACCGTGCCATAAAAGGCAGGGAGGCGGATCTGGCCTTGGAATATGGATTGGCGCACTCGGCTTGCATCGAAATTATTTTCGACTTGAATCAAGGACCAGTCTTCGCAATAATTCCCGCTTGACGTGAGCAGGGTTATTTCATCTGCGGTCAGTGGCCGACAACGATAGTTGGGAAAACGCGATGCGGTCATTTGTTCGGCGAACAAAGTCAGTGGGCTCGATTTGAGAACCTTTTTTAGGCGAAGCAATGTCTGCATAAGGGGAAAGATACATAATGGCCATGAAACATGGCTGAGAACCCAATAACCCGGACATTTTTGGGGATACCCCAACAGGTCCCAGATTTTTTACATTGCAGGTATGCCTATGGAGTACATAGAATCGATATTGTCGGAATTGAGTCATGAACTCTTCTTGTACCCTTGGGAGTTCTTTGAACTGCGTATCCAGGAAGAGATGGTCCGGGCGGATCGGAGCGGAATTGGATTTGGCTACATGGAAATCCATTTTGATGCCATGCGCAAAGCCCTGAAACCCGAGGTCAATGAACGGACCTTGTGGCAGTCCATCTTTACCGTCATTTCGGAGTCCATGCGTGGTTCCGATGTCAAAGGACACATCGCTGGTGATGGTGGAATTGGCTTGGTATTCCTGGATTCAACCATGCAAGGTGTCATTGAATTTCGCGAACGCCTGTGGGTGACTCTGGTGGAACAAGGGCTGGTTTTGCCTGGGCAGGTCCCGGACAATCTTAAAATCACCCGGTATCCCTTGGAGACGGCCCTCTGAAAATTCTGGTGATCTCTTCGGTCTACCCTCGTTTCGATGGGGATGTAGAGGTGCCTTGGATGCGGGAATCTCATCGGCGGCTACTGGGTGCCGGCGTTGAAATTGAGGTCCTGGCGCCTTCCTGGAAGGGGCTTAAATCCCATTTCATCGATCAGGTTCCTGTCCGACGCTTTCGCTACGCTCCTGCTTCCTTAGAGATTCTTACCCACGATGAAGGGGCACCCACAAAATTGGCCAAGCGGCCTTGGATGCAGCTCCTGGCCATACCCTATATTTTGGTTGGATTTTTTCTCTGCTTCTGGATTTGCCTGCGTCGCCGGCCTCACGTCATCCACGCACATTGGCCTTTTCCCCATGGCTTAATTGCCCTGGCGGGCAAGTGGTTCTTTGGCGTTCCCGTGGTGCTGAATTTTCATGGGGCTGAACTTTTGCTGGTGCGCAAGCATCCTTGGGTGAAGCATGTCCTCTCATTTCTCCTAGGGCGCGCCGATTCGGTTCTCGCCAACAGTTCATTTACGGCTGCCAAAATTGAGGCAATTCGAAAGGTTCCTGTAGTCCTCAGTCCTTATGGAACAACCATCCCCGAGCGATCCGCCGAACCCGTCAGCAGGGGCCTTCAGGCATCCCCGTTTGTGGCACTTTTTGTGGGTCGTCACATTGAACGCAAAGGCCTTTCGGTTTTGATTCAGGCCGCTGCCAAATTGGATCCATTGCTATACCAGATTCGGATTGTCGGTCATGGGGATTTGAGCGAATCCTTGCAGGCCCAAGTGAGGGAATTAGGGCTGGCTCATGTCATTTTTACAGGCAAACTCACCCAAGATGAGCTCGCTCAGGAATATCAAAAAGCCAATTGCTTCGTGATGCCTTCCATCGTCGATTCCAGGGGCGATACAGAAGGCCTCGGAGTGGTCCTGATCGAGGCGGCCGAATTGGGACTTCCCCTGGTTGCCAGTAATGTCGGGGGGATCCCCGATGTGGTGGTGGATGGGGAGACTGGCCTGTTAGTTCCCCAGAAGGATCCACAGGCATTGTGCGATGCGCTGATCCGACTTGCGCAAGAGTCTGGCTTAGCAACTCGCTTGGTCGAGGGTGCCAAGCGAAGAATTGCCGAGAACTTTTCCTGGGATGGGATTATCGCCCGACAGGTGGATTTATATGTAAGGCTTGGCCTGCGGGGCCGATAGGTACTGCCGAATGGCGTTGGCGCTTTGGTTGTGTTCCAGCATATCGCCACGCATAGAAAGAAGGCGTTTTTTCAATTGAGTGGCGATTTGTCGTTCCTGGGCTTGGAATTTAGGTGCCAAATCTTTGATTCGCGCTTTTTGTTCCCCAAGGAAGGCCTGTTCTGAAGGAGAAAGTCCGGCCTTTTCCAAGGATTCCTTGAGCGTAATGTAGCGTGAAAACAAGGCCTGCGTGCGTTGCAGGATTCTGGCCCGTTCATCCAAAATGAGAACCAAGGCTTCTGGCTCCATGGTTCCAATTCCTGCCCCAATGGTTAGCGCCTTGGTGTAATAGGTGTGAACCTGACCAAGGATATCCACGGATTCCAAAACGGCGGGATTTGGCATTATCCGACCATGCTGATGTAGGATCTTTGCTGGCTAGGCTGCAAGCGGGCCGCGAGCTCCCGGTTCTGGCGGATATTGCTGATGGCTCCAATCCAGGCTTCGCGGAGCCCTTCTAGCATGGCTTGCACCTCTGCCACGTTTTTTTCCTTGTTCTTTATATTGGCTTCGGTCAAGTGCTGGCTGTAGAAATCATACAGGCGACGAAGATTTTTGGAAATATCCCCACCTTTTTCCATATCCAAGGAGCAAATCAATTCCGTAATTCCGTCCTGGACCTTGAAAATACACTGGGTCCTTTGGGCGATTTGTCCTTTATTGATGGCCTCGCGGGCGTTGATGCACCACTTGATACAGTGATCGTACACCATCAGGAGCAAGCGCCCCCGGTCGGCGGTCTCAACTTCGGTTTGTTTGTATGCATTCATTTGTGGTTGCATGGTTTCTCCGTTTTACGATTGTATCAGAGTGATCCGATTTGAGATTGGAAGGCGGAACTTTGAGATTGCAGTCTTTGCATGCTCTGCTCCAGCGAGGCGAACTGGCGGGTAAGGCGGCTATGGTAGCTTTCGACCTGGTCTTGCAATTTGCCAATGCGCTCGTCATAGGAGTCAATTCGATTTTGATATGTTTGGTCTGTTTTGATAAAGAATCCGCTGATGGGGTCTTTTGCGGAGTCCACAAACATTTTAATTTGGCTCGCAAGACCGCGAACAAAGGTAAAGGAGCCTGTGCCAGAGCCTACGGGAGCTTTGAGTGCCAAATTTTTGGAATCACCGCTCTTGGAAATGAGAACATCACCCGTGCGGGTGGCTGCGTTTAGCGTCGATCCACTGCTAGATCCGTTTCCATCGATTTGGTCGAGATCTGCGTTGACCTGGTATACTCCAGCCTTGGTGGACTTTTCGTCGTAGCGGCCAAGAGTGTGCTGAGGGTTGCTGGAAAAACCTGATGCGACAAATAATGATTTGACACCATCAAGATCCGATTCAATTGCCTTGGAAATTTTGGTGTCGTCCACAACCAGGAGTCCGGTGGTGCGATCAGTGGATACACCGATGCGGGACAGGGAAGAGAACTGGGTCCGGCCTTCAATCAAGGTCACCTGGGACGTGGTGATTTGCATGAGCTGGGCCTTGAGACGACGCACGGATGCGTCATTGGCCAATGGACCTTTGCTGTCGATTTTTTGTTTTTCGCTTGCGCTTGCTGTGCTTTTGCTGTCGCTGACAATCACCTTGGTTTTTTCGTCGATGAATTTCATGACGGAGTTGTATTCGTCCACAAAGGTCTGAATCTTGGCTTTGATGCCATCTTTGTCAAGGTTCAGGTTTAGTTTGACCGTTTTGGTCGGGTCCGCCTGCTTGAGGGTAAAAGAAGCTCCGACCACGGTTTTTGAATCGGTGTTGGACTGGGAGCTGATGGCCATTCCGTCAAGCATGAAAAAAGATCTGGAGCCTTCACTGATGGAGTTTGAAAAAACATTCTTAGCCTTGGATCCGCCGAGCGTCATTGCGCTCGAGGAATCCTGTCCCGTGTAGCTCATGTTCAAGGACATGGTTCCGGTGCCGGCTCCGGTATTGTTCAGAACAATTTCTCCCGAGCTGTTCAAGGAAACATTGGTATTTGCGCCATAGGCCGAACGGACCGCGCTTAACAAATCGTTAACAGTACTGGTGGCTGGATCAATGACAAAATCGGTTGAAGCGATATTTCCATCAGCGCTGGCGCCTGTGAGGGTAATTTTGTCGCCGGCGATCAATTTGTTTCCACCGATTGATGTGAAGAGGTCCTTGAAAAGGGTGGTTCCCTCAGCCGCCCCTCCAGTCAGTTTGAGGAGATTGGATTCAGTCCGAATCGACTGGGTGTTGCTGAGGATTCCGAGTCCTGCGGGATTGCTGAGTGCATCGCCAGAAAGTTCCTTCAAATAGAACCCATCAGTGCCCTGATCCACTCCGGTGAGAACCAGTCGGTTTTGCCCGTTGCTGAGACTAAGAATCGAGGCCTTGACTCCGGTGCCTTCTGCGGCATTGATTTTGGTGACGATGTCCTTGAGTGCGTCGGTGGCCTTGATCTCGATCGTGGTGGTGGTTTTAACTGGATTGGCCAAAACCGATTCACGGGAACGGGAAAGCTCGAAGGTTCCCGTTAAATTCATGCTGGTGTTTATGGTGGCAAAATTCCGGGAAGAAGTTTTCTGGGTGGTAGCCAAGCTTTGGGCAATCAAATCGAAAGCTCCGTTGCTTGCCCCTTCTTTTCCGGTTACCGTGGCAATGTCTTCTTCGTTAGATGTGGACTTGTACAAGTCAAATGCGGTTGAGGTAGCCAGCTGCGTGGCTTTGTCCGAAAAGCCATAGATGCGTGTAGCGAGCTCATTGAATGCGGTGCGTTGTTCGGCAACATTATCGCGAAGAGTTTCCTGGCGAGTGACGCGGCTTTGTTCAATGGTCAACAGGCCGTCGATCAGCGAATTGGTGTCAATGCCCGAAACAAGGCCACCAACCTGTATTCCCGATGATGATGATGATGTCGAAGCCATAATGACAACCTTCCTTCTTTTTACAATATCGGGTCTGTTGGTAAAAACCTTGAGGAGTACTTCAACAATTTCTTGTTTGGAAATTTGAGTTTTATGGTGGTGTTGATAAAAAAAAGCCAAGTTTATTCGTTTGATTGTTCAAGGAATGTGTATAATTTCTTGAATAACTGTTAGCAGGAACGAATGGTCCACAACGGGGGTTGTTGGAACATTCAAAGGAAAATTATGGGATTTGCTGTGAAAGACGATGTCCTGAAGCGATACCTGGAAGATATCCGGAAGACTTCCCCACTGACCCGTGGAGAAGAACAATATTTATTCCAGCTGGCGAAGGTTGGCCACAAAAGTGCCCGCGAGCGGCTGGTGTCGGCGAATCTTCGTTTTGTTCTTAAAGTCGCTCTTCGATATCGTGGAAGTAATATTCCCTTGCAGGACCTTGTTAGCGAAGGTTCCATGGGACTTATTCGCGCCATCGAAAGTTTCGATCACACCCGTGGTTTGAAATTTATTTCCTATGCGGTCTGGTGGATCAAGGCCTACATCACCCGTGCCATCAATGAGCAGAGCGGTTTGATCCGTCTTCCCGCAAACCAGCATCTGCGCGTTAAAAAAGCGATCCGTGAATCACAGTCCCACGGAGAAATGAATGATGATATCCGTAATCTGATTCAAATCACTGATGGGTCGGTGAGCATTGATGACCCAATTGGTCAGGAAGACGGAAAATCATTTGGTGAGATGATGGCCGATCATCGGAATTTGAATCCCGAAGCCGAAACTGAAGTGACTCGAGTGGAACATATCACCAACAGCCTTTTAATCAATCTTCCAGACCGGGAAGCTGAAGTGATTCGTGGCCTATTCGGAATGGACCACGATTCGCCCTTGAATCTGAGGGAAGTCGGAGACTCGCTGAACATTTCCCATGAGCGCGTTCGTCAACTCCGTGACCAGGCACTTAAGCGCATCCGCCGTTCGACCCAAAAGTTGCATTTGCGCGAACGAATGGTCGGCTACCGTTGCGCCATGGATTCCTTGAGCCTAGCTGCATCCTAGCCATCGGTCAATCCTTCTAATCTTGTCGCTTATCTTGCGACAAGAATCATGCTTGGTTGTCATCCCGCTGTCTTGTCATGCCCGGAATTTTGTCATGCCCGGAACGGGCATCACCGCACCACTCGGCGGTATTCTGTGATCCCTCGGTGGGACCGTTCGGGCTTGCCCGTTACGGACACATGTCCACTGTGTGGAGTGCTGGGGATGACAAGTTTATGTCGCATAATTAACGACGATGTTAGTGCTATGCTGACGTTCGTTAGGAGGGGATATCCCAAAGAGTTGGGCTGTCTTTGTCTTCCCAGCGGGCCTTTGCCATGCCAAGCCAGGTATTCAGTGCTTGGAGGGCTGCAGGGTCTTTGCGTTCTTCCACCTGCTTTTTGCTTTGTTCCATCACGCCGACATACTCTCGGGCTTCCTTGATTTGGCCAAAGCGGAGGTAAATGCTAAAGATGATAAAGCAGGATTGGAATTCCATGTTGGCATTGGGAAAGTCAGTCTTGAAAAAGGCATCCTTGAAAAGCGATAATGCTTTTTCGAGAGATGGAGTGTCTTCAATGCCTGATTGTCGTTGCAACAGAGAAATTCGGGTCCAATAATTGGCCCGTTTGAATACGGCGAAGGGCTGCTTGCTTTCGGCTTCCATGCGGGCGCGCTGTTCCGCAAGCCGATAGCTTAAAATGGCCACGGGGAAGGGGCGGGGGCACTGGGTAAAGTCCACAGGACCTGCCACGGATTCTGCAATTTCTTGGCGCTCGGCGAGGGAGTCCTGGATTTCGGCTAAAATTCCCATGGAAATTTGGCTGGGAATGGTCTGCCGGGTGGTTCGATTGAACTGGACAAAATCTTTTTTATCTGGACTGGCAAAAAGACACCGCGGGCAAACCGCAACATTTACCGTGAGATAATTCAGCTTTTGAAATTTCCCGATGGGGAAGTAAACCGGTACCAAGAAGGGGTCGTTTTTGATGGACATGGCACTGGCGCGAAGTTCCCGGTGAAGCACGGCTTTCTGTTTGCAACAGGGGCATTCGAGCTCAATCGAAAAAACCGGAGAATCGCCAGAATCCTTGGTGGCCTTCACTTCTTCAGGGGTGGAGCCCTGAGGAATGTTTGCCATTTCATCCCGGACATCCTGGATCAACCTCATAACGATTTGGTTGCCATGGAGACTGATGTAGCGCTCCACCATGGCTTGGTTCTGGTTAAAAAAGATGCTGAGTCGGCGACGGATTTCATCCATTTCGGGTGCTTGTGGTTCGGCCATTCGAGGTATTCCTTTTGAAAAGATATTATCCTTGTTTTTAGGACCAAATGCAAGGACAGAATTTGCGAAATTTTCATCTATTCCTTTTGTCAGCCACTTGGAGGCTGGGGAGCACCCTGCATAAGGCCTTTTTGCAATGGAAGACTAGGGGGCGACCACGTCCAGCTCTTCGCTTGCTGGTTGTTGGCAGTGTGTTGGCAGGAGGGGCAGGGAAAACCCCGGTTTGTGCCGAAATAGCAAAAAAAATTCAATCAACGGGAATTCGGGTCGGGATTCTTTGCCATGCCGTCCATGGAAAAGTCCAAAATGGGGTGCGGGAAGTATTTGAGGATACATCTTGGCGTGAATCAAGCGATGAGGCGGTTTGGCTGAAGAAGGTTAGCCAAGCCAGGGTTTGGGTGACGCGGGATCGGTTTTCTGCCTGGGAAATACTGTCCGCAAAGGGTGATTTGGATTTGTTGATCAGCGATGACGGATTTGAGGATCCACGCTTGAATTCGGCCCTGCGGATTATGCTCCCCCCTCCACTCCGTGCTGACCGGATTTGGGATTTGATTCCCGCTGGAAAATGCAGGAGCTTGCTCCAGGACCATGCGGGGGTGGAGGAATGCAGGGCAGTGTTTTCCCTCGTTTCGGTCCACGGCTTTGAAGGAAATGCTCTGCAAGGCCCGTTCACGGTGGTTTGCGGAATTGGGGATCCCGATCGTTTTGTAGCCGATTTGAAACGGCTCGGAATGGAGCCTTATGACGTTGAATTTTTTCCGGACCATTCTGTAAATATTGCTCAGCGGGTTGAATCCCTTCTCGCACAAGGGATCTCGGTGGTGACTACCGAAAAAGACCTCGTGCGCCTACCCGCAAAAAGCAAAAATCATCCGAACTTGTTTGTTGCCTATCAAAAGGTGAAGTTGCCCAATAAGTATGTGGAGCGTCTGATTGACGGGGGGGGTGTGAATTAGGTATCTTCATCCCATAACTTTTGGAGTCCATATGTCTGTTCTTATGCGTTCGGTTTCGGGGATTCGTGGTATTGTCGGGGACTCATTGACCGTCGATACCCTGGTTTCCCATGTTTGGGCTTTTCTCAAAGTGACCCAGGCAAAATCCATTGTACTTGGCCGTGATTCCCGCCCCACCGGTGAGGCCATTTGTGAATTGGTTTCCGGGGTTTGCCGCATGGCGGGTGTTTCGGTGATTGATGTGGGTTTGTCCACCACTCCCACGGTGGAGCTGATGGTGGAAACCTGCATGGCCGACGGGGGAATCATCATCACCGCGAGCCACAATCCCATCGAATGGAATGCACTTAAATTCCTGAATGCCAAGGGAATGTTCCTTGGGCCTGCCGAGGTCAAGAGTTTATTTGCCATTGCCGATGCGGGTGGATTTAGTTGGCCCGGTTGGCAGGCCATGGGAACGCGTTCCTCGCGCCAGGATGCCGATCAAATCCATATCGATGGCGTTCTTGCGCTTTCCGTGGTGGATGTGGCCAAAATTCGGACTGCGCGTTTCAAAGTTGCCGTCGATGCAGTCAACGGTGCGGGCTCTCACATAGTTCCGCAACTGTTGCGCGCCCTAGGCTGCGATGTTGTGGAGGTCTTTTGTACTCCAAATGGGCATTTCCCGCGAGGGGCCGAACCTCTCCCGGAAAACTTGGTCGCCCTGGGCGATGCCGTGCGCAAAAATGGTTGCGCCGTGGGTTTTGCTCTCGACCCCGATGCGGACCGGTGTGCCCTCGTGGATTCCCTGGGTCGTAGCGTAGGGGAGGAGTACACTCTTGCTCTCGCAACCGACACGGTGCTTGATCGCCTGAAGGGCCCTGTGTGTATCAATTTGTCCACTTCCCGCATGAATGAGGATGTGGCCGAGCGCCATGGCCAAAAATGCTTCCGCTCTGCCGTGGGCGAAATCAACGTCTCTTTGGAAATGATCGCGCAGAAATGTGTGATGGGGGGCGAAGGCAATGGTGGCACCATCCTTCCCGCACTGCATTATGGACGTGATTCCCTGGTGGCATGCGCACTGGTTCTCGACTGGATGGCGCGCTACGGGAAGCGGGTGGAGGATTGGGTTTCTTCCAATCCCGCCTATTCCATGCCCAAGAAAAAATACCAGCTGGGCGCGCGTCCCGTGGCCGAGGTCCTGGAGCAGGTTTCTGCCCGGTTCCGTGATTGGAACCAGGATACCCGGGATGGTCTCTGGCTGGGAAAAGACAAGGTTTGGCTACATGTGCGAGCATCCAATACCGAACCGGTGATCCGCGTGATTGCCGAGGCTCCCGATGCTTTGGAGGCCGAGGCTCTTTGTGCCCAGGTCGAAGCGTTTCTTTGATTAATAAAGGTTGAAAATATGTGCGGAATTGTCGGATCCATTGGAAAAATGCAATCTCTCGATGTGTTGATCGAGGGTTTAAAAAAGTTGGAATACCGGGGCTACGATAGTGCCGGGGTCTGCCTGCTGGAAAAAGAAGGCCTGGTTACGGTTCGTTCTCCGGGCAAGATCGCAGCACTTGAAGCCAAGCTCAAGGAGCATCACCTGGTCGGAACGCTCGGGATCGCCCACACCCGCTGGGCGACCCATGGTGCGCCAACCGAGCGCAATTCCCATCCCCATTCCAGTATGAATAAGCGGATTGCTGTTGTCCATAATGGGATCATTGAGAATTATGCCTTGCTCAAAGCCAAACTCCAGGAAGAGGGAGTTGTTTTTAGTTCCGAAACTGATACGGAAGTGATTGTCCACCTGATTGCCCGCCTCTACAAAGGCGACTTGAAAACGGCGGTTTTGCAAACCCTCAATATGCTCGAAGGTGCTTTTGGCATTGCGGTAATTTGTGCGGACGAACCCGATGTCTTGATCGGAGCCCGGCGCGGAAGCCCACTGATTGTTGGGATTTCTCCCGACACGTTGTTTTTGGGAAGCGATGTCTCGGCTCTGATCCATCACACCTCAAATGTGATCTATTTGGACGATAATGATGTGGCCGTGCTCCGTCGTGATGGTACATACAACATTGTGAATCTGAATAGTCAGGATGTTAAGCGCTCCGTGCAGCAAGTGGAGTTTTCCTTGGAGCAGGTGGCCAAGGGTGGTTTTGACCACTTTATGCTCAAAGAAATTTTTGAACAGCCCGAGGCCATTCGCAATTGCACGCGTGGTCGACTCCTCGTCAACGAAGGCACGGCCAAGCTTAGCGGACTCGACACCAATATTCCCGAGCTGCGCTCCATTGACCGCATCATCATCACCGCCTGCGGAACCAGCTACTATGCGGGCATGGTCGGCGAATACATGATCGAGGACCTTGCTGGAATCCCCGTGGAAGTGGAGTACGCCTCGGAGTTCCGCTACCGCAATCCAATTATCGGTTCCAATACCTTGGTGATTGCCATTTCCCAGTCCGGAGAAACCGCAGACACCCTCGCTGCCATGAAGGAAGCGCGTCGCAAGGGAGCCACCGTCATCGGAATCTGCAACGCCGTGGGTTCGAGCATTGCCCGTGTCTCCAATGGTGGCGTGTATTTGCATGTCGGTCCCGAAATCGGCGTGGCCTCCACCAAAGCTTTCACCGCCCAGGTGACCGTGCTTTCCATGGTGGCACTGCTTCTTGGCCGCATGCGCCGCGTATCCCATGAACAAGGCATGGAAATCGCCCAGGCCATTCAGGACCTCCCTGCGCAAATTGAGCAGGTGCTTGCCAAGAACGAGCAGATTCGCGAGGTGGCCAAACACTTTGCCACGGCGGAAAATTTCTTGTACCTGGGGCGTCATTACAATTACCCCGTTGCCATGGAAGGAGCACTCAAACTCAAGGAGATTTCCTACATCCATGCCGAGGGCTACCCCGCAGCCGAAATGAAGCACGGGCCCATTGCCTTGATCGACCAGAACATGCCCGTAGTGGTCGTTGCGCCTCGGGACGCTTTGTACGAAAAGGTCGTGTCCAATGTCCAGGAAATCAAGGCCCGCAATGGACGTATCATTGCCATCACCACCGAGGGTACGGATCATCTGGAGCAATTTGCCGACCATGTGATCCGGGTTCCCAAGACCATTCCCATGCTGATGCCGGTGCTGACTTGCGTGCCTTTGCAGCTGCTGGCCTACCACATTGCAGTGATCCGAGGCAATGATGTGGATCAGCCACGCAACTTGGCCAAGAGTGTGACGGTCGAGTAATCCTGATGATCCCCAATCCTCGCCAAGAACCTTACGAAGTTCATATCGCGCCATTTGAGGGGCCGATGAATCTTCTGCTGTATCTAGTTCAGAAGAATGAGCTGGATCCAAAGGACATTTCTTTGGCGCAGATTGCCGACCAGTATTTGGAATGGCTGAAGGATTACGCAGAAACAGACCTTTCCGATGCCGGCGAGTTTTTAGTTATGGCGGCAAGGCTTATGGCGCTTAAAGTGCGTGAGCTTCTGCCAAAGGATCAGCAATCGGAACTGGAGCTCATGGAGTTCGATCAGGACCGCGAAAAATTGATCCAGCAGATGCTGGAATACCAGCGCTACAAGGATGTCGCTTCCCGCTTGCAAACCAAGGAAGGCGAGCATATCGGGACTTTTTACCGGGGACGCCTGGAACGTGCGCGCTCGGAGGAAGAGTCTCTTGCGGACGCCGGAATTTGGCAACTCTACCAGGCCTTCCACAAAAGCCTTAAGGTTCGGGGCCGGGAATCCGTCCACACGATTGAGCTGGACGACGTGACCATTGAAGACCGTCAACAGCATGCCATGAATTATCTTCATCGCCACGGCCGGGCGCTGTTTGAGGATTTGTTGGGTCGTGATACCCGTCCACTGGTTTCGGTGGTCACCTTCATGGCCCTCATGGAAATGGTGAAAACCGAAGACATCATTTTGCGCCAGAGCGAAACCAAGGGCGCCATGTGGATCTACCGGCGCAAGGGAAATACCGCATTTGGCGACGAAATGTCGGCCGATACATTTATCCCCAGCGCCGATTCGGATTTGAAGGGCGGTGTGGTGGATGCCGTCCGCAAGCGCAATGCGGAAATCCGCAGCCAGACCACGGTCAGCCTTGATTCGGTAATGCGTAATGTGATGGACCTTGTGCAAGGTGGAAAGGCGGTGACAGACCAGGATTTGCTCGCCATGCTGGAAGGAACTTTGGCCACCGAAGTGGAAGAAGGCTCCGAAGCCGTTGTACCCCAGCCAGCTCCCCTGGTCACCGAGGTGGTTGAGCCGAGCTTACCTGTGGAGACCCTTGAATTTACCGAACTGGATTCATCGATTCCCATCGAGCCGATGGCAGATGTCTCCGAATTCCTGGACCCTACGAACGGATCAGACTCATAAATTCTGCGCGGGTTTTTTGGTTGGTCTTGAAGGCGCCAAGGAGCTGGGATGTCATCATGGTCGAGCCAGGCTTTTTGATCCCCCGCATGGTCATGCAGCTGTGCGAACTTTCGAGGACGACGGCCACACCGACGGGATCAATGGCCGCATGAATGAATTCGGCGATCTGGCGGGTCATGCGTTCCTGAACCTGGGGCTGTCGGGCAAAGAAGTCCACCACGCGGGCCAGTTTGGATAGGCCAACGATTTTGTTGCGCGGAATGTACGCCACATGGGCGGTACCGATGAAGGGCAGAAAATGGTGCTCGCACATGGAGATAAAGGGGATGTCCTTTAGGAGGATCATCTCATCGTACACTTCGGTAAACTGGGTGTCCAGAATGCCCTCGGGTGATTTGCCTACGCTGGAAAGCAACTCCTGGTAGGCTCTGGCAACACGCTCGGGAGTGGCTTGAAGCCCTTCGCGACTAGGGTCTTCGCCGAGACCTTCGAGCATCAGGCGGAATCCCTGGGAGATTTTTTCGAGATCCATATTATTTCCCTTTGATGACAAGAATTCGGGAATTGCGTTTACGGTCGTATTTGTCGCGTTTAGGCTCTGGCAAGTCTTCCAGGTGTCCGTCCTGGAAACCCAGGGAATAGAACCAGTCGGTGGACTGGGTGGTGAGGAGAAAGAGGCTGGTCAGGCCACGCCCGGGGGCTTGCCCGATCAAGGATTTGACAATGACTTCGCCCACGCCCGAAGCCCGGTGGTTGGCGTCCACGGCAATGGCTGCGACTTCTCCATGGCCGTCGCCCCAGTCATGCAAGGCTCCACAGCCCAAAATGCTGTTGTCCACCACATAAACCAAATAGTCGGCAATTTTTTCACTGACATCATCAGGAGTCCTGGGAATGAGGAATCCCTTTTCGATATAGTCCTGCATGATGCGGAGGATGTCGGGAACATCGTCGGCAGTGGCAGTGCGGACGGAGGAATACTGATTGGTGTACACCATGGTGCCGTCGCCCCGGCTCGAAAAAACTTCGTGCAGAATGGAGCCCTGGGAAAGGCCGCTCACCAGATGGACGCGGTTGGCGCCGGATTCACAGGCTTTGATGGCGTTGCGGAGGTAGTCTTTTTGCGTGTGATGCAGGTGGCTCTGGTTCAGCTCCAGAAGTTCTTTGGCCTGGTGGATATCGAGCGCGGAGATGACGCCCCAGGCGTTCAATTCCAAGTTAAGGGTGCGCTCGCCTCTTTGCAGGCCCTCGGTGCGGATTCCTTCTTCGATGCCGATGAAAAATAGCTTGCCGACCTGCATGTACTCGCACAGGGCCGTGGCCAGTTCGGTGGAACTGACGTTGTAGGGGTGGCCAAGTTTATTCCAGCCAATGGGAGGTAAAATGGGAATAAAGCCATCGTTTAGAAGATGCGTCAATATATCTTTTTGAATCCGCTCGACCCGGCCGGTCCGTTGGAAGTCAATGCCATCAACGATACCCAGGGAGCGTGCCTGGACCCAGTTGCCCTGGACTCCGTGGCAACCGTTGGCGGTCAAGTGGCTCAACAGGGTTTCGGTGACTCCCACGGATGCGAGTTCTACAATGGGCATGGCCTCTTTGGAAGTGATGCGGACTCCGTGATGGAATTGCGAGGGGATGCCGTAGGTGGATAGTTTCTGGTCGATGGAGCGACGGGTACCTGGAACAATCAGAACCTGAATGCCAATTTTTTGCAATTGGGCAATGTCCCGGATCAAAACTGGAAAAAGAGGATGATCCAGGAGGATATCCTCAATTTTAAGCACGAAAAGTTGGCCTTTGAAGCGGGCAATGTAGCCAAAGACTTCGCGGATTGTGCTGATCAATTCAAGTTTGGGCTCTATGTTTTCCATTATTCCCAAGATAGCAAATCCAATTCGGTTCCTTCGCAAAAATGAGACGGTTCTTCTGTTGTCTTATAGGATGGGGATGCAAACTGCCCACTGGTTCATTTCGTCGCACACAAGGGAGACGATTCGTCTCCCACATCTCGGAAAAATGCTCCTCGACTGAACCCTGTGTTCAGCATGCACCCCCATCCCGCAATTCTAGGGTCGCTCAAGCGAAGAAACCACAGGTCGTGAAGAAACGGCCCATAAGCCATTACATGGCAACGGGCCGTGAGATCCTTCGAAATTTATGTTCGAAAGGGGAAACCCACTTTAATGTCGAAGGAGCCTCCAATTATTTATATTGATCCCATTGGAGGCTTTATGAAAAGATGGTCCTGGGTATTGTCGATGTTTGTTCTGGTTGTCGCAAGTCATGCGCAATGGAAACCGAAGATTGCGGTTTTCAATGCCCGGCTTGAGGGGGAAATCCGGAATCGGAATGTGTATTCCGAACCCGAGCTCGATCAATTGAGCAGCATGATTCGGTTGGAATCCTATAAAATCCTTGTGCCAGCGGCAGATGTGATTCAAATGGGCGTTTTGGCCGAAATGACTCGGGGGAACATTCAGGATTGCCGTGGAGAACATTGTCTCACCCAATACCTGCAGTCGATTTCTGCGGACTTTGGAATTCAGCCCACCTTGACCCTTGATGATGGCAAAATTCGCCTGACCCTCGATGTCGCAAGCAGTGACAAGCGCATAGGAACCCTCCAGGAAGAAGGCCCCCGCAATGATCGCAGGCGCATGGACCTGCAAACAAAATTCCAGCGAGTTTCCGTGGAAGCGGCCATCTTGATTCAATCCCATTTGAGCGACATTCAAGCCCCCAGGGGAGATCGCGGGCGACGGGACGACGACCGCCGTGGCGACGACCGTAGAGACAATGAGCGTCGCGACAATGATCGCAAAGACAATGATCGTCGGAGCGAGTCTACCTCGATGAATTCGGTCCCGGCAATTCCTGCTAAACCCGCTTCAATCGATGCGGCATCCTCCATGGCCCTTCCCGCCAAAGTAGTGCCCGTCGGGGCCACCGTTTCTATTCCCGCAGGCTGTTTTCAGATGGGTCAAGCGGGTGGCGAGCCCGATGAAAGTCCGGAGCGTCAGGTTTGCGTGCGGGCATTCCAGTTGGACCAGGCGCCTGTGACCAATGCGGAATACCGCGCATGCCAGAATTCGCGCAAGTGCGAACCGCCCCACTATTTAGATGCAACCTGCTATGTTCTGGAGGATTATTTACTCAAGAAGAATTTAGATGCGAAATTCCAAGACGATTTATTGCCCGTTGTTTGTGTGGATTGGAACCAGGCAAAAACCTTCTGTGAAGCCCAAGGCAAGCGTTTGCCCACCGAATCGGAGTTTGAGTACGCCAACCGCGCCGGCACCACCACTGCATGGTCCTGTGGCAATGATCCCAAATGCCTGGATGATGTCGCCTGGCATTATTCCAATGCCAATTTTCAGACCCACCCCAAGGGACAAAAACGCCCCAACGCCTGGGGTTTGTCCGATATGACGGGCAATGTGTGGCAATGGACCAGCGACTGGTACGAGCCTCGCGATCCAGAGGTGGGTGCACAGCGGGTTGCCCGTGGGGGTAGCTGGTTCAATGCGCCATTGTTCTTGCGTGCGGCAACGCGTGCCTCCTACGACCCGAACCGTCGCATGAGTTTCCTTGGGTTCCGCTGCGCCCAGTGAAGCAGGTGATGGAAAAAATCGTACCGCTCAAGGGGTTGAAAGACCCCACAGTAGTGGTGCAGGAGATGGAACGGATTGCCCAAGTGGCAAGTAAGGATGGCTGGTATTTTGTGTCGTCTGCCACGGACGAATGGGTAGAATCGGTGACGTTGTTTTTTGAAAGGGACCTGGAGGTCTGATGCGCTCAATTTTTGTGGGTACTTTGCTGGTTCTGCTCTTGCTTTCGTGCAGCAATTCGAGGTGGCATATTCAAGATTCCCAAGGACAAAAGGTATCTATAATGGATCCCCGCTTCGTCCCTGCGGAGCAGATTGAGTTCCGGATCGGGAAGGCTTCTCGCATGATCGAAGCGCGGCACATCGCCTGGCTTGAAATTGACCCATCGCGAATGGAGGTTTCTGCAGGGCAGATTCTATATGGTGCTCGCCTGGTTCTTGCCGATGGAGCTCGATTCCCGGATTCCTCCGCGAGTGACACGCTGACGGGAGTATTCGTGGGCGTAGATTCGCGGCTGGTTGGCAATGTGGGCTCGAGCCGCATCGAAATTCCCCTGTCTCAATTGCGGACCATGGGTACCGATGAGTGGTTCGAAGAACAACAGGAAAAACGCTCCCAGAATCCCGTCGCCCAAGCAGTGGTGCCGGTTCCCGTGGCCAAAAAGGATAGCATGATTGTGACTCCTGGCTCCAAGGCCGATACCACCAAGCCCAAAATGGACACGACAAAAACTGTCCCAGACACCACCAAGCCTAAGTAGGTTCAGCCATGGCGTCGCATAAGATCATTCTGCGTGCGCTGTCCCCTGAGAGCGATCTTGCTTCCGTGGTGTATGCGGTTTCATCCATTTGCCATGCCGAGCCTAAGGTAGTTACCGAGCAGCTGAAGCATTTGCCCCTCACGCTTCTTTCTAGCTGCTCCAACACCCAGGCCCGCAAAATCCAAACCATATTCTCCGATTTGCAGACCGAGATTTCCATCTTGCCTCCTCTTCCTGAATTGTCGGATTTTTCCTTATCCTTGCCCACGGACCCAGCTAGGAAACGCCCGGGCCGGGCATCGCGCTGGCCTGCCATGCTTGCTGTTCTAATCATCATCGCCTTTGCCGTTTCGGGTCTTTTTTGGGGCGCCCGCTACATCATTTCCCATGTAAAACCTGACGGAAACCATCCTTCCAATGCCAAGGTCGAGCACATGATGAAGGCCTCCGAAGGCGAGGTCGAGGACGCGCGAGTAACGGTGGCCAAGGCTCTCGCCCAAAAACCCAAGGATGTCCCCCTCCTGATTCAGAAGGCCGTGATTTATTTAGGTATTTCCCGAAAGAAAATGACATTCGAAGGTTGGAAAAGCTATGGCGCTGTTGGTGGGGATGTTCCCCGCGAGGGTCAGGATTTGTTGCCCACCCCCGAAGCCGACACGGCCGTGGCGACTTTGTTCCGCGCCAAAGATATGGATTCGACCAATCCGGAGGTCTATCGTTGGCTTTGTGAAGTTTATATGCAAAAAGGCTTGGTTCCCGAGGCCTTGGTCTTCGCCCAAAAGGCTGTATTGTTGCAGGATACCAACGCGGTTTATCAGAATCTTCTGGGGTTGGCCCTGCTTGAATCTGGCAATGTAGGCAAGGCCGAAATGACCTTCCGTTCGGCCATCAAGCGCTCTCCTGCTTATGTTCCCACCTTCCGAAATTTGGGTGTTTTACTCTTGTACCACCAACGCGACAGCGTGCAGGGCTTGGCATGGTTGTATCAATATCTTTCGCGGGAAAACGGCAAGGATTTGGATCGCTATACCTTGCGAAAAGAGATGATGTCCACCGCCTTTGCCTCGTTCAATCCCGCTTTTGAAGAATTGTTCCCCGAGAAAATGTCATTTCAGCGGTATGAATTCAGTCGCCTTTCTCTGGAAGAAAAGGCGAACCAGGACAAGGACCCTCGCGCCATGGAAGAAATGGCTCTGCTTTATTTGTCGCAAGGGATGGATGAGGCCGCGTTAAAGTTATTTTCAGCCGTGACCAAAACGGGCGACGGTTCGGAGGTGGCCTGGAAGATGCAGGTTTGCCTTTACGCCAAGGCGAAGCTGTGGGATGCCATGCACAACACACTGAAGAACGCAATTGCTGAGGGAGTTCGGGACCCCTTCTTTGAGAAAAACCGCGGGGTGGTGGAAAAGTACTGGCGCCTCGATTTGGATGCTTCCAGCGAAGCATTTTCCCGCTACATGAAGCAGGGTGGGGACCTCTATCGTGATCGTGTGCAGGCGGAACTGGACGCGGTCCAAAGAAGAGGTTGATGCGCTGGAGCGTCGCCCAGGCGGAAATCGGTGAACCTTTCAGCTGTTGTTGCCCTATTTTCGATTTTCTACGTTTGTCCCTAAATCAAATCAAGGAGTCATCATGACCATGCAGACACGCGCACCCAAGACCGGCGATACCATTGCTACCATCGTTACCACCAAGGGCACCATGAAGGCCCTCATCTTTACCGATGTGCTAGGCGAAGTGGCCTTGAACTTTGTGGAGCTTGCCAAAGCCGGCCTTTACAAGGATGCGCCATTCCATCGCGTGATCAAGGATTTTATGATCCAGGGTGGCGACTTTACCAACAAGAACGGCACCGGTGGCCATGCCCACAAAGGCGCTGGCTCCAAAATTGCTGATGAATACCATCCAGAATTGAAGAACATCCGTGGCGCGCTCAGCTGGGCTAAGACCGCGGCACCTTGCTCCATTGGCTCGCAATTCTTTATCGTGCACCCTGCGGACGGAACTCCTTTTTTGGACCATCCCAAGAATGGCGGAGCTGCGGAAGGTTATTCCGTATTTGGACAGCTTTTTGATGGCTTTGAAGTGTTGGATGCAATCGCCACCACCAAGACCGGTCGCCAGGATCTTCCTCTGGAACCGATCTTGATCGAAGACATCCAGATCGACGTAATGGGATAATATTAACATTGTCATTCCCGCGAAGGCGGGAATCAAGGCCGCTCACAGGTGTGAGCGGCTTTTTTCGTGGGTTGCTACCCTATTGAATCCATTGCAACGACTGGATTTCGAAGTGGGCAACTTTATCGGTGGTGGTCCCATTCTTAAGGCGGATCTTTAGCGACCAGGCGTTGTTGATTGCTTCGGTGATCGGCCAAACCTTGGTGCCCGTTCCCCAGCCGTCTTTTTTGAAGGCAGCCCAAGGGAGGGTTTTTGTGGCAGATGTAGCCTGGGCCGGGAGTGTTGCGTACCAGGTATCCAAGTTGTTGGTTACCTCGTCCCAGCCTAGCTCGAATTGGAGCGCGGCATCGGAGGTATAGGTGATGATGTAACCATCGTGGGCGGTAATGTTAGTGGGGCCTTCTGGCTTATTGAAATTAAAACCAAGGCCGGCGATTCCGGGTTTATCTGTTGCGGTGGCTGCAGGAGCATTCAAGGTGATCTTTAGACCTGTTGAAGTCAGGTTTCCATTGGGAATAATCTCGCCACTTAGTGGGTCTGTGGTCATCAAGGACATGTCCGCATTCACAGGTGAATAGGTTCCACCATTCAACCCAAAGCCGTACCACCAGCCCGCACAAGTGGCCGGATCACCACAGGAACCATCCTGGACGGCTGGGACTTGAACTTCATAGTAGGGGACGGTGAGATCCCACAGGAGTTTGTTTCCTGGATAAACAACCGCTGACGAGGAACTGGAATTTGAATTTTGACTTGAGCTTTGATTTACAGAGCTAAAGAGTGTCCCAGTAAGTGTCCACCAGCCGCCAGATTTTTGGAATACCTCGCCTGTGGCGATGTTTAGGTAAGTGTCTCCCTCATTGCCCATGCCATAGGTTGGGTCTGTCGTTCCCGAGAGGAAACTTGTGCCGGGTGCGCCATTTACCCCGTCGGTGCCATTTACATCATTGACGCCATTGAGTCCGTCCACTCCATTGGTACCATTGGTTCCGTCGATACCATCCAAGATCAGGGCCGTGGTCCCATTAGGGCAAGAAATGGTGGTCACCCCCGCAAGGGCGTCCTTGCTGACTGAGCAAGTTTCTCCATTTTGGACAATGGAGCTGGTGCCATCTTCGCAGAAAATTTTGGTCTGGATGGAGTCGAGCGAAGTGACGGTGCAGCTTGCGCCCAGGCCCCCAACGGAACCTTTTGCCCCGGTGGCACCTGTTGCGCCCTGAAGGTCAATCGCAGTGAAGCCACTGCTAGTGCAGTATTGAAATTCTTCGGTAGAGAGGACATAAAAAAGCATGCCTTGGGCTGTGCTGTCACATGGGGGAAGTTTTGCCACGGTTGCCGCGACTTTGGCCCCGTAAAAGATTGTAGCAGAAGGAGATCCAGTTCCATCTTCTGGATTTTTGGCATCGGCGGCCTGGGGCACATTGGAGCATCCGAGAACTCCGAATGCCATTGCCAAAAGAGTGATTCCAAGAACGGCGTTCTTCAGGTTTTTCATTGCAGATATCCTTTTTGGCAAAAGCCAGGTAATTGCATTGAATCTAGCCTTGTTTCTCTGATTTGTCAACTTATGCACTTACCTTGCCTTATGTTAGTCCTGGACACAGCGGACGGAGTACCCGTATTTCTTTTCAGTAGTACCCAAAAGAATCGCCTCTGTATATCGGTTCAGAAGGCGGTAGTTCGCATTATTCAGGTCGCTCTCGGACGCTTCCCAGAAGAAATCCATGTTACCTATATCAGAGAAATTTCCAGTGCTGCCCCGGTAGCCCGCAGGCAAGGCCGAGAAGCCTGATGAGTTGCCGTTATTGTATGTGCTGGCATTCCATTCGGTATAATTGGTGTTGTTGAGCTTCATCTTCCCACCGGCAGTTATGGCACTCCCACCAAGGGCAGTAATCAGGGCTGTCCATTCACTTGTCTTGGGGATGTGCCAGTTCGTGGGGCAAAGACCTTGATGATTGCCGGTGTTAATGGCTCCGCCACAGCCTGGGGTAGTCGCCGTATTGCAGGCAGATGGCAAGGCCATGGCCTCAGCCCATTGATACAAACCCCCATCGGTGTTGCAATTGTTGATATCATCGCCGTAGCAATACTTTTCGACTACGCCATCTTGCGATTGGTTGGCGGTGGATAGTGTCCCGTTAACTTGGGTGCCATAATTCAAATTCTCCGCCATCCAAGTTTGTGTGCCAATTTTAACGAGTTTGTACTTCCTGTTACCGTCACGTGCATCCGTAAACATGTCTACATCAAACGATTGAGTTGCGGTGTTGTAATTCCCAGGAGGAGATGCGGTAGCTTGGATTGTGCATACCCCTGCGCGAACCAAAGTCACTGTAAAGATTGCATACGTGCAAACCAAGGGTGTGATGGAGGCGTAAGAAGCAGTGACACCAGATCCAACGGTGAATGTGTTGCTGAAAGAAAATCCATCTGCAGTTAATTTTGTGCCGGGGTTGGCGCTTGTGAACACAAAGGACGCCTTGGTGATCGTCAGGTCCGCACTAATAAAGGTGATCGCGTAGTTTGAGTTGGTGAGTGTGCTCGTGATCGCGTACGCTCCCACATCTTCACCTCCTGTGCGGGAGAGGCCACCGGTGAGCGCATCAGAACCCACTAAGCCGGTCGTGGTAAAGGTTAATGCAGGATCCGCGCTCCCAAATACCTTGGTCTTTGGGGTTGCGGTCACGGTGACAGCTTTCGTGGCAACGGTGAAGGTTCGGATCACATCGGTTGCTGGACTAAAGTACTCATTACCCGCTTGGCTCGCGGTGATGGAACATGTGCCTGCGCCCGCAAGGGTCACTATGCTTCCGCTTACGGTACATACGCTCGTAGTCGTAGATGCATAGGTCACCGCAAGCGTTGAAGTAGCCGTTGCAGTTAGGGGAAGTGCAGCATCTCCGTAGGTTTTACTGGTAGGTGCGGTGAAGTTGATTGTTTGAGAGGGAAGGTCCTTGAGGCAACGAACGGAGTACCCCCCTGTCTTTAGGATGTTGGATGGATTTAGGGTAGCGCTGGATTGGAACAGATTGACTACTTTCGCATTCAAACCATCGACTTCCGTGGCATCCCAAAAGTATTCGCTTTCAGATAGACCACCAAAGCCACTGCCGACAACGCGGTAGCCCCCTGGCAGTGCCGAAAACCCGGAAGCATTGGTGCCTGTATTGGTGGGGGACCACTCCACGTTTAGTTTCATTTTGGTTCCTGCCGTAGTTGAGCCAAGATAGGTGTCGAGGGTATTCCACTCTGTAGTTTTGGGAATATGCCAGCCCGTAGGACAAATGCCCTTGTGGTTTCCTGCGCTGATGAAGCCCGCGCCGGCACTGCTATTGTACGTGCTAGCTAGCTCCAGGGCCTCGGCCCATTGGTACAAACCTCCATAGGCGGTGCATTTGGCTTCGTCATCATTGTAGCAGTACTTCTGCGTCACTCCATCGTTTGACTGGTCGCCTGTGCTGAGCAATTTTGTTCCAACATTCAAATTCTCCGCCATCCAAACCTGTGTGCCAATAGTCACGGTCTTATAGTATTTGCTATCGCGAATATCTTTCAGGCTTATGGCGTAGGTGGCGCCAATCACCGCGCTATTCGTCAGTCCTGCTTTGATGGCAATTGCCTTGATGGTTTGCGACCCGATGCTTACGGTGTTGATGGGTGCGCTATACGGTGTGGATGATGCCGTGGGCGTGCTTCCATCGGTGGTGTAGAAGATGTTCGCACCTGTCGTGCCGCTGGTGATTTTCACCGTTTGTTGAGCCGTATAACTTCCGCCGGGTACGGTAAATACAGGCGCAGTCACGACCGTCGGCAGATCCTGGACGCAACGGACGGACTGTCCCCAATAGGGTGAAGTTTCGTTGCCTGCTATAAAGTCGTGGTTATAACCTGCGGCATGGGTAATATATTTGTCGAGGCTTGCAGGAGTTTGCGTTGTCGACCACCAGTAACCGCCCTCATTGATTCCCTGGAAAGCGCTTCCATTCCAAAAACCACCGGGAAGGCCCGAAAATCCGTAATCGTTTGTCCCTGTGTTTATGGACCAAAGGTCTGAGAAGGCTTTGAGCTTTTTGCCCGCCGTGCCAACTCCTCCAACGGCGGGTATTAATGTATTCCACCACTCGTTATCTGTTGGCATGTGCCAACCAGCTGGGCAGACATTGATGGCGGTAGGTAGATTATATAAACGACCATAAGTATCGCAATTGCCGGAGGTGACTCCATAACACCAGCTCCCCGTGCCATTGAGGGTGTCGTAATTTAGGTTCTCCGCCATCCAAATCTGGGTGGATATTTTTGTCATTTTGTATTTCTTCTGGTCCCGTGCATCCGTAAACTGATCCACATCAAATGATTGGGTGGCCGTGCTGGTTGCGTAGTTTCCAGCATCGGAAACTGCTGCTTGGATGGTGCATAAGCCTGCGGAAACCAAAGTCACAATGCCGGAGGTGAGTAGGCAGACGGAGGGCGTTGTGGACGCAAAGGTGACGGAAGCCGAGAGAGGACTAACGGTGTAATTATTGCTAAAAGCCGCTCCATTAGCTGTAAGCTTTGTTCCCGGATTGGCGCTCGTGAATGTCAAGGTCGCTGGGGTAATATTCGCCGTGAGCCCGCTAATCTCAGTGAGTGTGTAATTTCCGGCATCTGCTCCACCCAAGGCGGAGCCGGTCACCGTTACCGACTTTCCTGTACCAACATTCTTGTCCGCAAACGTCGCTGTGCCGACAGTCAGAGTCACTGCATCAAGACTCACGATATCAGAAAGTGTCCCACCGGTAATGGTGGCTGTGGTTGTGCCGTCGTAGACCTTGTCCGAGGCGATGGCCCCTGTCACGGTGAGGGGTTTCTGTGCAATGGTCGCCGTGATCCCGCTAATCTCTGTGAGTGTGTAATTGCTGGCATCTGCTCCAGCCAAGGCGGATCCGGTCACCGTTACCGACTTTCCTGTACCGACATTCTTGTTCGCAAAAGTCGCTGTTCCTACAGACAAAGTGACTGCCTCCGAACCCACTTTTCCGGAAAGTGTCGCACCGGTAATGGTGGCTGTGGTCGTACCATCGTAAGTCTTATCCATTACGGATGCACCAGTAATGGTAAGGGGCTTTGCAGTGATGTTCACCGTGAGTGCGGTGTAGGTAGTTAGTGTGTAATTTCCAGCCATGGCTCCACCCAATGACGAACCAATCACAGTCACCGGTTTGTTTGTTCCCACACTCTTGTTCGGGACGGTTCCTGTAGTCAGGCGCACATCATCCGAATTCACAACACCATCAAAGGCATAATTGGTGATTTGGATCGTGATGCTTCCATCGTATTCTCTGGATGTGGCTTCGGCGGCGGTCACGGTGATGGATTTCTTTGCGACACTCAAAATTCGCACAACATCGTTTGCGGGCGCGTTGGTTCCATTACCCGGTTGGCTCGCTGTGATTTGGCAAGAACCCGCGCCAAGGATCGTCACGACGGGTCCGCTCACAGTACATACATTCGTATTTGCGGATGTAAAGGCTACAGTAAGTCCAGAATTAGAATTTGCTTCCAAGGTAAACGGAGTGGCACCATAGATTTTGTCGGCAGGTGCTGTGAAAGTAATCGTTTGCGCAGTCAACCCCATTACTGAGGAGGAAGAGGGTATAGCGCTCGAAGATGACGACCCCATTGCGTTCGATGACGAAGCATCAACGCTCGACGATGATCCAGCAATGCTCGAAGACGACAACCCTGCTATGCTCGATGAAGAACCCGCGACGGAAGAAGACGACCCTGAAACGCTTGACGACGAAGCATCAACGGATGAAGAACCTGCTACGCTCGACGAGGACCCTGCCATAGTCGAGGAAGAGATCGTCGCCACGCCTTCTAGGGTAATATTCCCCAGAATGGTGTCATAATCATTGATGGCGATGGATTTGGAGGTATACCCTTTTTTGGAAAACCGCACCGAGTCTGGTGCGCTTTGGGGCGTTAGGCGAAGAACAGGGGTGACTGCGTTGAGTTTGTTGCCGTATGTGTTGAATGTATTGGTTGCGGCAAGCTTGAGGACGCCTTTTTGATTGCCTAGCTGATATTGAACAAGGTAAATACCGGGTTTTGCCAATACATTGCCCAGCGGGCTGTATTGATGGTCACCCGCGGAAAGGCGTTGGCTCGGCAAGGAGTTGACTTGCTTGCCCCGGATATCGGTGGTGCGCAGGGAACCTTGTACGCTAACCGGCAAATGGAACTGCAAAACACCATTTTTCAGAGCCACCTGGATCCCTTCGGTACTTTGCTTGTCCATAATGGAGCTCGCGGGAAGCAACGTAAAACTGCCATCAGAGCCGGTAATTACGGAACTGCCTTCTGCAACAAGTTCTACTTTGACGCGGGAAACCACTTTACCCAGATTGTCCAGAACAACGCCAGTCACCGCCAATGCGGAACCAGCTAAGATCAAAATGCCGAGAACAAGGCGAAGGTTTTTCCTAAGCATGTAAACTCCAAGGGAAAATGTTCAATGCTAATCCTGGATGCACCGGACAGAAAATCCGGACAACTTGATATCGGGAATTTTGAAAAGGTTGGTATGGTTGGTATCGAGGTTGCGGTCGTTCGCATTAAAGGCATCAATTTCGGCAGCTTCCCAAAAAATGGCGAGGCTTCCACGACTATAAAAACCACCACCGTCAAAGCGCAGGCCAGTGGGTTGCGCCGAAAATTCGTAGGGATTGCCTTTGTTGTAGGTGCTGGCATCCCAATTTTCGAAGCCTGTTCCATTGAGTTTCAGCATAGCTCCAGCGGAGTCCGCCGTGCTAAGGAATGTTCCCAAAGTGTCCCACTCTGCTGCACTCGGGATGTGCCAGTTTTTGGGACAAATTCCTTGGTGGATCGGGCTTTTAATGGAATCTGCGCAAAGAGTGGTGTCGCAAATACTCGGCAGGGCCATGGCCTCGGCCCACTGGTATAAACCACCCTCCGTATCGCATTTACTGCTTTCATCGTCATAGCAAAATTTTTCTGCTTTGCTGTCATTCGATTGGCTGGCGTCACCTAAAGAATCAAGGACTTGAGACCCGTAATTCAAATTTTGCGCCATCCAGGTCTGGGTGCCAATCTTGATCCACTTGTAGGATGTGGTATCGCCACGGGTATCCTCAAAAGACCCGCAATTGTTTGGGGTGGCACAAAATCCGGATATGGATTCGCCTGAGGAACTACTTGAAGAAGAACCCAATTCAGAAGACGAGGACTGGCCGGAGGAGGTTGTGTTGCTTGAGGATGATGCAGAGTAAGCAATTCCGTTTGGATCAAAGGTATTGTCACGGGAACCTTGGCTACAGCCAAAAGAGACTACGGATGTCGTTAATCCAGCAAAAATGAAGAGGACTGTTTTTGCGATGTTCATATTCTCAATCCTCAGAATGCAAAATGGATTGTGAGGCCAGTCGCCAGCAGTCCGGCCGCAGCAAAATACCCGATGTTCCTGAGCGTTCGTGCGTCGGTGACCTTGGTCCATGCGCGATCGTACTCTTGAGAGGCCAGGCTTTCTCCCAAGCCCCTGTAGGTATTCAGGGTGGAGCTGGCTTGGTTATTTTGGTAAAGACCAAAGCCCAAGGCTCCTGCAGCGAGCGCATCGAAGGCTATGGCTACCCATTTGGATTTGGAGCTGTGTGGTTTCTTTTGGGGCGGGGTAGGGAGCGCACGAATCGGATCGGCCTGTTTCGCTACGGGCGCGAGTGTTGTTGGCGTGTACCCCAAGCCTGGAAAAACCTTGGCCACAAGCCGGTCTGCACCCTCCTTGCAACCACTGGTCAGCACATTGACCAGCGTGCCTTGTACTTCGAAGGAAATGGAATGCTCGATCACTCCGGTTTCGACATTCATATAGCCAATATTGATGGAATAGATTCCCCCGAAGGTCACAACTTTTCCAGTGATCAACTTGTCGACACCCAGCAATTGCCCGACCTTGACTTGGCATTCCGAAGAGCTGCATGTACCGCTTTGTTGGAACCCCTGTTCTTTAAGAATTAGATCAATTTGGTTCCGGTTTAGAATTACAAATTGGTTGGTGGCACTTACTTCGGTTTGAAAGCGTTCGGTGATTGCATCGAGCTGTTCGGGGGTAGAGCTTTTATCCCCCACGAAGCTGATGATGGCAACTTGGGGTTTAGGTTGGGTTCGCTTGCTGTTGGTTCCCCATTCATCATCGCTGGGTACTGGCCATTGGGTCAACGCAAGGCTCACGGTATCGCCCGAAGCCAGCTTAATTTTGGACAGGCGCTCCTTGGGCAAAATGAGCGTGTCCATGGTTCCCTTGGCGTTGGTGGCCGTGAGCCATAGCGAATCACCGGCAATTTTCAGCAGGGCTCCTGTCTTTTCCTTTCCGCTAATTAGCGTGAAGGTATCCAGCGACCAGGTGGGGCTTGTGGCCAACAAAAGGAGAAAAAAAGAAATCAACTTTGAAAAACGGGTCATCAAGGAACTCCTAATTAAAGGTTCGCGCCTTGATTGTATCCAAAGTTGCGAATCAAATCAATGAAAGAAATGATCAGTTTGGGGATATTTAGGACGCTTCCAAACTAAAGGATCGAATAGATCACGAATCCAAGAACCATGAGCGCAGCTCCACCAAGCACCCAACCCGCGGCATTGCTGACTTCGTCTGGTTTAGATTCCGGCACAATTGCCGTTTGGCTGGAGGCGTCAAAAAGCTTGGCCATTCCCGAGACTTGACCGAGGCCCTTTTCAATTTCGGGGCCAATGGTGATGGATTCTTTTTGCACTTCGCGCCATGTCGCTGGATCGATCAAGGTAACATTCACATCGACCACGCCAGGTTTGGAGGTGGATTCGATCGATCCCATGATGACCAGGTCCGCACTCAACTTTTGAGCGCTGCTCACCAGGCAATCCTGGTCGCAAGGTTGCCCTTGGGGAATGGCTTCGCGGGTTTTTGCGCTATCCACAATCGCCCAGGTTTTGATGGTCTGAAGGCGAAGCGCAAAAGTTTCGTTGATGCGTGCGGCTTCTTGGTCGGTGACGGCTTGGTGGTTCTCAAAGGGTTGCAAGAGGAGGCTTTTGGATTGGGCACTTGCCAGGGAAACCAGAATAATCATGGCCACCAAAACATTTGCGAGAGAATGTTTCATATCAAAATTCCTATCCAACAAAAGAGTTAGAGTAAATATATGCTAAATGGCTTCGAAGGCGGTGAGCATATAGCCACCGATTTTGTCGTCTGGGTCGCCGGTTTGGTGGAAAACATCCTGGATTACTTTGGATTTGCGGTATTCTGAGTCCACAACGCGAAAAAAACTTTCGCACTTTTCACCCTTAATCGGAGTCTCCAGGGCTCCTTCGCCAAACAGGCTGCGCCATTGGGTCAGGTCGGTGAGTTCTGTGCGGTTGGCTTGGGAATACTCCACCCGGACCAGCATTCCACCAGGCCGGAGCAGGTGTCTCAGATTCCGGGAAAATACCCGTGCGGTCATGAGCTCGTCAAAGAAATCTTCAGGGTCCATGGTCACCGTTTCGTCGTCCGGATCCATTTCCCGGAATCGCGCGAGCATACGGGCAACCTCGTTGTCCTTTTTGTTGCAGTAGCCATGACGGTTGAATTCGCCAAGATGCTTGGGATCGGGCACGAGGTTTGGAAAAATCAAAAACACCAGATCGCACAGCTGCTCGGGCAAGCGGAAGTTGGGAAGGCTAGTCAGGGCAAGGCTCACCGGCTTGGTAAAGGCATGGAACGCATCGTGCTGGTCCAAAAGTTCACTGAGGTCCGGGTGGCTTTTTGCCACGCCCTGCAATAACTGACGCGAGCCGTCCAGACCAATAAGATGCGCCTTAGGAAAGGCCTGCAGCAAGTCTCCCAAAATAGCTCCGCTGCCACAGGCATAGTCTAAAATCATTTTGGGCTGCAGGGATTTTGCCTGGCAGAAGGCAAGAGTCGATTCGGCGATATGCTTGTAGGCGCGGCGGTGGGGCAGGTCCATGCTGCGCGAGTGCCACCAATGGCCTACTGCGGAATCGTAGGTATTGGCTCCTTGGGAAAGGAGGGAGTCAAAATCGATTTCGGGACGTAGGTTCGGCTTTTTTTGGGTCATTGGGTCCAAGGATAAAATTTACCGCCGGTTTTGTCCGATGGAGTGCCATCATGGATTGACGAACGAGTCGCTACCGATGCGGCAAGTGGCTATCATATAAAGATAAAAAAGGAGTCCATATGTCTGCAGATGATATCTATCAGTTTGAAGCGCAAAGCATTGACGGGAAGTCCGTGGCGCTCCCTGCTTTCAAGGGGAAGGTCTTGCTGATTCTGAATGTTGCCAGCAAGTGTGGCCACACGAAGCAATATGCGGCCCTTGAGGCCATGTACCGGAAATACCAGCCCCAGGGTCTCGAAATCCTAGGGTTTCCTTGCAATCAGTTCGGTGGACAGGAACCGGGGGATGATTCCCAGATCCGGGAATTCTGTACAGTGAAATTCGGAGTAACCTTTCCTTTGTTCGCAAAAGTCAAGGTAAATGGTCCGGAGGCCCACCCCTTGTTTCCTTTTTTAAAGGAACGCGCGCTGGGGGAGGAGGATCGCAAGCCCATCAAGTGGAATTTCACCAAATTCCTTGTTTCCCGTAAGGGAGAGGTCCGCAAGCGCTTCCTTTCCCGGCAGACCCCTGCTGAGATCGAAGCAGAAATTGTTGCTGAATTGTCCAGGTAACTTGACAAGTTCAAAATATTTTCAATATTTGCCCTAACCCAAGGGGTTTTAGCTCAGTTGGTAGAGCACCACGCTGGCAGCGTGGGGGTCAGCGGTTCGAATCCGCTAAGCTCCATATTTAAAACGGCATCGCGCAAGCGGTGCCGTTTTTTTTGGTGCGCCCGGCACGGGCGCCTTTGTATATTACCCCCATGTCCCGGATTTTTTCCTTATTCCTGCTATGTCTCGCCCTTTCGGCTTTTGCCAAAGAGCGCTCGCTTTTTGCGAACCCCGATATCCGCTCGTCATACTCCCCCATGCTCCAAAAAAAGAATGCGGTTTATGATTCCCTGTTGCCGGCTCTTGATGGGGACAAGGCTTTTCAGGACTTGGTGCGGGGGACTCCCAAGCTGTGGAGTCTGGATCGACTGGATAAATTAGGAGATGTGGTGACCCGCCTCAAGGTCGAGGTCATTTACCTGGATGGTGTCCGTGAGGAGCAGTTCTGCGAAATCAATAAATCCGAAACTCATGGGTCTGATTTGTGGTCCGTGCGCATGGGAGTTGATTTCACCTCTGGGGAATCCAATACGGTCCCCGTCCATGTGCAGCAATGCCTGGACTTTGTGCGTAATGAACTGGGCTACAAGGTAAAAAAAGGGGGTCGGGTAGTTGAGGTTCCTGCCAAAAAAATCCTGGATGAAATCAAAAAAAGCAACATCCCCGCAGCCCTCGACCCAGACCTGCAGGCCAAGGTTCTTAGTGCCCATCGGCAAGTGAATATCACTGGACAGTGCCCTACCGACATTGAGGCCTATGCCATTCTTTTGGATGTTTGGGATCAGGTAAAGGGACTGCCGACGAACATTGCAGCTATGAACGATCGATTGAATCCAGAATTCAATGGAGACCGCAAAGTCCATAGTTGCGCATTTAGCCGAGAGTGGAACCAGAAGTATTCGGAAGAATCCTCTCTGCTTTGTGACGAGGCGAAAATGTGGTGCAAGTACAGCCAGTCCGAAGATGGAACCACGCGGTGGCAATTGGATCCTGCCTCGGACGCCTTTGTCTTTCAACCGTTTCTTGGGTTATTCGGCGGGAAATCCATCCACAAGGGTGGAGGTATGTTGGATTTGAGGATTCTCGCACTCTCCAATGCTATGTTCCTTGAGGCCTATCTGGATGAAAAGGGATTCCCCATTTCCTTAGGTCTGATCACGGTCCCCGAAAAGTGACATGAGTTGTCGTAAATCTGTCGAAAAGTATTTGGCCACTTCCTGGTAGCCGAGTGCTTTGTAGAATTGGTGGGCTCCGTGCCGAAGGAGACCACTTTCCAGTTCTACCTTGTCGCAACCCTGTTCACGGGCGAATTGCTCCGCCTTGCGCACGAGCACTCGTCCAATGCCCTGTCGTTGCCGGATTGGATCAATGACCAATTCTTCGAGGTGGGCGAGGGGAGTTGGGCTCCAAAGATGGGGGCGAATTCGAATCGAAACCGCTCCCACAATGGCTCCTTGGACTTCTGCGAGAATCCAATATTTCGGATTCGCAGGTTCAAAGTCTTGGCGGAGAATGACTGTGCAGCGTTCCCGGTCAAGGACATGGTTGGGCCAAAGAAAGGGCAGAAGTAAAAGAAGATCAGGAATGTCGTTTATTTCTGCCGAGCGAATCACAGGTTGTGCTTTGGCGTCTTCCTCTTCCAGAAACAGTCTCTGCTTCTCCTGAAAATGGTGGAAGGCTTCAAAATTCATGGTTAATCTATGGTCAATGTGCCTGGTAGCCGAATAAGAGATTTCAATCTCCGCTCTAGAATTACCATGTAGACCCCTGGCTTCAAAGGGGAAAGGTCAAAACCCGTGGTGATTCTGTGGAGATGGGTTGTTGATCCATCCAAGTCAACGACTTGCACTTGGGCTTCCTGGGAGGGGTCGAGCCCTGGGATTTGCAGGAGGTTTCCGGCTTTGATGAAGTTCAACCCCTTAGAGGGGGAAAAATGCGCTCTGGGTCTTGAGGCATTGGGGTTCTGGTCCAGGGGGCCCACGCGGTGAAGCGCCGCTGCGAAGCCGTCAAACCGTGCGAAGCTGGTGACCGAAGGGGCCCAGTCCACCGTATTGCCCCCGTGGAAGGTGGAAACGTAAATGCCACCAACCTTTCCGGAGTCGTTGTCCACCGTGCGGTAGAGAACATCATTCAAATTCAGGACCTGAACATTGTCCAGCCAAACCTGCAATTTGCCATCTTCGTTCCCAATGGAATTTACCTGGATAAATTGCTCGACGCAGTGCCATTTCCCAGTCTGGAAGCTAGTGCCGAGATCGATGTCCGTTCCCCAGATCCCCGCTTTGTATTTGCTGTCGGGGAGGTAGGCGTAGACCACTGCCGCTCCATTGGCTCGCCACATGAATCGCATGGTCCAGCCATTGGAACCGCTCGGTTGATCGCCTCCGGAGCGACTCCAGGAATTTCCGCCGCCCATCAGGCCCGGCAACTTTCCGCCTTGCACAAAATCAAAGCCTGGCTCAAAGTACACATAGTAACGCAGGTAAAGCGAGTCGTAGGTGGCTTGCATTCCCGCGATTTTCCCGAAGGAAATGGGAAACTGCATTCCGGTTTGAGTTGGGCCCACGCCACCCTGAGGATAGTCGATGCGAATGGCTTTGCTTCCAGCCAGGGCTTCGGCTCCCGTGACCAAAGTCGCATTGGCTATGCGGTTGTTGAATCCAATGCCCCAGTTTTTGTTCCAAGTGGCTGAACCAGGAGCTTCTGCCTCGAATCCTCCGTAAAATACCAGGTCGGAACGGGTGGACATATTGGGCTCCAGGTTTGTAGGCTCGCCGAAGACCGCAGCTTCTGGATGCCTAGTGGTTAGGATGAGCAATGCCGAAAAAAAATAGGCGAAAGAAGTGAGTTTCATGAGAATCATTTTGCCGAATACGATTTGCCCGTGCCGTTTGAAGATACTTGAAAAATACTCAAAGCGCACCAATAATTAGGCCTTCCGGCGAGGGGGTGGATTCCTTCCAAATAAACGGGAGTTTTTGATGTCATTTGTCTTGGATTTGGTTATTTTATGCCCACTATGGAAGCATCTCTTTTCGCACAGTCCCACATCTTCGCCCAACCCACCTATGTCACCGGCAAGCCTATTGCCCATGTGGCGCGGGAGTTCGGTCTGGACCCCTCCAAAATTGACAAACTGGCATCCAACGAAAACCCCCTGGGTCCTTCGCCCAAGGCCTTGGTTGCTGCCCGGGTGGCGTTGGAGGAAATGAACCTTTATCCCGATGGAAGTGTCTACGACCTTACGGGAAAAGTGGCGGAACGCCTGCAGATTGGCCGGGAGCAGCTAGTATTTGGCAATGGTTCCAACGAAGTGCTCGAATTGGTGGCGAAGGTGTTTCTTGGGCCAGGCACCGAAGCGGTAATGGGCGTAAACGGTTTTGCCATTTATAAGCTGGTCACACTTTTGATGGGGGCCAAGCCTGTTGAAGTCGCCATGCCAGGTTTCAAAAATGACCTGGTGGCCATGCGGGCCGCAGTGACTTCGCGCACCCGGGTTGTGTTCGTGGCGAGCCCCAATAATCCCACGGGTCCCGACAATTCGGAATCCGAGCTGATTGCGTTTGCTCGTTCCCTGCCCGAAAATGTTTTGCTTGTGCTCGACGAGGCCTATGCCGAATTCTTAGAAAAAGCTCCGGACCTGCGTCCCTTGATTCAGGAGGGGTTGGCCGTGCTTTGCGCCCGGACCTTCTCAAAAATTTATGGTCTGGCTGGTTTGCGCGCAGGCTATGCCTATACCCGTGCCGATATTGCCGGCCTGCTGCAACGGGCCCGTCAGCCTTTCAACCTGAATTCCATCGCTCAGGCGGCTGCGCTTGCTGCTTTGGATGATGTGGACTTCGTCACGGCGACGCGTCAGGCCAATGTGGCGGGTTTAGCCCAGGTGGGTCAAGGCCTGCGGGCTTTAGGGCTCGAAGTGGTTCCGTCCCAAGCCAATTTCTTGATGTTCCATATCGGCAATGCCCAGGCGGCTTTTCAATATTTGCAAGCTCGTGGCACCATTGTCCGTCCGGTGGGCGGGTTGCCCGCCTACCTCCGTGTCAGCATCGGCACCCAGGCCCAGAACGACCGTTTTCTCATTCACCTGAAATCATATCTCGAACAGAAAATTTCCTAGGATCATTATGCACGCATCCCAAGATTCCCAAGGCCGTTTGCTCCTCAGCGGCAATGAAGCCATTGCACTTGCCGCCAAGCACTGTGGCGTCCATCTTGCCACGGGCTATCCCGGCACACCCTCTTCCGAAATCCTCGACGGCTTTCAAGCCTTGGGGGGCAAAGCACAATGGGCTCCCAACGAAAAGGTTGCGGCCGAGGTTGCACTTGGCGCAGCTTTCGCCAAAGCCCGTGTTATGGTCACCATGAAGCATGTGGGCCTCAATGTGGCTTCGGATGTTTTGTTTACCATGACCTATTCTGGAATGCAGGGCGGTTATGTGCTGGTAGTGGCGGATGATCCCGGCATGGCCTCTTCACAGAATGAACAGGATTCCCGGCGTTATGCCGAGGCCGCTGTTGCTCCCATGTTCGAGCCCTGTGATTCCCAGGAGGCCTACGATCTTTTGAAGGTTGCCTTCGAGACCTCCGAGCGCTGGGGCATCCCTGTTCTCTATCGGATTACCACGCGGGTTTGTCATTCCAAATCTGCTGTCAAACCCGTTTGCTCGCCAGATCAAATGCCAAAAGACGTCTACAACCCTTCGATCCAGTTCGAGCGCAATATCGCCGCACGAGTGATGGTGCCCGGACACGCCAAGCCCGCACACCGCAGGTTGCGCGCAAAACTTGCCGAGATGGAAGCCTGGAACAATACCCAAGGTCCTCATCGCACCGAGATGCGAAGCGCAAATGTCGGAATCATTACCGCTGGAATTTGTTACCATCATGCCCGCGAGGCAGCCCCCGAAGCAAGCACGCTTAGGCTGGGAATGACTTTTCCTCTTCCCATGGCACTGATCAAGGCTTTTGTTGCAGGGGTAAAACGTTGCGTCGTGCTCGAAGAAAACGATCCCTGGTTGGCCACGGCTCTTCGTGCTGCTGGCCTACAGGTCGAATCCAAAAATGATGCCATTTTCCGCTTTGGCGAAATGAGTGTGGATCGCGTCCGGCGGATTCTTCGGAATGATGATTCTATCGAGCCTGTTCCACCAAGGGGCAAGCCTCCTGAGCTCTGTGCTGGATGTCCACATCGTTCCAGTTTTGAGGTGCTCAAAGAGCTTGATTGCATTATTTCTGGCGATATTGGTTGCTACACCTTGGCTGCTTTGCCCCCTCTTTCGGCCATGGACATGATGATCGACATGGGTGCCGGCATTGGCATGGGTCTTGGCCTTCGTCATGTGTTGCCCGAAGCCGAAGCGCGCAAAGTGGTTTCCGTGATCGGAGACAGCACCTTTTTGCATTCTGGAATCACCGGTCTGCTGGAAGCGGCCTACAACCCACCGCCCACGGGCCATGTGGTGGTGATTCTCGACAATGGCACCACCGCCATGACCGGCCAACAAGAGCACCCGGGCACGGGTCGTAAATTAAATAGCGATTTTACCAATCGGGTCAGTTACGAAGCACTGGGGCGCGCCGCGGGGTTCCCCAATGTTTTGACCATCAATCCCATTCGGGAGCGCGACGTTTTCAAGGATGCAGTGCAAAAGTCGCTGGCAAAAAATGAACTCACCCTGATCATTGCCAAGAGTCCTTGCATTTTGGCTGTGAGCCATATTGTAGCTGGCGAAAAAGAACGCAAGGTTTGGGAAAGCAATGGGATCAGCGGTGGTGTAAAAACCGAAGGCAAGGTACTCTAATGAAATTATCGATCCATTCAGGAAATATTCGTTTTGCCGGCCTCGGTGGCACCGGCGTGATCAAAGCTTCCGATATTTTTGCGGACGTGGTCTTTCGCTTAGGCTACGATGTAAAAAAGGCCGAGGTGCATGGCATGAGCCAGCGCGGTGGCAGTCTCAGTTCCGATGTGCGCTGGGGTGTGAGTGTCGATAGCCCCATGATCTCTGAAGGGGAGTGCGATCTTCTGGTGGTCATGGAGGCCACTCAGGTTGTAGTAACTCAAGGCTGTCTAAAATCAGACGGAATTCTGATGCAGCCCTCTGACATTGATGAAAGTAAGCTTCCTTCCGCCAAGGCGCTCAACGTGGCCATGCTTGGCCGGATGAGTACTCTGCTTGCATTTCCTCTCGAAGCCTGGCAGGCGGCGTTACGTACAAACTTTCCTGAAAAACTTTGGGCAGCAAATGACAAAGCCTTTGCTCTGGGAAGGGGCGAACCATGATCCGAAATTTATGGAACGACCTGGAAGGGACTTTTTTCCCGGAAAGTGCGCTGGACTTTATGCCCCAGAGTCAACTGCGCCAAGTGCAATTGCAGCGCCTCAAAGCCATCACGGCCCATGCCTACGCCAATGTGGACCTGTTCCGCAAACGCATGGATGAGCGCGGTCTTAAGCCCCAGGATATTCGGTCCTTGGACGATATTCGCTTATTGCCTTTTACGGTCAAGAGCGACCTACGTGATACCTACCCCTATGGATTGTTTGCGGTACCCATAAGCGAAGTGGTTCGTTTGCACGCAAGTTCGGGTACCACTGGAAAACCCATTGTGGTCGGGTACACAGCCTCCGATATGGAGGTGTGGAAGCAGGTGATTATGCGCACCCTTTATTCCGCTGGATTCCATCGTGGCGACGTGGTGCAGAATATATATGGCTACGGCCTGTTCACCGGCGGTCTGGGACTGCACGGTGGGCTTGAAGGCATTGGGGCCACGGTGATTCCCATTTCTGGGGGGAACTCCGAACGGCAAATTATGGTGATGAAGGATTTCGAGGTTACTGCGATTTGTAGTACCCCGAGCTATTTTATCCATTTGATTGAAGTCGCCCAGAAAATGGGGCTTGATTTCAAGCGCGACCTTAAAGTGAAGCGTGGCGTATTTGGGGCCGAGCCCTGGACGGATCCCATGCGGGATTACATCCAACAGACCACCGGGGTCGAAGCCTACGATATCTATGGCCTGAGCGAGATTATTGGCCCGGGAGTTGGGGCGGAATGCCATTGTCGCGATGGTTTGCATATTTTTGAAGACCACTTTCTGGTGGAAATTCTGGACCCGGAAACCCTGGAGCCCGTGCCCGATGGGCAAGAGGGGGAGTTGGTCCTGACCACCCTCAGCAAACAAGCCATGCCTATTTTGCGTTACCGTACCCGGGATATCACATCCATCGATGCGCGTCCCTGTGGCTGTGGTCGCAGCATTCGTCGCATCAAGCGCATTAGTCGTCGCAGTGACGACATGTTTATTATTCGGGGGGTGAATGTATTCCCCAGCCAGATCGAAATCGCCTTGCTCAAGACCGAAGCGAACCTGCCCCATTACCAGATTGTGCTGACTCGCAAGTCTGGCCTGGACCGCATGTGCGTTCGGGTTGAGGTTTCGGGGGAATTGGTGGGTGACCGTATTGCGGATATTGAATCGCTACAAAAACGTTTTGCCCGCTCCATTGAACAGATAACTGGACTACATGCCGAAATTGAGCTGGTCCAGCCTGGAACCATTCCGCGTAGCGAAGGCAAGGCCAAGCGGCTTTTCGATAAACGCAACGAGGAGGGTGTATGAAGATTAAACAACTGAGTATTTTCCTGGAAAACCGGCCCGGTCGTTTGGGCGCATTGTGCGGCACCATTGCCGAGGCGGGGATCAATCTGACCACGCTTTCTTTGGCGGACAGTGGCGAGTTCGGGTTGTTGCGGCTGATCACCCCAGAGCCCGCCAAGGCCGTTGCTGCGATTGAGGCTGCGGGGTATGCGGTTGTGGTCACCGAGGTGGTTGCTTTGCAGGTTCCTGATCGTCCTGGTGGGCTCGTCAGTATTCTTTCGGTACTCGAACCTCATGGAATTGGCATTGAATACATGTACGCATTCGCGATGCGCAGTGGGGGAAATGCGGTCATGGTGTTCCGGTTTTCGGATATGGAACGTGCCATTCCTATTTTGCAAAATGCCGGGTTCAATGCCTTGAAAGCGCTTGAATTGTTAGGTTGATTGTCCATGCATTAAAAAGGACCGGTCTTGCGACCGGCCCTTTTTAATGTGCGCCCGGCACGGGCGCAGTCTTGGAGGTGCAAGTCCTCCCGTTAGCTGACCACAGCGAACGAAATGAAACCCAACTGCGGTAAGG
>CAIRAY010000189.1 GCA_903876665.1 uncultured Fibrobacterota bacterium | reverse complement strand
CGGCGAAATGCGTCGCAATGACCATGGCAGAAGGGGCGGACATGGTCGCGCCGACCGTGGACGCGATCCAGGTCGTGACCACCAGCCACGCGTGCGCAGCGCAAACCAGGGCCAGCAAGGCAATTCGGGCAACGCGCCACGCGCAGCTCAACCCCAGCGTGACAGCAATAACCCCGCCGACACCCGGGTTCAGGCCCGTGGCAATGGCCCGCGCCAGGAACGGCCCCGCACCCAGAGCAACAATGTTCCAGGCAACAATGCCCAGGGAAACAATGTGCGCCACGACAACCACGATCCTCGCGACCAGTGGTTCGGCTCCGCCAACAAATCCCAAGCTCCGCAACAGCAAAACCGCAACCGTAGCCGTGGTCCACAGCGCAGCGGACAGGGTCAATCCCAGCCCGAATACGCCAACCGCAACCCCTCACGGGGTGGCAACAATGCCAATACCGGTGGCAATACCGCGGCAGGCGAAGGCAACCTCATGGGCCGCATTTCCAAGGGAATCGGCAAGATCTTCGGAAGGTAATTTTGGCCAAATGGTCATTCCCGCGACCCTAGGGAGACGGGAATCTACCAAGCCAAATTGGATCATCAAAAGCGCCACAAACCGGGCGCTTTTTCATTTCTGCTTGGGAATGGAACCCTGCCACAGCACCTTGCCGTTCTGTCTCACACTCAGAGCCACTGCACCCGCGGGAATTTTGACACTGGACATCCCCTTCATAGAGACCTGTTGTATGGCCACCCGGGACCCATTCTCCCTCCACCAGACCATCTCCACCGTTCCTTGCACGCCTGGAAGTCCGATTTCAAGGAATCCATTTCGCAATCGAATGGATTGGGAATTCAATCTGGGAGTGGTGAAGATTGGAGAGGCAATCTGGTCCCCATAGAGTTCGGTGATGCATTTGGGATTTCCGGTGCCCCTGGAGAGTCCAGGATAATTCGAATAATAATGCCAACTCTCTGCGCTTTTTAGCCGGGCGGAATCCAGCATTTCCTGACGAATCCCGAGGTACCGAATCGAATCCTGGGGATCATCGGTTGTGGTGTGCAACCGAAGGCGGAAAGCCTCCTTAAAGAGCGCATCGATGGAGAGGGAGTCGACTTGGAACGGAGTGAAGGCAGAGAGTCGGGCCGTCAGCGGATAAAGGGTAACATCCATTGGTCCGATGACACCCCCGTAGCAATACTCCAAAACGAATCGATTGTCATGCGCGGGTTGCCATAAGGAACAAGTCAGATATTGCATGTTGCAACTTTGGGCCTCAGGAACCTTCTCGGAAAGAAGCGTATAATTGGAGTTGTCTTCAAGGAGGGAGAATTCCAAGGCTTGGGCAAGACCAGCCAGGAGGAGGATGCAGCTGAGACCGGCTTTCATATCCCATCACTCCCGGGGTGTGCCTTCCTGGATCCAGCGCACCAGGGCGGTGATCCCTTGCCAATCGGGAATCTCCCGCTCGGGCTTGTGGGTGCGACGCAGGCGCTCGATGAAGGCCGACCAAACGTGTTCGTTCTTGCCTTCGAGCCCTAAATGCTGTTCGATCGCACCACCGGTCCAGACCCAGATTTTTTTTCTCAATAATTTCTGATGAATGTTCTGCAGGCTACGTTGGGCCTCGGGCATGGTGGCGAGCATGGCGTAGGCGTCGGAGGCCGAAACGCTGGAATGCCGCGTCACCGGGAGCCCATTGACCAGGCGCAGGCGCTCCTGGACCGCAAGGCTGCGGAACAAGTTTTTGCAGTAATCGATGTCGCCATCTTCCCGATCCAAAAAGCCATCGAAGGCGGCACCGGTGAAGGCGTAATCCAGGTCCACAATGGCCCGCACAGGCAAGTCCATGGCCGAAAGCACCTGCATGGATTTGCGCGTATTGGACACGCCACCTTGGCGCACCAGGGCGCATTTGATCAGGGCAAAGGATTCTCCGCTGATCATCTCAAAGAGGTGGGGCAAAATCCGCAGCTCGGTTTTCCCTTCGGTGAGCAATACATAGTCGGCAAACAAAAGCTCGTTGGAATTGGAGAGGGAAAAGAGCATTTGCAATTGGGAGGGAGCGTCCTGCACCACCATGCGCACGGCGTCTTCCATGCGTTTGCGCATGTATGTTCCGCGCAACTTGTTCTTGCGGATCAGGAGCGAAGAGCTCACATCTTCACTCGTCACCATCTGGGCGCTATGGGTTGCAAAGATCACCTGGAACCCTTCGCGCGAAAGGTTCTTGAGGGCGGAGCGCACCAATTCCACCGCCTGGGGGTGCAAAAACAATTCGGGAGAATCGATCAAAAGTAAGGTGCGAGAAAGCGGGCTGGTGTGGTGCTTGCGCGCCTCTGAAAGATGCCGGATAAGCGCCATTTGAATGGCACGCTGGGCACCCATGCCCAAGGATTCCACCTCACGCACAAAGCCATCGACCTCCTCCACCACCTTGAGAGAACCCTGACGAAAAATGTCGTGCAAGTTGGGAGAGGGTATTTGTAGCTTGATGCGCACACTGGGAAATAGAGGTTCGAGCTTCTGGTTTAGATTGCGGTCAAAAGAAATCAATTCCTCGGCACGGTATTCCCCGTCCATATCCAAAAGGTTTTTAAGGCTCTCCAAAGTGGCGTCAATTTTTTCTGCGTAACGCTTTTCCAGGGGTTTCAAAATTTCGGCAATCAATTTTCCCACAATGTGGCGAATGGGACTATGGCCTTCGTGCTCTTCTCCAATCAGGTTGTCCGAAATTTGGATCGGAGTCGGAAATAATTGATGCACAATTTCTTCGAGGCCAGGTGGGCGAACCACCCATTCACGCTCACCCCGCTCTGGGCCTGGACGCAAAACACAAAACTCCATGTGGTCCGGAGGCTCTCCCGGAATGCGCTGTCTGCGCATCACCACGATGCGGCCATTTTTTATCCATGGCCTCAGGCCGGTCGCCATGACAGGATCAAGCTTGTCAATCAGCTCGGGGACAAGACCCTCGATCACGCCTTCCACTTCGACAGGAAGGGATGGATCATTGAAATATCCGATGGGCAAGGAATAACGAGAAAGCAACCACCGGCAACCCATGAGAATATTGGTCTTGCCTGCGTTGTTGTAACCAATCAAGGCGGTAAAATCGCTCAAGGGAAATGACTCCCGAATGATGGAGCGCAGATTGTTGATGGTGATCAGGCTTAGACGAATGGGTTGCATACTTCGAATATACCTTCAAAACTAGGCCCAAGGGTCGACGATCGCTCCTTCCGCATAACGTTCCTTGTACACCAGCATTTCGGGAATTGCATTCTTGAATGCGAGAACCAGTGCAGGATCAAAATGCGAACCACTCTGGGCTTCAATTTCCCGCACGGCATCTTCCACGCTCCACGCCTTTTTGTAGGGCCTGTCCGAGGTCAAGGCATCAAAGACATCCGCAATGGCCACAATCCGGCCTCCAATGGGAATATCTTCGCCCTGCATGCGGGATGGGTAGCCACTTCCATTCCATTTCTCATGATGGGTAAGGGCGATTTGATGAGCAAAAAACAACAGCGGATCGGAATGCTTTCCTATGATATCCGCTCCTAGGGCCGGGTGCGTTCTCATCACGACCCATTCCTCATCGGTAAGTTTTCCGGGCTTTAAAAGAATGTTGTCTGCAATTCCGATTTTGCCAATATCATGCAAAGGAGATGACTTGAACAATAGATCCGCCATTCCTTCATCCAAGCCCGCAGACAAGGCGATCAACCGGGTATAATGGCTCATGCGGATGATGTGGGCGCCCGTTTCATTATCCTTGATTTCCGCCGCCCGCCCCAGGCGGAGAATAATTAAAAGACGGGTACGCTCCAATTCAGAAGTACGGCTCTGCACCGCGAGCTCCAGCTCCCGGCGACGGTCATAAAGAGCCAAATGATTGCGAATGCGAATCCTTGCCAGCGCAGGGTTTACCGGCTTCTGCAAATAATCCACCGCTCCCAGCTCCAGTCCGCGCTGTTCGTCCGACTCCGCTCCCATGGCGGTAACAAAGATGACAGGGATATGTACGGTTCGCGGGTCACTCTTTAGGCGACGGCAAACCTCAAATCCATCCATGCCCGGCATCATTACATCCAAAAGAATAATGTCGGGTGGATCTTCCGAAGTGGCGATTTGCAAGGCCAACCTTCCTTCGGTCACCACCTTGACGCGATACTCTCCGCCAAAAATAGCCCGCACCACATCCAAGTTTTCGGGGGTGTCGTCTACAGCAAGAATCGTGGGCATTATTTACCTCTCCGCAGAGAAATCCATTCATCCAGTAACAGCGAGGCTTGGGCAAAATCATAGCGCGATGCCCGTTGGGCCACCCTGCGCGTCAATTCACCACCTGCCTCCTTCTCATGTTGCCGTGCAAATTCACGGGCAAGTTCCACCGCTTCACCATCGCAAGCTAGGAGTAGCCGATGCAATTTATCAATATCTACCGTAGCCAGGGAATCTATACCCAGATGTTCCTGAGGAAAACGCTCCAAATACCGGGAGATGGCGCCAATCAGGCGATGCAAATCATTCCGCAGTTCAGCAATGTACGCATCTGGCGTCTCCACGTCGTCCACCAGAATACTCTCCAACTTGCGCGCAAGTTCCGCGACTTCATTGGAACCAATAAATCCCGCAAGGCCTTTCAGGGTGTGGGCATGCCGCACCGCAGCGAGCTTGTCTCCATTGGTCAGAGCCTGTTGAACCAAGTCCATCGCGCCTGATTGTCCGCGACAAAATCCTGCCAACATGTTGCGATAAATCTCCCATTCCCCGGCAAGCCTTTCAATTGCCATTTTTACCGAAACACCTGCATCAAGCAAAATATTTTCATTCTCGCCCAGAACAATATTGCTCCGGACTTCTGCAGGTGAACTCATCGCCCCGCTAGGACTCTGTTCCGAGAGCCAGCAAGAAATTTTTTCTAGCATTTCATTCACATTGATCGGCTTGGATATATGCTCATTCATCCCCGCAAGAATGCAACGCGCACGATCCTCCATCAGGGCGCTTGCCGTCATGGCAATGATGGGGAGCTCATGGAACTTTGGATCGGCGCGCAAACGTTTTGTGGCCTCGTATCCGTCCATTACCGGCATCAAGCAATCCATCAGCACCAGATCAAAGGGATTTTCATTCACCATTTCAATGGCCCGTTGGCCATTTTCCGCAAGCTCCACGATGGCTCCCAGATTGCGCAAAATATTGAGCACAACTTCGCTACTAATCGCGTTGTCTTCCACCAACAATATGCGGGCTCCATCCAGGCGAATGGATTGCTTTTGAAATGATGCGCTATCGGGGTCAGCCATAAATTCTTTGGAACGAGGATCAATGGCTAGCTTAATGTCAAAAGCAAAGCAGCTACCTTTGCCCTGCTCACTCATGGCCACGATTCGCCCCTGCATCATGTTGACGAGCCGGCGCGAAATGCTCAAGCCCAAACCAGTACCCCCAAAACGACGGGTCGTGGAAGAATCCCCTTGCTGAAAAGGCTGGAACAGCAAAGAAATCTGGTGAGCATTCATGCCCACGCCAGTATCGAAAACCTCAAATTGAAGATGAGCCACATCAGCTTCAGACTCGGCCCCTTCCATTCTGCTGATATTTAAGCGAACCTCTCCGGACTCGGTAAACTTAACCGCGTTACTGACAAGATTAATCAATATCTGTCCCAGGCGGAGAGGATCACCGAGCAACTGACTAGGCACATTAGGGGACAGATCAAAAACCAGTTCAAGACCCTTTTCTTGGGCTCGCAGGCCCATCATGTTTCCGATTCGGTCCACCACCTCCCTCATGTTGAAGGAAGTCTGCTCCAGATCCAGCTTTCCTGCCTCGATTTTGGAAAAGTCCAGAATGTCGTTGAGGATACGCAGGAGATATTTTGCCGAATCTTCGGCCTTGGAAAGATACCCCTGCAATTTGGCATCTACAGTGGACTCCATGGCCAGGTGGGTCATCCCCAGAATCGCGTTCATAGGGGTCCGGATTTCATGACTCATATTAGCCAAAAAACTGCTTTTGGCTAGGTTTGCGTGCTCCGCAATTTCTTTGGCGCGGGACAACTCCTCTTGCAGGCGATGTTGATCTGTATTGTCGAGTCCGATACTCAATATTTCCCGAACCCCCGTTCTTCCTAGGGGGAGCACATGATTGGTCCACGAAACCCAGGCAACCGAGCCATCACCCCGCCTGACCGGTTCCACCGAGGATGAACCCAAACCGTTCTTGGCCAGGATGGACTGCAAAAACAGGCCCAAATCCGCCGAAGCAGCTTCCCACTTAGGGAATTGAATGGCGTGAACCGCTTTTCCGACCATGTCCTCAGCCTTTACGCCAAAGAACGAAAGTCCAAATGGATTCACAAAATGAAATACTCCCAACTCGCTCCAGCGCATGATGATCACATTCACCGAGGAAACGACTTCCCAATAATTGGTTTGGCTGGACTCCAACTGGCTGGTGCGCTCTTGCATCAACGCTTCCAGTTCCTTATTGGCGGCCCGAAGTTTGGACTCTGCGCTTAGTTTTTCCTGAATGGTTTGCCAGGAACGCAATGCCCTATCTGCAATATGGGGCATGTCCGCAAAGGCCTCCGGAGATTTGATTATATAGTCAATTGCCCCGGCCTTCATCACATCCACCGCAGCCGCCTCCGATCCATGGCTCGTCATCACCACCACGGGGCATCGCCCCTTTAACGCAGCGATCAAATCCACACCACTGCCATCGGGAAGATTATTGTCAGTCACCACCAGGGAAATGGAAGAATGTTCCAGTTCTGCGTAGGCTTCTTCAAGAGAGCCTGCCATTCCCACTAAGAAGGGTCTTTCAGAACGCCGGAAAGACCGCAAGATTAAATCTTGATGGGCCTGCTCGTCTTCAACCAGCAGAATTCTGCAAATATTTTCCACCTTGGGATTCTATCAAACATTTTACTTGATTTCAGCAAGAATTAATCCGATAAATGGAATAGGTTACATTATGAAGATTACCGGCAAATTACCCACTCCCATTCCCGCCCGGGAACCCATTTCACCCCAAGGCAAACGGAAGGTGAGCGGCAAGGTCTTTGACCTGTTGGCAGAATCCGAGAAGCTGAAGGCCAATCCGGTGGTAAAGAATTCCGGGACCGATTCCAGCCAATCCGCTCTTTTAAGCCAGCTCAGCGTGGTCCAAAACAACCCACAGCTCGCTCAGTTCCTTGAAAACCCCACCCTCGCCAAGTATTTCTTTGACAATCTCTATACGCGCCTGAAATAGATCCTTTTTTTTCTTTCCCTAACAAATCATCCCAACGCTGGATCTTAGCGTAGATTTGATCCATGGGTATTGGGCACCTGGCGCAGGGGAAATCGCCCCCAAAATGGAGAAACCATGAATTGTTCACTGGGTATATTGGCTTTAGGAATACTTGCAACCAGCCTTTCCGGTGCCGTTACTCTCCAAGTGGACGCAAACGCCGGACACAAAGCGATCAGCCCAGCCATCTACGGAAAGAATCACGGGATTTCCGATAAACCGGCCGAACCCTCCGCCGATTCGATGATTACGCTCTACAAGGACGTCGGGGTGAAAATGTTGCGGCTCGGTGGTGGCAACAACCAGACCAAGTACAATTGGCGCGCGAAACTCACCTCGCACCCAGACTGGTACAACAATGTGTACGCCCATGACTGGGACTATAGCGCCCAGGAGGTGCAAACCAGATTGCCTGGCGTACAAGGCCTCTTTAGCTTGCAGCTCATTGGCCAGGCCGCAGCCACCGACACCAACAACTGGGGCGATTGGGCGTGGGGGCAGGCTCATCCCAAAAACTACCCTTCAACCGCCTGGGACCTCGCCGGTGGCGGAACCTTCACCTACGGGACCACCTATACAATGGGAACCGAAGGCAACCCCAACCTGTATTTGAAAGATTGGCCTGCGGATTCGTCCGTAGGCATTCTGGACAGCTGGTTCAAAGCGGGCGGAGTGGGTCTCGATTCCAATCTTTTCCGCTATTGGAATATGGACAACGAGCCCGAAATTTGGGCGGGAACACATAACGACATTATCAAGGACACCACGGCTCAAGCCTTCGAAACCTACTTCGCCAAATACGTGGCCGTGGCCAAAGCCGCACGCGCCAAGTGGCCCGGTATACAGCTGGTGGGCCCCGTGACCGCCAATGAATGGCAATGGTGGACCTTTAACGGACATTCCTGGAAGATTGGCACCACCAAAGTCAGCGCCACAGAATACTTCATCTACCGCCTAGGACTGGAAGAAAAAGCCTCTGGAGTTAAGCTGATCGATGTATATGATATCCATTTTTACCCTGGCTATGAAGATGCATCTAAACTTCAGAATTACCTAGACTTACATCGGGTGTATTTTGATACCACCTACCTGTGGCCAAGCTCCAACGGAATCCACACCATCGACGGCAAATGGGGCATTCCCGTAGCCAACTATGTATTTTTGCGCATCAATCGTTGGATGGAGGAATACCTCGGCACCGGGCGCGGCCGTCTAGCCATGTCGGAGTACGGTAGCACAAAGGCCAACGGAAATGCCAGCGTCCAGGCTGTGGCCTACGCATCCACCCTGGGAACCTGGGCAGATAATGGATTTGAAATTTATACGCCCTGGGATTGGTATGATGGCTGGTACGAGGTCATGCACCTGTACACCACTTATGCCAAGCCCACGCGCATCCAGTCCACGTCAAGCAGCGACAGCATCGTGTCGGCCTATTCCAGCATCAATGTAGCGGGGGATTCCCTCACCGTGATCCTCGTCAATCGCCACCAGACTAGCACACAAAGCGCCACGGTAAATTTGGCCAACTACACAACCTCTGCGACCCACGCTGCCACATTCCAATTATCCAATCTGAGCGGAGAAACCTTCAAAAGCAAGACCCAGAACGCACTCGTCGCAGGTGCGGTGGCCATCACCAACAAGTCCGTTAGCATGAACCTTCCCAAGCTTTCTGTCACAGCCGTGGTTTTTTCGCTTCAGGGCTCTTCGGGAATTGTCACCACACCCAAACGGCAAACCCTGTTTTCAACCCGGGTCGCAGGACACACCTTGCATATTGATCTAGAAGGCTCCTGGGCCCACCGCGAAGTCCACCTGCTGAATCTTCAGGGAGAAATGATTCGCACAGTCAAAATTTCCGAAGGGTCCATGCACCAGGAGATTCCTCTGACCGGGATTAGCCTAGGACGGTACTTCGTGCAGATTCCGGGCGCGGGGATGCGGTCGATTTTATTTACCGGAAAATGAAGTAAACAGCCCCTAGCAGACAAACCCCTGCATAAAGGTAATCCATCTTGAACGGTTGACCCATCACAAAAATTGCGAAGGGCGCAAAGACCGAAAGAGAGATTACCTCTTGCATAATCTTCAACTGAGCCAAAGACAGTTGTGTGTAACCAATGCGATTTGCAGGCACTTGAAGCAAGTATTCAAAAAGGGCGATACCCCAGGAAAGCAGTGCCGCCACAAACCAAGGCCGGTTCCCCAAATACTTCAGATGCCCATACCAGGCATAAGTCATAAACAGATTCGAAAGAACCAGCATTCCCGCAGTAGTCAAAGCAACTTTCAGCATGCCCCAAATTTACAAACGATTCCCCATTTCTTCTTTTTCAAACATACGGTTCATTGCCAGGCATCACCCGCCAACCCCCAAATTTCAACGGATTCAAAACTAAGCGAGGAGCCTGCTTGACGAACAAAGCTAATGTTATTGACGGTTGCAAGATTTTGGAGCGAATCGAAAGACGACCTATAAAAACATTGCCTTCCGATCCCCGTTAGATCTATCGTAGCCTTTGCTCCAGTTTTCGCGTCAATATTCTCCAGCTTCAGCAACAAATTCCCGGTATCGGAAGATGTGACACATAAACTGTCGAGTCCAGAAAAGTCAGCGGAGAAGCGATCCAAGCCTTGCAGAAATGAGAAGCCCAGAATCGCGTAGGCCCCATTCCCATTGAGCGCGTAATCCATTGTGATTGCGCTATTTTCTATACGAAAACCTTTTGCATAGCCACCCGTAAACTGGGTTTCACCCGATTTTGTGACATACCAGCTTCCGAACCCAAGCCATGGAAAAGACGAGGGACGAGTGGAATCAGCAAAGTCGTCAAGCAGCAAATAGTTGGTATTCCATTCCGGCGGGACTGAATTGGATCCCCAAATCAAATTCCAATTTGCAGTCAACAGGCTTCCATCCTGCGTATGACTTAGTGCATATCCTCCCGAGGGTAGCCAAACAGCCGATCCCGTGGACAAGGAAGCCAAGGTCCATCCATTCAAAAAGAATTCATTTGAATTTGAATCACCGGACAACATCAGGAAGGCAGATTCAACAGCCTGCGCTGGGGATAATTGCTGAATGATTGCCTGATGCTCCGCAACCCTTTGACTCCATAACATTGCCATTGAATCTTTTTGAGCGTAGAAGTCATAGGTTTGGGGCTCAAGCATTAGCGTTACCGTTCCCGAATTGTCTGCCAATCCGCGAATCACCGAATCATTCAACGACGCGCTCCTGGCCAAATACCCATGATTCCTGTGGGCAAGCACCCTGGCTCCTGCTGCAGGAAGTCCGTCAAGACCTACAATTTGCATGGAAACCTCGTTGGTCGTTGAACTGGTATTCCCTGCAACCGCATCCGGATGAGAACAGGAAAATAGCAGGCTTGAAAAAGCAATCATAAGACCAAAGAAGAATCGGTCAATCACGTTTCATCTCCGTTAATGGAATCAATTGTACGTTCAATTGATAAACACACTCTGGATTACTTACTTGTTCCGCAACTCCGACAACCTGTCGTTGGAAATCGCGAATAATCGCCTTTAATGCCGGGATTGCCTGGGGTCGAATGGCCATGCAGATTGCGCTGATGTCACGCAAGGTTGGATCCACTTCATCCACGGATCGAATGCCCAACTTTATCGAGTCTTTATGAAAGGCAAGGACTTCCGGACTTTGCGCGTGCCTCCCAGTGCTGATGTGCTCATTGGTCAGCTGATAGCGTTTAACACTTTCATCCCACCGAATCAACTGCAGGCTTTCCAATAAATGGACGCCCTCCTGTGCCTCCCGAGCTGTGATGGCCGGTGCCAAATGGGCTCCAAGGGATTTATAGTCCTGCCCATCGAAAGGAAAATATTCAAGACACGACCTTAGCGCAGAATAATACCATCGTTGGTAAAACCGGTATTGATAGGGCAAAAGGCTAACGCGACTATCATACCCCAGCGAAATCATCCGGTCTAAAAATATTTGCCTCAGCGAATCGGATTTTGCCTTACCGAAAGCCACCATTTCGATAAAATATTCCCGATCCCGTCCTTCCATTTTTAGATAATCAGCGAAAAGGCTTATCGCAGACTCACTCAGATGGCGTTGACCCCCAAGCACTTTTACCAAAGTGCTATTATGGATTCCCAGTCGAATCGCAAGACCTCGCGTAGAAAGACGGCTTCCCTTGTCCTTTATCGCCATGCGTAAGTATACTCGATAATCAGTATAGGAAAGAATGTTCAAACATTCGTTATTCATTTTGCATCCTATCTTCATGTGTATTTGAACACATTTTGAGATTGCGTTTCCATGAATACAGCCATTTTTCTGTTCGTATTATACCCAACATATTTGCACCTGCAGATGCCTACGCAAAATTGTGGTGACAAGTCAAGCCACCAAATTTCAATTTTACTCGAGCAAAAAGGCCTCCAAATCAATGGGTACGGGGTATAATATGTTAGAATAATAGACGCTCGATTTGACTATTTCTTGCGAGGATTGAATGAATCAAAATCGAATTTTGCTTGTAGAGGACGACCGGATTACGGCACACCTTACTAAGCGCATCCTGGAACGGGAGGGTTATCAAATTGAGCAAGCCTTTAATGCCCAGAATGCAATCGCTGCAATCTTCAACTTTTCCGACATCGCCCTGATCCTTATGGATATTGACCTTGGCGACGAAATTGATGGAATGGCCGTCGCGAAGCAGATCCTTGAAGTCAAAAATATCCCCATCATTTTTCTCTCGAACCACGATGAAAAGGAGTATGTAGAGAAAGCCGAGCAAATCTCTCCTTATGGGTACGTGGTCAAGAATAGTCCACCTAGCATCCTTTTCGCATCCATTCGAATGGCGTTCCGGTTATGGAACGAAAGATCGTTCCGCAATCAAACAGGGAACATCAGTTTATCCAACCAGCATCTCCAAAATATCCTGGAGATTGGCGGCCTGGACATTTTGGCAAGCGACAGCGAAGCCATTGAAGTGTTGTTGCGGTAATTGTTTTTTGGCGACCCGGTTCAAATCAGCCGAAAAAAAAGCCTGGGCTTCGGAAAGCCCAGGCCCAATCCCCATAAAGGAGGGAACCAGAGAGGAGAACCATTACAACTTATATCTAAAAATCCGATAGAGGCTAAAGAAAACAGAACAAACCATTCCAACTTGGAATAGTCAGAGAGCCCTACTTAAATCCATAAAGAACGATCCCCGGAGTCTTGCCACGCTTGGACTCCAAGTATTCCCCCAAGAATTGCTCCGTCACCTCGCCCCGAAGCTGGGATGCATGCCGAAACCGCAAAGGCTCACCAGATTTGGCGATTAAAAACCCCGTATGGAACACACAAATGCTCGGCAGATTGCTCATAAAGCCAACTCCGATCAGGGTATCAGGACCACTCCATTTTTTAGACCACTCGATTGCCCGGTCCAGGGGAAGAAATGGAATGGTCGTTTGGGGATTCTCACCGGGCCACATCAAATTCTTGGCTGCAAAAAACGCCTTCTTGTCCATCTGTCGCACGATCAGGGAGTCACCGGGGACCCGCATCAGCTCAACGGACTCAGGACTTTTTCCAATCCAATCTTCAACGAAATAATGCTTGCGGAAGGCAAAGTCAATATGCCCCTTTTGGTACCGAATCCGTTGCAACACATCAAACACGCTATCTGCGGAAGAAGCTTTGGCCAGAGCCATGACATGCTCCAAATAGGTTACGCAATCAAATTGGGAAAGGTTGATCCGTGGCTTGGGATCTATGGTGGCACCGATTCCTTCTCCCGTCGGCCCCAGCAGATAGGGCCTCCCCATAAGCCTTTTGGAAAAATAATCCAGACGACTCCGATACCCATGAAGGGAATCAGCCTCAAACCAAAGGGAGCGGGCCTCTTTGAGGGTTTCATATTCTGCGTTATAGTTGTGGGCAATCCAAGTCCAAAGCGTATCCATCAAATCCCGGGCCTTACTGTCGGAACCCCTGTATCCATTCAAAAAGAGCGTGACCGCAAGGCTATCGCCAGAGCTTGTGCCCATATAGCCGACTAATCCCTGGACGCCCGCAATAAAACCGGTTTTGATGCGAACTTGATGAGCCACATCGAGTCCGGACAAGCGCTTCGCTCCCGATCCCGTAACTCCGGGCTGAGCCATGCTTGAAGCAAACAGGACTCCTTGTGGATGATGGGTCATTTTTGAAAGCAAAAGACTGACTTGACCCGGTTTGACCTTATTGTCCGGGGAGAGCCCACAACCATCCACCAAATAAAAGTCCTCAGCCGAAAGGCCCATTTTCCGCAAGAATAGTTTTTCTGCAAGAACCCCGCCTTCCGTGGTTCCATCCTGGAAGCGGAATGCGCCGACATTACGAAGCAAGGTCTCAGCATGCAAATTCTGGGACCGCTGATTGACCTCATCCAGAATGCTCAATAATGGTGCACTACGAAATTCAAATACTTGACGGGAACTGCTGGGCTGCACCTTCCCGTCGGGAATAAAGGCAATGTTGCGTTGAAGCAGCGCGCGTTGCAGTGCCGCAATATAATACCCCGCAGGATTTCTCACCGGAAGCACCATGGCCTCACCACTACCCTTGACCCCAACGACCCCAGAAAGCGTTAGTTTATTTGTAGCAGAATCCAGCAAATGAACAATCTGGGTTCGTGCGCCCTTCCCGGTTTGCAAATTATTTTGAATATCCACAAACCCGACATCAGGAAAAACAGATACGCGGGCTGAATCCCCGATTTTTTCACCCGGAGAAATTTTTAGAAGATATACATTATCATTAAAGGAAAGAGGAGAGACCAAAGCTCCGTACCAGGTATCAAAAAAATAGGATCGCCAGCCCTGGGGTTTCGAAGGACCCGGAAACCAGGACAGATCCGGAACGATCCCCCCTCGAACCGTATCGACTCCAGCACGCTTCAGTGAATCGGCCATCATCCGGGGAAGAGTCAAGGCATCCGGAAAATACCGCGAAGAAATATTGGGATCACCACCCCCAATAACCCGTAGCTGTCCGATAAAGGTTCGCCCCTTCATCACCCCATCCAGGGAGAGCCTGGTGACCGGCATCCAATCCAGGGGCATGGTATCGAGGGCCGTGGCGGTAACCACCACCTTGAGGGTAGATGCCGGGGTGAACCAATCCCCAGCGCCGATTTGCCTCAGCAAAGAGTCCGAACGACAACTACGAATGGCGAGTCCAATGCGGGCTTTGGGGAACAAGCTATCCACGGCCCTTTGGATTCGGCTTTCAAGCGACAAGGAGGAGGACGAACTGGAGGACGCCAGACTTGAAGAAGACCGATGGGGTTTTGCGACGACAAAGGACGCAAGGAGGAGAACCAGGATGGACAGTTTCATAGATTCAAATCTACGAAACAGAATCACTCCGCGGGGATTCCGAATCTCCGTTTTCGGCCTGGTCAATTCTCTGTCGCTCGGATTCCAGCTTGTCCAGGACATCCGTGGGCAAATCAAACTCGTTTCCACCATTGATGGCCACTTCTTGGGCGGCTGCGTCATACTCGGATTGAGGGGTTTGCCCTGCATCCCAGTACTCTACACGATTTCGCCCGTTATCCTTACCCAGATATAGGGCTCGGTCTGCAAGGGAAATACTCCGTTCCACACCCAGACGATAGTCAAACATGGCCACACCAATGGTTATCGTCACACGCAAAGTCTTGCCACCATACTGGTACTCGGTCGATTCAACTTTGGCCCGAATGCGCTCCGCAACAATATGAGATCCATCCAGGTCAGTCTCAGGAAGCACAACTAAGAATTCTTCACCACCCCAACGGGCAATGTAATCGTGCTTGCGGAGCATGCTGCGCATGGCCTGAGCAACAGTCCGCAACACACCATCACCGCAATCATGCCCATAGGTATCATTAAAAGACTTAAACTTATCGATGTCACCCAACAAAAATGCAATGGGACGATTATTGCGTTGAGCACGGTAGGTTTCGTAACGGATTTTCTCCATGATGTCACGGCGATTGGGGATACCGGTAAGGTCGTCCGTGCGGGACATCAACTGCAACACTTTGTTTGCTTTGTTCAACTCATCCGTGCGATTTGCAACCTCAATTTCCAAGCGATCCCGATGCGCGCCAAGCTCCAGAATGTATTTCCGGATAGACTCTCTCATGGTATCGAAAATTTCAGCGAGCATGCCGATTTCATCGGTCCGATGAATTCCCGATTCAACATCCCAATTGCCGTTCTTGACTAGAAGCATTTTTTCAGAAAGAAGCAACAAGGGCCGGGAAAGAAGGGACGAAATCCAGGCGGACAACAGGGTCATAATGATCAGCAACGAAAGAAAGAGGACAATCATGCTATTGCGGACCAAAGAAACCATAGCTTCAATTTCTTGCCTAGGTTGCAAGGCCAAATATCCAATCCGGGTGCCTGGATCCCACAAATAATTTACCATGTATTCGACGGAATCAGACAAGGTTACAAACATGGGGTCTTTTACTTTAAACTGCTTGGCGTTAAAATCCCTGAATCCCAGCTGGGAGACAGGAACGGATTCCTTAGTCCACCTGGGCTCCCGATGGAACAAAATAGCTCCGCCACCATCGACCAAAACCACAAAACCTTTGGAACCAATGCGGTAGTCATTCAAAAATGAAGACAACCTGCGAAAAGAAAAATCGGCAACGAGTACACCATTGGCCCGAGCCGGATTCTGCACCGTCACACCAAAAGTCCGGGTGGGGGAGAATCCCGCCCAGCGCGTGGGTCCCATATAGATATGCAGGGGTTCAACGTCCCAAAAATTATTGAACCCTGAGGTGTCCTTCTTTCCGCCAACCATGATATTGTCGGAAACCAATTTATTGTTATTGTCGTAAAGCGAGACTCTTTCCCCTGAAATAAACAGGGACGACACTTTATAGGTCTTCAGTAGCTTTCCCGACTCCTCTGGATCGAATGACCCCATCGCCGAAGTGACCGCCAGCAAATTGAGGTTTTCGCCAAAAGCATTCATGCCATTACGAACAAACGAAGATACCACCTTTAAGCTACCGGCATTCGAGGCAAAGGCCTTTTGCGTTTCTGCTTCGGCCTGCTGACGAATAAAATATATCCCAGCTACCAGCACAAATAGGAATTGCACTCCCACCACTAAGAAGACAAAGCGGAAGCGAAAGCTGCGGTAAAATGGGATTTGCTGACTCACAATTAAGAAGCTCTCTTTTTACGGATAAAGATTACAGCGCCGAGCAGGACCAAAAGCAACCCACAACCCGCAACGATCTTCCAATCTAGACCCGCCATGGATGAAGTGTCCGTCTCGGTGGGCGCTTCGACCTTAACCGAATCCTGTTCCAGGGAGGCCAAGGGCGTAATTTCATTTATGGCCGCAGTGAATTCCGGAAGCTGCATGTGATTGACCACCGGGGCCTTCAGTGCTTCATTGACCTTGTCGTTGTATTGTACCAAAATCTTATACAGGTCTTCATCGGTATAAATGCCGCCCACATCCAGGAGCGTCCAAACCGCGCTAAACATTTCCACGAGCATGGATTCAACCGTTCCCCAATCTGGAATATTGGGATAGGCCCTTCCCTTTTCTGCCTGTTCCACAAGAACCCGGTAGAGAGGGTCCTGAGCCCAAACCTGCAACACGCCTTTATCCGGTGGCAAGAAACCAATCTTCTTGGTGTATTTGTCCAGATTGTCGGCACGAGTCAGAAACAGCAGTAATTTGAGTGCATTGGCATCCTTGGACTTCGCCTGAGGCAGTGCCAGATTAGAGCCACCCACAAAAGCCACGGAGCCACCGGGGCCAGCAGGAATAGGGAAGGTCAGGATTCCTTCCTGTCCAATTTTCGAATTCAAGGTGCCGCCTTCCGTTTCCGAAACGCGGGTCTGCATGATCACCTCAGAGGTATTGACAGCAAAAATTTGCTCCCCATTATTGAAACGCCCCGTGACCTGGGCAGAATTTTCTTTGAGGGCATTCTGGTTCATGAGGGAGTCGAGGACAAACCCAATGTAGCGCCGGATCCCGATCACCGTGTTCTTTTCCAGCAACTGGGAACGCCACTGGCCATTAACCTTGCCAATAAAATCTCCACCCTGCGACCAAATCCAGGGGGCAAAATTATGGGGAATGTTCCAGTCACTTTTTCCGGGGAATGCAAACGGATAAATAGGAGTCGCATCATCACGGACAAGACCTGCTTTGCGTAGCTTCACAAGCGCCTTGCGGAATCCATCCACTTTTGCCAAGTCTGAGGTTTTGATTCCTTGCGCCTCAACCCAATGCCGATTGCCCATGAGAACGCGAATATCCACAAACCAAGGAATCGCATAGAACGAAGTATCGCCATCAACCTGGGTCGTCTTCCAAGATGTGGACATAAACCGGTCTGGATCGATTTGGCTGGCGAAGGGATCGAGGGCAGTCAGATGGCCCTGCGATGCAAAATAAGATACCCAAGTTGTCCCCAATTGAAGAACGTCGGGACCCTTGCCTGATTCTAGTGCGGCAGTAATGCGACTCCAGGCCTCGCCCCAATCCAGAACCACCACTTTGGCATCCAGTCCCGTTTCTTTTTTGAAATCCACAAGGCGTTCCTCGAGAATGCCCTGCGGGTTTGCACCATTGGGCATAATCCAGACTTCAAGAGGCTTTGCGAGCGCCAAGGAAAAAACGGATAAGGCCGCCAAGACAATTTTTGGGATCCGGTTCATTTTTGAGTCCTTCTTGGATGATCAATTGATTCTACTAAAATTTTAGCCCTTTGCACGGAATCTTTAGAAATTTTTCATTTCCATAACTTCGCAAATTCCTCAAAGTATTCAGGAAACGTTTTGGAGACGCAGCCCGGATCTAGAATAGTCACGGGGCAACCCCCCAGGGCCACAAGCGAAAAGCACATGGCCATGCGGTGGTCTTTGTAAGTCTCAATTTCTGCATGGCGCAAAGCCTGAGGGGGGTCAATGAGCAGAAAATCCGCACCTTCCTCAACCGTTGCACCCACCTTGCGCAACTCCTTGGCCATGGCTGCGAGCCGGTCCGTCTCCTTGACGCGCCAGCTCGCCACATTGCGAATCCGAGTTGGGCCCTGGGCGAACAAGGCCAAAATGGCCACCGTCATTGCGGCATCGGGAATGTGGTTCAAGTCCAAATCAACCCCCCGGAGGACGCCACGCTCCACCTCGATCCAATCCTCTCCCCAACGGACTTGGGCCCCCATCGCCTCGAGAACATCTGCGAAACGGACATCCCCTTGCACGCTTGCGCGACCCACGCCCAAAACCCGGACAGGCCCCCCCGCAATGGCCGCGGCGGCCAGGAAATAGCTGGCAGAAGAAGCATCCCCTTCGACCAAGGCACGCCCGGGAGAACGGTATTTACCCTGGGGAATCCTGAAGGTTTGGAAGTCATTGTTGTCAACACAGACCCCGAATCGCCTCATTTCTTCCAGGGTAATGCGAATGTATGGCTTGGAGATCAATTCCCCTTCTACCTCAATGGTCAGAGGGGATTGACACAGGGGGCCGGCCATCAATAATGCCGTCAAAAACTGGCTAGAGACATCACCCCGCACCTGGGTGAAGCCACCACGAATCCCACAGGCATGGATGTGGATGGGCGGAAACCCGGGTTGGGCCAGGTAATCCACCTGAGCGCCAAGGGGAATCAGAGCATCGACCAAATCCCGGATGGGGCGCTCCATCATGCGGGGCTCGCCCTCCAGGACATAGTCGCCCTGTCCCAGACAAAGAGCCGCAGCCAAGGGACGCATGGCGGTGCCGGCATTCCCCAGAAATAACTTTGCTGACAAACATTTGAACGGACCACCCACCCCGCGAACCACGCACTCCGTTTCGTCTGCGCGGAAAGACAAGTCAACCCCGAGAGACACTAGCGCATTGCGCATGTGGGTCGTGTCGTCGCTCTGCAACAAATTGGTGAGGGTCGTCTCCCCTTCGGCAAGCGCCGCCAAAAGCAACGCCCGGTTGGATAGGCTCTTGGAACCAGGCAGGTGGACCTGGCCCACCACCTGACGGATGGGCCGCAGAGTAATTTTTTCAGCAAATTTCGGCATGGTTCAAATGTATCAAAATGACTGGGGGAAGCCGGGAAATGATTTATAGATTAAACCTACCCCATGAAGAACATCGTCCATATTCCCACATTGACACGGATAGGTCTTTCCCTGCTTTGGGGAGCGGTGACCTTGCAGGCACAGTCCTTCCAGGATTTTCACCAGGCACAGGACATCCGGGAAGTATCGGCACCAGAAGTTGCCCCTTCCTCCGAATTCCTCTACCGGGTGCAATCCCAGGGTGGCCTTCGGTATTACAAGGTCACCATGACTGCGCCCCTTTATGAATCCAAACGAACCTTCCTGTGGCCTCCGTCGTTGCCCAAATCGACCATCCGCGCGAGCCTCCTGCTGTTTGGCGCCGATGAGATCGTGTTCAACGACTCCTTAATCCTCTCCGATGCCGATGCGATATTTTTCCAATCCGACACCGGCCTTGTCCCACTCGTCAAAGTCCCTCGTCCAGGAATCGTGTATCTCAGGTCCCAGGATCCCGCAAGCATCCTTCTGATGGACCCCCGGACCACCCCTAAATCATTCCCGGTCCCCCTGTACCTCTACACCATAAACGATTCCACGCGCATAGGATTGATCCGCACCCCTTCGCATCTGCCCATGGAATTCAACCCCTACACTCCCATGGGCACCTTCCGAATCCACATGGTTACGGCAGATTCCTTGCCACGCCTAGTTCTTTTGCCTCGCTATCTAAACGATGAACCGCCCTCCACTTTTTTGGATTCCACATATCTCCAATGGCTGGATAAGACCATTGCATCCCTTACCGCGGGCCTCGCAGAGGATTCCGCCCAGGTCGCCCATTTTCTGGGGAATTTGCACACCGTATTCCCCCCCGCCCTGGCCCAACAGACCTTTGAGGAAACCAGCACATTCCTGGAGCGCAGGCGAATCCATGATGCCGAAATGCTTGAACTCGCCAAGCAAGTGTTTCTTTATAACGATTTCGGCAAAGTTCTCCAGCCTTTGCGAGAGAAAGTTGTCTTCCTGCAAAAACAACGAGCCGAAGTCCTTGAAGAATGCAAGCGTCAAAGCGATCCCAAATATAGCTGGCTCAACCAACATTTTTGGAACCACCCGTTGCTGGTAGCCTCGGGCATGGCCGGCAGACATCTACCCGACTGGGCCAGCCATCCGGGGCCCGGTGGACTCTGGGGCGCGCGCGTGCTGGTTTCAAGCTCAACGCGGATTTTTCGACTGACCGCACTGGAATATGGACTCGACGCATCCTATTCGCAATGGAAATTCAATCAAGACGAAAACCTCACTTCACAAAGCATAGCAGGCTCCGCCCGGCTTACCCTCGCCATTCCCCTTTGGCAAAGACCCTCCGGCAATGTGGCGTTGCTTTTCCATCCCGGCCTCGTGGGAGGTTACCATTTTTCCACCATCCGGGAGCCTTTGGGAACCTTCCATTACTGGGGCCCGGGCTTTGGGGGCGTGGCGCAAGTTTCTTTGCTTTTTTCCCATCTCCCGCTCCACCTGTCCTTGGAATACCGCTACACTTCTGACCAGCTAGGCGACCTGAGCTTGGGCATCGGAATTCCCCTCTGGAAGCATGGAGGTGCACCATGAAAATCTTGGCATTCTTTTTCCTAGCCTGTGCGATTCTTCTTATGGTGGCCTGTTCGGACTTTTATGTGTCATTCAAGGACCACGGCTCAGACTATGTGGCTCCCACTCACGCGGATTCCCTTGTGCGCGCCACCGATACCATAATTGCTTGGAACAATTCCAATCCAGAATCCGCGCAATTCCGCCTGCGTTTTTCCATTCAGGATAGTTGCGCACCCGAATCACTATTTTTGCGCATCATCGCCAACACAACCCCACCGGAGACAGTGGGAACGTCTCTCGATACATCGTTGCATCAGTTCGAGATGACCTGGACCGGTGATGCTCCGGGCTATTTAGCTCTGCTGGATCATGTAGAAATTGGCGATTCCGCACAAACGATCAGCACCTTCTTGAGTTTTGTTTCCCTGGATTCTCTCCTCTTGCGGGCTTCACGCTGGATTCCACCCCATGATTCCTTGACCATGGAGATTGCGACGCTCGCGGGTGACTCCTTGGTCGGAAGGAGCATGGGCACCTCAGCCTTCCAGGCAGAAATCAGAACCGAAGGAGACTCCATTCTGTGGTCTTACGAAGAACAGAGTCGATTCAATTTATGGACTCCCCAAGCCAGCTTATTGCGCTATGTGGCGCAAAACGTAACCTCTAGCAATTTGTTTGTAACCGATACCATTATACGAATCCGAAATCTCATTCGGAAGTAAGCGAAACAACGTCGCTACGAAGTACATTGATGACACCGATCATGGTTTGAATTTGCAAGTTCTGCTCGCCCGATCCTTCGAGCAAGCGACCCACGAAGGTTTTTCCACCCTGCATTTCGACCCGAACCTTGCTGCCAATCGGGGGAAGGGGAGTCGGCTCTTTTTCGACTTCTACTTCAGGCACCGCCTGCGCACCAGGTTCTTTTACCAGAGCCAGAACCGGCTCCTGTTGAACGCTCTCGGCCATGCCTTCCAGTTCGCGCACAGTGGAGGAATCCGGAGCCGGAGCAACGGGGATGGACCTGGGAAGAGAGGCAAGACTCGCTTCAAGGCCTTGCATGCGGCCGATCGAGCTATCCTGCAAGGATTGGTTGACCCGCAAAGAAATCGCCTGGAGCTTCCCACCATCATTGACCTGACTTCCCAGAATAAAGAGGCGCCGATTGGCATCACGGGCAAACTCCCCCGATCCACCCCGCAAAATAACCTCCGAATAATCCACAATGGCCCCAGCCCGATCACCCACTTCCTCCTTGCACCGCGCATGGAGCATGGTCAGCTCCGTTTGGGGAGAGGATTCCTTGACACCGGCAATATTTTCGATGGCTAGGAGCTCCCTGCACTGTAAAAGAGCGGACATTTTTCTGGCCTTGGTCAAAACATCAAAACCCCCTTGCCGCACCACCTCGCGTTCCCGAATGAGGATTTCCAAATAGCTCAGGAGCGAAGAGGCCATAGCTCCCAGATCACTGCCTCCATGCACAAGGATTACCTTGCCAAACAGGTCCCGGGCCTGGTCCGTTTTTCCGAGCAAGGCCGAGCAAACCCCCTGATGCAACCCAATGACGCCCTGCATGCGTTCGTTCTGGATGCTGGGTTGGATATCTGCATAGATATTCATTGCGGTGGCGTAGTTGCGAGTCCTTTCCCATTGGAAAGCGCGCTCAAGCAATGCCATAACCTCGACTTCCCGTTCGCTCGCCAAGGGAGGCTTCCCGGTCGCCTGCCGTAGTGCGTTGATGATAACCAGGCTCATTTTATCGATTTTACCCCGATACTGTAACCGCTCCCAATTGTAGGTTGAGTGATCTAGCAACGTACTGTAGCGAAACTCCCGCTCGTCCAGCTCCTGCAGGGTAATGCTGTCCTGATAGAGACGGTACTGATCCAATAAACGGGTAACCAGATAGGTGTGGGAAAGGTTCCCTTCCAGGAATTCTCCCCGCCGGATTTGCCACTGCATCTCGGCCAAATGAAGCCCCAAAGTAGAGACGACCAGCAATCCGCACAAAACGACCGCACCCAAGGCCACCAAGGCAAGGAGCACCTCCTGCCACCAATACTTGAGCAGATTCAGCACCGCGCAGAAACCTCAACACGGTTGCGGCCATTCTCCTTCGCCAGGTAAAGTGCCGCATCGACCGCCTCAACAAACTCCATGACCGAAGAATGATTTCCACCCGAATGGGCACAAAAACGCTGGTACTCCACCGCACCAAAGCTTGCCGTAACCCGCAAGGATTTTCCGGTGTCGGTCCGGATTTCCAATTCCTCCAGAGACCTACGCATTTTTTCCGCCGCAGTAACCACTCCATCCAAAGTCGTCTCAGGAAGAAGAATGACCATTTCTTCTCCGCCATAGCGGGCAACAATATCCGACTTGCGGGCACAATCCGCAAGGCACTTAGCCACACCACGCAATACTTGGTCTCCGGCAACATGTCCGAAATTATCGTTGCATTTTTTAAAAAAATCGATATCCAGAAGAATTAATCCTAAGAAATTTCCGTAGCGATCCGAGCGCTCTAGCCACTGTTCCAACTGGCGAAAGAAGTATCGCCTGTTGTAAAGGTTAGTGAGCTCATCGGTCACGGCCATTTGCTCAATGCGCTGAAAATTTTGCTGGATCACCCCGGTCATAAAATTGAACCCATCGGCCAGTGCGCCAATTTCATCGTGCCGATTGATGTCCACCCGGTGACCATATTCACCCTGGGCAATTCGACCGGTCGCCTGGTGAAGCTTCAGAATCGGGGTAATCACCAAACGGAAAATCAGAAAGCCAAATGCCAAATGCATTAGGGTTAGCGAGATGATCGTCACCCCAAGCAATTGATAAAGATCCTTAAACCTGCGCCCGATTTGGCCCATGGACATTTGGGTGAAAACAACCCCGTCCTCATAAGGGACATAGAAGAGCATCATTTCCAACTTCTTATCCAGAACCAAATAATAATCGACTCCCGAATCTTCACGCATTGAAATGGCAGCCAACGCGTCCCGAGCGTGATTGGAAGGTAGCTTGACTGCGGGCGCAGAGGATTGCAAAACAGAATCGCCCCGAAACAAAATATAAGGCAGTGCTAGCTTTTGAAAGGCTTTGGCCACACCCTGTCTAGAGGACGAGTCCTTAGGAATTCGCGCTAGATCGCGCACGACATTGGAAATTTGCTCCTTGGCCTGGTAGCGAGTGTTCTCGGTAATGAGCTCGATCTGATTGTTGGTGATCACCCAAGAAAACAATGAAATGCTGATAACGTTCATAAAAAAGTAGAGTAGCCCTACTTTAGATGTCAGACTTCTTTGATGTGATTTCCGCTCCATGCAACAATTATACCATATTTTCCTGGAAAGGTCCGGAAACCGGACCCAAGGGACAGGGCAAACGCATTATAATATCCCAGACCTTTTAGGTGGCAGTGCTACCCTTGTCGTCCCGGTTGTCATGCCCGGCATGAGACAACCAGTCCCGGGCCCTATGCAACAAGCCTGTCATGGCCGGGACGGCCATGACATGGATAGCCGGGCTCTTTTATCAATCATCCCGTTTGCGTGTTTATGCGTTTACCCCGACAAAATGGAGGCGGCGCCTATCCCTCGCGGATCAGGCGGATTCCTTCCGGAGTCATTTCGATCTGACCCGCTTTGAACAGTCCACCCACAATCTTTTTAAAGGCCTTTTTGGACAGCCCGAATTCCTTGCGGATATCGTCGGGATCGCTCTGGTCGTGCAGGGGAAGGAAGCCACCGGCATCTTCAAGACGGTCAATGACGACCTGCGCTTCTTCCATAACGGCCTTGTACCCAATGGCGGACATACTCAGGCGCACCTTTCCTTCGGGGCTGATCGTTTTGATCCAGGCCCGGCCGACGGAACCCACTCCCAGACCACGAGGGGCGTCTTCAGCAAAGAGTAGCCCCGACCAGCGCCCATCAACAATACCTAAGAAGCCATGTTCATGTTTTTCGTAAAATTTTACTTCGCACTCGTCACCGGGGCGCAAGTAGCTGGTATCCAGGTCAATCAAGGGCTTGAACTTTTGTGTAGCAGCCAGGCGATTGCTGGCTTTGTCGAGATAAATGCGCACGACGCACCAAGACCCCGGGCGGAGCTCCATGGTCTGTTCGCGGAAGGGGAGCATGAGGTCCTTTTCTAGGCCCCAGTCCAAAAAAGCTGCGGTATGATTCACCTCTTTGACCTGCAAAGCGGCATATTCATCCACCATGGCCAAGGGAGTCAAGGTTGTGGCGACCGGACGATCCTCGGAATCCTTGTAAATAAAGACATCCACCATGGACCCAACCCGCATTCCACCCGTACAGTACTTGTTGGGAAGCAGGACTTCCTGGTCGCCTTCCGTCTGAAGGACTAACCCGTATGCGGTCAAACGCACAGCCTTGCAACGATTCATTTTTCCGATATTCATAGCGCAAAGATAGAAATCAGCGGACCAAGGTGTTCAATTCAACTCCTTCTTATATTTGGCCCATGCAGAACCGCTCGCGCAACCAACCCAATATGCACCGCAAACCCCCGCGTACCGAGGGCTTCCCCCTTTTCAATGGCCGCAGGCTCAAGCCCTCGCGCCAGAGCCTTGGCACACTGCTGGAATATTACGGAGTCGAACTCAGCCCGCACACCTTGGACCAGCTGTGGGCATTCCATCAATTATTGCGCAGTCACAACGATGATCAGGATTTGACCCGCCTCAATGCCTTTGAAACCATTGTGGAAAGGCATTACGCCGATTGCACCCTTCCCAATGCCTATGTGGAAGAATGGCCCCAAACCATGCTCGACATCGGCTCGGGGGCAGGGTTTCCGGGCATTCCACTCAAACTGGTGAATCCTTCCATCCACTTGACTTTGTGTGAACCACGCCCCAACCGCGTGCAGTTTTTGGAAATGGTCATCCAAGAACTGGGGCTCAAAAACATCCAGGTCTTTGGACACAAGGCCACATCCAACAGTCTGCTCACGCCGGTCGACGGGATCATCACCCGCGCCTTTGAAGTGATGGACAAAACCCTCTTGCGCGTGGCCAATGCGCTCAAGCCTGGCGGTCACGCATACTTCATGAAGGGGCCCGCAGTCAAGGATGAACTGAAAGAAGTCTCCCTGAACGGCTACACGATCGTGGGCGAGCACTACTACTCCATCCCCAATTCCACCCAGGAACGGGCCCTGATCATTTTGCAACGCGATTTATAACCATGCGGATCCTTTTTGTCGGTGGCACAGGAAACATTAGCGCATCGGCGAGTCGACTTTTGCTCCTGCAAGGCCATGAACTCTGGCTGTTGCACCGGACCTCCATCCGTGGCCAAAAAGAATTTTGGGGATTAGAATCAGCCCACGAAATTCTCTGCGACATCCACAATGAGGCGCAGGTCCTACGCGCACTGGGAAGCATGGTTTTCGATGCCGTGGTCAATTGGATTGCATTCGTTCCAGCCCAGGTCGAGCAAGACCTCCGGATTTTTGCAAAGCGCACTGCCCAATATGTTTTCATTAGTTCCGCATCCGCCTATTTGAAACCACCACGGACTACGGTCATCACCGAAGCCACTCCGCTCGGAAACCCCTACTGGTCCTATTCACGTGACAAAATAGACTGCGAAACGGTGGTGCGAAAAGCCATGCAAGAAGGCATTCCCGCAACGATCGTCCGCCCTTCCCTCACCTATGACACGGTACTCCCCGTGCCATTCGGTGGCTGGAATGAGTGGAGCATTGTAGCCCACATGCAAAAAGGGAATCCCGTCGTTGCCCCAGGAGACGGCGCATTTCCTTGGACCATCACCCACTCTGAGGATTTTGCCCGGGGATTTGCTCCCCTGCTTGGTCATCCAGGGGCTCTGGGGGAGGACTTCCACATCACCTCCGACGAGCACCCCACATGGACCCAGATTTACGAATGGCTGGGTGAAGCCATTGGATGCAAACCGGTGGTTTTACCACGCCCCGTTGGGGAGATTTTGCGCGTCGAACCCCAGTTCGAAGGCACGCTCCTGGGGGACAAAGCCTGGCCGACCATTTTTGACAACTCCAAAATCCGCACTATCGCTCCTGATTTTAAGGCGATCCTACCCTTCCGCGAAGGAATCAAGCGAACGGTGCAATGGTTTGAAACAGAAAAAACCCGAATGCGGGTTTTGCCAGGAACCATGGAAATGTTGGAAAGACTAAGCGGAATTCCGCAGGATTAACGGACAAATACCCGCTGGCTAGAGCCTTCGGCGCGTTTCAACCCCACACAATCTATGCGAAGAACAACTGTGGCGACTTGCTGCTCCGAAGGCAGCGTCCGCAGACTGGGAACCCATGTACGCATCGATAAAAGCATCGCATCTACCTGTTTCATTGGCGTTCAGAAAACTGTACCCCCAGAAAGGTACATTCTTTGCTAAAAACGAATCAAAAAGAAACGATTGTTTACAGAAGTTTACAGACAAGCGTTCAATAATGCGGAGGACGCTCTCCGGCCGGTCCGATGGAAAACTGCTCATTATCCAGTTTTCCTTGCAATTTGTCCATTTTGGCCGCCAAACGATCCAGCTCGGCCTGCTGACTGGTCAGGACTTCATTCAGGGTATTGATCAGGCGATCCTGGTATTCCACGCGGATTTCGAGTTCGGTTAGGCGATCTTCATGCATGCCTCCAAATGTAGCCTGATTTTGCCTGACAATTCCTGTCAGCAAATTTCACCTAGATTTACCCCATGCTGAGATTATTGCACACTTCGGACTGGCATTTGGGCCAAAGCTTACGGGACATGGATCGCCATGAGGAGCATCGCCTCTTTTTGGCTTGGCTCGGCAACTTACTTGAAGACAACCATCGAAAGGGAACTCCGTTCCATGCCACCCTCGTAGCGGGCGATGTTTTTGATGGCCCAAACCCCTCAGCCCGGGCTCAAGGGCTCTATTACGATTTTATCGAAAAGGCGCGCCACTTTACCCGGCTCGTCATTACCGCCGGAAACCACGACAGCGCCGAGCGCCTGCAGGCCCCTAGCCCGCTATTGGAGCGACTGGGAACCTTCGTCACCGGAGGATGGCCAGAACCTGGCGCAGCAGACCTGGACTCCATGATCGTACCCGTGCAGGGGGAGGGCGAGTCCGCCCTGGTTCTCGCCATGCCCTTTCTCCGCCTCGGCGATCTGGGTTCATTTACCAGCGAACAGGCCGGGACCCATTTTGTGGAGGCCCACCGTAAGCGCTACCGGCAACTGCTCGAGGCGACCCAACAATCCACGGCGTATCGTTCTGTTGCCGGGCACGCGCTCATCGGAATGGGTCATTGCTTCGTCTCCGGCGCGACCACCAACGAGGACACGGAGCGCCGAGTTGGAAATCAAGATGAACTCCCACACGATATTTTTCCTCCAGAACTCTCCTATGTCGCTTTGGGGCATTTACATAAAGCCCAAAAAATTGGCGGGAAAGAATACATCCGCTATAGTGGGTCCGCACTCCCGCTCGGGTTCAGCGAGGTCAGCTACAAACACCAGGTGGTGGATGTGACCATTGAAAATGGAGTATTCGTATCTGCAACGCCAATATTCATTCCGCGTAGCCGGGAATTTCTGGTGATTCCTAAACTTCACGCGCCCTGGCCCGAGGTGCAAATCGCGTTACAATCCCTTCCCGCCATTCAAGAAAACAACCCCTCGGACCCCCTACGCCCTCTGCTCGAAATCCGAATTGAACCATCGGACCCCTCCATTTCGGGACTGCGCGAACAGATTTTGAGTCTATTAAGCGACAAATGGCCTCTCTTATTTCGCATTGACTTCTCCAAAAACAGCATGGAAGGATCCCTAGGAGCTTTAATGGACTCCCGTTCTTTGGAAGACATCCAGCCCGAAGAAGTATTCCGCACCCTTTGTGCCGAAAAAAAGATCGACCCCTCCCTGATGGAAGAACTTCTGCACGACTTCCACAGCCTCCTCACCGACAGCCATGAACAGGGTGGTGCAAAATGAAAATTCTGCGAATCGAGGGCGAAAACATTGCCAGTCTGCGGGGAAAATTCTCGGTGGATTTCACCAAGCCACCGCTTGCCACGGCAGGGGTATTCGCCATCAGCGGCCCCACCGGTTCCGGAAAAAGCACGCTTCTCGATGTGATGTGCCTGGCCATCTATGGACAGACCCCCCGCATTGTGGGCAAAAACAAAGCCTTGCTGACCATCGGCGAATTTTCAGCCACCGAATCACGTAGCTTGCTGACCCGCGGACTGAATCATGGATTTGCCAAGGTCATTTTTGAAACCACAAAAGGGACCTTTTCTGCAGAATGGCGCGTCGAAAAGGCCACAAGAAAACTCAAAGAGGGTCGAAACACAAAAGACCACGAATGTCATTTTTACCAAGTGGACCCCAACGGAGACTACACCGAAATCGACATGCGCCGCAAAGAGCCCTCTGAAATTGCCGGCCTGGACTTCGAGCAATTCTCCAAAACGGTTTTGCTGGCCCAAGGTGATTTTAGGAAATTCTTAGACTCGTCCGGAAATGAAAGGTCACTTTTGCTGGAAAAGCTCACCAATACCGCGCACTATGCCGACATTGGCCGCAGGGCTTTCGAGCGGGCCAAAAAGGAACGCGAAACGCTTTCCCGCTTAACCGACCAGACCAAGGGAATCCTGTTGCTTTCCGCCGAAGACCTGGAAAACAAATCACAGGAACAAGCTGGCCTGTCCAAAGCCCTGGTCCAGCTACGCACCCAGCGAGAGGATTCCCTTAAAGCGACCCAGTGGTTCGAAAAGGAACAGTTGCTCCGCGCAGAGGAACTCTCGGCAAAAAGCCAACTGAGCCATGCTCAAGGAGAATGGACAGCCCTAGAACCATTGGCACAGGACCTGGCGGATTGGGACCGCACCGAGCTCCTGCGCGAAACCAACGAAGCTTGGAAGAGAACCAAATCGGACCGGAAAAAGTGCGCCGAAGAAGCACCCCGGCTCGAGGCCAGTTGGAACGAGGCACGTCAGGCCTTAGAAATATCCAACCTAGAACATCTTCAATTGGAAAAGGACCTTCAGGAATTTGGGGTTCTCAAATCCGAAAAAGAAGCTCTCCTCCAAAAAGCAAGCGAATTCACTTCCCGGCTGCCCCACCTAGAAAAGTTTAAATCCGACAATTATCATCAAAGGATCGGAGCGCAAAAGGCTCTTCGCACCCTCCGGGACCAGTCCCGAAAATCCCGCAGGGAGCTCGCCCAGGCTCTTCAGCTAGAGACCGACCTGAACACCTGGCTAGGCAAGGCCCAGGGGTCAACGCCAGGCATTCTGGATATGTTGCAAAGTGAATATGAGCGCCTCGTGGCGAACATCGAAAGCCTGCAATTATTCTTGAAGCATCAAGCCACCATGAATCATGCCAAGGCATCCCTTGCCCAGTATTCCGAACCCCAAAAAGACATTATTGCGCAATTGCAAAATCAATTGGAAATGGACATCCCATGCCCCGTATGTGGTGCACTCGAACACCCTGTCAGCCTCCACGATCCCAAGGCAGAACTTGAACGTCGTAAAAATTTGTCCAAAACAATCCAAACCAAAATTCAGGAAATCAGGACCAAAGAAACCCAGCTCACACAGATTCAAAGCAGCCTGGCGGACAAACAAAAGCTGACACAATCCATCCAGCTTCAAGTCATTGAATCCTGGAAGCAATTGGGATCGCTTCGCATAGCGGGCTTAGAGAATCAAGAGGAACTTTCGGTCTGCAAAAGCGCATTGCATCATCTTCTCGGGGACCAAAAGGCACCACAAATCCAGCTACAGTTGCAAGCCTCCGAAGCCAAGCTGAAAGGCCGTCAGCAATCCTGCAATGCAAACCTCCTCCAGGCCACCGCCCAACACGCCCAAAGCCAGAACTCCTTGCAAAACAACCAGAAACAGCTTGACGCCCTCACACAAACTCAAGGGACCCAGCTCGCAGAGCTTCAAGTCATTCGGGAAACTCTCGGGATGGATGGTCCCAGGGCCAACACCATTTTGGAATACAAACAGGAATGGGCCCAAAACACCCGCAAGCGCCTGGACACCACCCGGAAAACCATGGACCAGCTCCACGGCTCTTTGATTATTCACGCAAGCCAAATTACGGCCCATGCCCAGCTAAAGCCCTCACAAGAATCCTCCCATTATGTGGCGCTTCTGCAAGGCATTGACCAAACCCTGGAGCAAACCGATCGGCGCGAGCGTGAGCTTTCTACTGAACTGCGCACCGATTCTTTGGCCCGCCAGCGCATGGGCGATTTGCAATCCCAAATCCAAATTCAGACTCTCATTTCCCTTCGCTGGGGACGTCTGAACGACCTTATCGGACAGGCCGATGGAGACCTTTTCCGTCGTTACGCACAAAACATCACCCTACAACGACTCATTCAACAAGCCAACAGGCACCTAGAAAAACTGCACAACCGCTACCGTTTGGCTCCATGGGCCAACATGGAAATCGTCATTATTGATCAGGACATGGGAAACGAAAAACGCTCCACCCGTTCTCTCAGCGGGGGCGAAGGCTTTTTGGTTTCCATGGCACTCGCCTTGGGCTTAAGCGACATGGCCTCCAAGCAAGTCCGCATCGGCTCGCTCTTTATTGACGAGGGCTTTGGGACTTTGGATGCAGAAACTCTGCAAACCGTGATCTCCGTGCTGGAGGAGCTCCGTCAGGAAGGGCGCATGGTAGGCATCATTTCCCATGTGGATGGTCTGGCGCGACAATTGGGGGCCGAGGTGCAAGTTAAGCCCATGGGCGATGGCTGTAGCATAGTCCGGGTGCTGAGCGGCGCGCTAACGCGAGAGTAATTTCGCGAACATCCCCACTAGGCCTGCGACCGCCAGGTTGAGGGCAAAAACCGGCAAAAGAACCGTTGCAAACAACACGGCGTATTTTTCTGCCACCACCAAATATTCCGCCATGCCCAACCCAAAACGGAGCGAGGCGAAGCCCGCCCCAGTCCACAACAGGAGCAAAAGAGCGAACCCACCCATAGACCCTTTTATGTCGGGCAAGCTCATCCCCAGCTGGCTACCCACACAAAGGAACAAATACCCCAGGAGCCAAGTGGCAGGCTCCCTCCAGGGCAACTGCAAAAAGAAGTGTCCCGCAGCCTTTGGCTCAAGGGTAGAAAGGTCCGCACCAAGAACAGCCAGAATGCCAATGAGGACAGCGCCCCCTAGCCAGATAGGCCCCGTGCTAATAAAAAAATTGCCGAGAATTGCCCAAGGATTGCGAGGGTTGTACGCATGCTTCACAAACCCAAGCACCCCATCCGCCCCAGGCTGGAACAGGCGAATCTGCTGAATGGAATGGCCAAAAATTGGACAAAATAATGCGTGCCCCAGCTCATGCACCACGGTTCCCGGAGCCGTCAGCCAAATAAAAGGCCCCCGCCCCACCAAGCGCATCAAGCTCCTTTGCACCAGCATGCTGGAAATATGCATGGCCAAAGCCACTCCCAAAACGGGCCCTAGGATCAAAAGCATTTGCCAGAATATATTGGACATGCCAGTAAATGTAGGTTGTGGATGTAAATTTTCCGGATGTTTTGGATAAATCAGAGGACGGAGTTACCCGTGTCACCCTCCAGCAGTGGAGGGTCCGGGGGTCGACGTCAACCGTTCGTCCTGGATCCCTTCTTCCTCGGGCAGGCTTATTTCTGCGTGCATCCAACAGAGGTCTGTGATGGCCGTTCCGGCCATGACAATCCTAACTCCAGGTGTCGATAATGTCTCCTTCATCGCCTTTTTGTCATGCCTCGCCCTTTTGTCATGCTTCGCCTTCTTGTCATGCTTCGCCTTCTTGTCATGCCCGGCACGGGCATCATCGCACCTTTTCAAGCCATCTCCAGCAGACTCCGCCCCTCGGAATCATTTGGATGGCCTGCCTTCTTCTTTTTTCCCTGCTCTCCTGCTCTATCAACGATCCGCCCTCACCCGCCGAAGTGCTCCACGCCGACATGCGCACCTGCAAGGACCTTCCCCACGACACCCTTTTTCACCTCGTAGAATTCTTTGCCAACGGCCAAAACGACACCAACGAATTCCGGATTTCCGATCCCGAAATTCAAGTCCTGACCCGGCCCGGGACCTATTCTGGGAGCTGGAGCTTTCTGCAAATTTCAGGAAAACCATTGCCCCAGACCACCACTCCAGAAACCACCCCCACCACAGCCTACGACTCCGCCCTGACGGACTGGAAATCCCGCCGGGATTCTTTGCTTTCTCACTGTGACTCAGCCTCCTGGCTCGATACGGTGAAACTGGCCCCCCTGAATCACCCCATCCCCGTTTTGCCACTGCAACAGGCCATTCTGAATTTTATTTCTAAATCCACTCTAGATACGGTGAGTTTGCCCTTGCCTGCGGGGTACACCTTTCACGCCATTTCCTCCAACTGCACCATTTTGATCGAAAACAAAGGTGGTCGGGCCGCCGGGTGCGTAATGTCGGCTCCCGCCTACCTCAAGGTGATGGCCACAGCAACCACCATTTCAGACACAACGACCTATCCCAAAGGGATTTTGAATCCTCCTGAAACCCTCCTATTTCCCCGCAACTACCAAGGACCCTGGACTCTGACTGTCGACGATGCCTACGGATTCCGGGACAGCCTGGAATTCCCATAGCCCACCGGGTGCATTAAATGTGCCCGGCGGTCCTTGTCATGCCCGGCACGGGCATCGCAGACCTCGGCTAAATGCTCGGTGATGCCCGGGCCGGGCTTGACGCTTTATAAACATCCTGTTGGCGTTTTATTGCGTTTGCCCTGCCACCCATCGTCCCCTTCCCGCCTTTTATTGGCCATTTTCTACATTTGGCGCTTATGTCGAAATATTTTGAAATTCGTTGGCATGGACGCGGTGGACAAGGTGCAGTTACCGGCGCCAAATCCCTTGCCGAATGCGTCCAGGGCACAGGCCAAACCGTTGTCGCCTTTCCTGAATATGGTCCCGAACGCCGGGGTGCACCCGTTCGCGCATACAACCGCTTCTGCAAGGAGCACATCCGCATCCATACCCCGGTCACCGTCCCCGATGTGGTGATCGTGATTGACGCCTCGCTCCTGACCCTGCCCATGGTCAAGGAAGGCATCCTGGAGCACACCATATTTTTGGTGAATATCGAAAAGACCCCCGACCAGGTCCGCAAAATTCTGGGAATCGAAAACCGGGTCATCACCATTCCCGCCAATGAGCTTTCCGAAAAATTATTTGGTCGGGCTATCCCCAATTCGGCCATGCTGGGGGCTTTTGCCATGGCCTGCCCCAACATTATTTCCCTCGAAGTGTTGCTCCGGGAAGCCACCCATGTGTTCTCCGAACTGGTGGGCGCGGACCTCGTCGAAAAGAACCTGCAAGCTATTCAGCTTGGCCATGACAACAGCCATGCCGGCTAATCCCCGAGGAATACCATGAATCTCAAGCAAAAATACGCATTGAAGAAATGGCAGGATCTCCCCCTCGGTGGAGTCATCCTTGAGGCGGGCAATGCCGCAGACTACGAAACCGGAACTTGGCGCACCTGGAAGCCAGTCACCCATCGCGAGAACTGCATCCAGTGCCTCGCCTGCTGGGAATACTGCCCCGAAGACGCCATCGTTCTCGAGAACGGAACAGGCCCCGACGGCAAGCCCCGCAAATTCGTCGTCGATGTGAACTACTACCACTGCAAAGGCTGTGGACTTTGTGTGCGCGAATGCCCGGTCAATAAAGAGGGCGTGGTCCAGGCCCTGGGTTTTGTCCGGGATGAGGTCTAAATGAAACATGTTGCAGGTAAACCCAAGATTCTTCCCATCACCGGCGCTGGCGCCATGGCCCAGGCCATGCGACAGATCAACCCCGATGTGGTGGCCGCCTTCCCCATCACCCCGTCGACCCAGATCGTAGAAGACTTTTCCCAATTCGTTGCCGATGGAAAAGTCGATACGGAATTTGTGACCGTTGAATCTGAACATAGCGCCATGAGCGCGTGCATTGGTGCTTCCGCCGCAGGTGGGCGCGTAATGACTGCCACCAGCTCCGCCGGCATGGCCTACATGTGGGAACTGTTGTATGTAGCCGCCTCCATGCGGCAACCCGTTCTGATGAGCCTGGTGAACCGTGCGCTCACAGGTCCGATCAATATTCATTGTGATCACAGCGATTCCATGGGTGCCCGCGACTCCGGCTGGTTGCAGATCTATTCCGAAAACAACCAAGAAGCCTACGACAACCTGGTCATGGCTGCCCGCATCGCCGAACACGACGATGTGCGCCTGCCCATCATGATTTGTCAGGATGGCTTCATCATTTCCCATTCCATCCAAACGATGCAAATCGAAGACGACGCCGCAGTCAAGGCCTTCGTGGGAGCCCACAAACCCTACCACCCCATTTTGGACACCAAAAATCCAGTAACCTGGGGCGCATTGGATTTGCAGGATTACTACATCGAGCACAAGCGTGGCCAAGAACAAGGCATGAAGAACGCCCTGCGCGTCATTGAAGAAGTGTCGGTGGACTTCGCCAAGAAGTTTGGACGCAAATACAACCTCTTTGAAACCTACCGCATCGAAGATGCCGAAATCGTGATGGTGGCCATCGGTTCTGCCGCAGGCGAAATCAAGGAAGTCATCGACGAATTGCGTACCAAAGGCGAAAAGGTAGGGCTATTAAAAATCCGTAGCTTCCGGCCCTTCCCTTACGCACAAATCGCCAAGGCCCTTTCCCATGCCCAGATCATCACCGTGCTCGACCGCAGCGCAAGCTTCGGCGCCCACGGACCGCTCTTTGTGGAAATCACCACCTCGGTGTACAACTACTGCGACAATCGCCCCCTGCTTTTGAGCCATACCTACGGGCTCGGTGGTCGCGAACTCAGCATGCAAATGATCGAACACGTCTTTGCCGAAAGCCGCATTTGCCTCGACAAGGGCGAAGTCAATGGCAGGCAGGGAATGTGGCTGAACGTGAGAGGAGACTAGGATAGTGGAAAATCAACAGCCAGTTTCTCTGCACGACAACCTAGTGGAAAACGGAAAATTGCGGGCGAATTTCCCTGAAAGAGAATACATATCGCAATTTTCCACTTAATAGTGACCGTTCCGCCCAGGCGGAATACGGGAACTTATACACCCCTGTGTACTCCACTAACCAACCTATCCCGTGACCCGTGTTTTAACTTTCCATTTGTATCCCAGTTCCCCAACTTTCCACTTTCCACTGGATTCCCTCATGAACAAACCATTGACCCCTCCAACTCTCGCTCCTCTCGGTCCTGAAACCCAACTCATGTGCGAACGCCCGGGAACCTTCTCCGGTGGTCATCGCATGTGCGCGGGCTGCCCTACGGGTATTTTTACCAAGATGCTGACCCGCGTGAGCGACGAATACGAAATCGTCGCGGGTAATGCTACCGGATGTCTCGAAGTCGCCTCGTCGATCTTCCCCTATTCCAGCTGGCAGATTCCTTGGATCCATACCGCCTTTGAGAACGCGAGCGCCATGATGAGCGGCGTGGAGGCTTGCTACAAGTCTTTGGTGCGCCAAGGCAAGATGACCAAGAAGCTGAAATTTGTGGTCATGGGTGGTGACGGTGGAACCTACGACATTGGCTTGCAGTCCTTGAGTGGCGCCATGGAACGTGGCCATGACCTCACCTACATCTGCTACGACAACGGCGCCTACATGAACACCGGCGTGCAACGCAGCTCCGCAACCCCTATGGGCGCAGCCACCACCACAACGCCCGTGGGCTCCGAAAGCTATGGCCGTAAAGGCAATCGCAAGGACCTGACCAAGATCATGCTCGCACACAATGTGGGCTATGTGGCCCAGGCATCGATTCACGACATTCCTGATCTATTTCGCAAAATGAAAAAGGCCATCGATTTCAATGGCCCAAGCTTCATCAACCTTTTGAGCCCTTGCATCCCCGGCTGGAAGATTGGTGCGGACATGGCGGTTGAAAGTGCCCGCCTCGGTGTGGACTGCAACTTCTGGCCCCTCTTCGAAGTGGAAGAAGGAAAATTCACCATCAATTATCGCCCAGCAAAAGTTTTTCCGGTGAGCGACTGGGTCTTTAGCCAGGGCCGCTTCAAACACCTGAAGAAGCACCCCGAAGTTGTGCAAGCATTCCAGGCCCAAATGGACAAGCAGTGGGCATGGCTCGAGATGGAAGAGGCGAGAACCGCCTAACCCACCGTAATCTGGATCGGCATCATCCCTGCCGCCTGGCGAATGATCGCACAATCTTTGTCACCATGAAACCCGCTGAAGGCGATGGCGATTTTTGAACCGTCAGCCAAGCGCGCCGGAAGACCACCCTGCCAGCCGATCAGTTCCGGAAGGGGAATCCCATATTCCCACCAGTTCATTTGTTTGCTGTAGACCTTTTCTTCGTAGGTCCCGGTGGGCGTGTCCGTAAGCCAAACTTGCATCACTTTTTGCCAGCCCACTTGCGCAGACTTGCGCTGCTTCACGCGATCCGTGCCCCAGTGCTTCCCAACCACATTACCCTCCTCATCCATAATCAAACAGCAAACATTTCCTTCTGCAATTGCGAAGTCATCGGGGTTCTCCAGGAATTTTGGGATCAGGGAATCCATGGCAAGGAATAGGTTTTGGGCAATAGTATTCAGCTGAATTTGTGTCATGCTGGAATAATACCTCCATGAACAGCCCTTTCCGCCACCGAAATCGTTAGGACCGTATACAGAAGAAACCGGGGGGGAATTGGCAGTCCTATTGACTGTTTCGATCCTGTATCGATGATCTCAATATGAAATGGATAATATTGCCCACCTTATTGATTCTTTCGGGATGCCTGCTGAATAAGCCGCTTCCGCTCGAGCCTTGCGCCCCTTGCCGGGACAGCCTCTATGGAACCTGGTACGACAACTCGGGAAGAGTTTACCAAATCAAACCATTTGGCCAATCCAGCCTCACCATGGAATACACGGACACCACGCAAGAAGATCCGGCCCAAATTCTCGTCTGCACTTTGTCCAAAGTGGGGAAACAGACTTACGCCCAGTTTTCAACGCCAAAGGGAAAAGGCGTTGCCTTGGTAGATTTTCAATTCCTTCGCATAGATGGGACTCTAATTATCCTAACCCGGGCATTCTCGAAATACGCCATGTCCTTGTTTGCAACGGGCGATTATATCGCCGGCACGGCGGAAAACCTGGTGGCTATCGACGCAGACACTAACCTAGTTCGCCTGATTTTGCAACAATCGGAGGACCTCTCCTTACTTGACCCAAAACCCACCCTTCTATACTTTATGGACAAACCCTTCCCGGACCAATTGACAATGGCAACACCACCTCGATCATCCCCATAGCATTCACCGACAGGAGTCACCCATGCCAGCCAATTCAAAATCCCCGGACCCCAGCGAAAATGGCCACACTTTTGGAAGCCTGCACTACACGGTGGGCGAGCTACTGAACCTGAAGAAGGACGTGACCGAAAAGACTCCAGGGATTTTGCCTGGCCTTGAAGCCGCAATTGATGGCCCCACCATCCGCGAGGTCCTGGCCACACCTTACAGCGAATTACCCCTGCGCATCACCCGCAAAAGCTCAGACCAAGAGCGAGTGGCCGTGCGCTGGCGCTTGATGCTTGGGCGATAAACTACAATCCAAGGAGAACACCATGGGCATGAATATTTTGACCACCATCAAGGTCTTGCGCAGTCTGCCCACGCAGCAGTCCGTGCTTTTGCGGGGCGACCATGGCATTGGCAAAAGTGCCATTGTCCGCCAGGTGGCCGAAGCGCGTGGCGTTGCATTCATTGACTTCCGAGGATCCCAGAACGACATTGGTGACATTAAAGGTCTTCCATTCCGCGATGGGGACCATACCCGATTCTTGAGTCCCGACTGGTTTCCCGAGGTCGGCGTTGGACCCCAGGAGGGCATATTATTCCTCGACGAAATCAACCGCGCCTCCCGCGACGTGCAGCAAGCCATTTTTGAGCTGGTGCTGGACCGCCGCTTGAACATGAAGCCCCTCCCCGTGGGCTGGCAAGTCATAGCAGCCATCAACCACCGCGAAGACCTGTACCAAGTGGAACCCATGGACCCAGCGCTTCTTTCGCGCTTCATGGTCATCGACCTGGAACCCAGCGTTGAGGAGTGGCTCACCCATGCCCGATTCAAAAAAATTCATTCAGGAATCATTGGATTTATCTCCTCCAATAGGCTCGCCCTCGACCCGCCCGCCGAAATTCGCGAACATCCCGAGAAGGTGTTTCCCACCCGACGTAGCTGGATCATGCTCTCGGAAACATTATCGACACTAGGTGTAAACATGGATGCAGCGGAACTCGATACCGACACGCTGTTCAAGGTCTGTTCCGGGTTTGTGGGCGAATCTGTGGCCGGACAGCTTCTGGATTGGTTGGACCCATCCAGCCTCTCCCTCACTCCGGAGCAAATCATCGAGAACATGGACGCACAAATCCAAGAGACAGTGCGCATGGGGTGGAGCAAACATTTCAAGTCCTGGAACAATGGCGTATGTCGCAAGCTCGAAAGCCTGCGCGACCACCGCCAGCTCGAAGAAAAACATTTTAACAATGTTGTAGGCTACATGAAGGCCATTCCGGGCGAAGTACTGGTGCAATTGTGGTATGACCTTCAGGATAGTTCCTGCCGAGAAGATTTTCACCGGTTCTACCGAGGTTGTGGGGAGCTCAAGCAAATCATGTTGTCTGTATTTGGAGCCCCGGAGGCATCCAATGCAGGACCTTGATGGCGAAAAGGGCTTGATCCAGCTGGGAATCAAGCGACTGCATAAATCCCTGATGCGTCTGGCCATCCTTCAGCCCGAAGTCTTTGCCCTGCTGAGTACCGCCGACCCCATCCCAGACACCAGCATCCGTCGCATGGCCTTGGTACTGCGGGAAGATCGCGCGGTCCCCGCACTGTGGTTCGACCCCCGTTGGACAGCAACGGTGAAGCAAAAGGCCCTGGAGCACCTGTTGATCCACGAAGCCCTGCATTTGATGCTCCTGCACCCCTTCCGCGAAATTCCTTCCCAAACTCCGGAGCTTTGGAACCTTTGCACCGACCTTGCGGTCGATTCCATAATGCGTTACCATTTCGAGGGCCTCAAACATAGCGAAGAAGCTGGGGAAGGCTTTGCCGATTTTACTTCACTCACCGAACGACTCGGTGAAGATGTCTATACTGCAGAAAAGTCGTACGCCCTTCTTGAGAGTATGATGAGCGGAAGCAGCAAGGATAGACGCTTTGTGAAGGAATTGCTTGAGGCCTACGAACAGGCACACCGGGACGACCACGGGGGCTGGATCCCTGGGCACCGGATTTCCCGAGAGCAAATGCTTGGCCTACAGCAACGGTTCCTGGGTATTGGAGACACCCGCAAAGGATTTTTCGGCAATGTCACTCAATCCATGTTTTCTTCGATTCTTCCCCAAAAGGGAAAGGTGGACTGGAAAAAGATCCTGAATCGCCTGGTTATGCGCTACGGGACCCGCAAAAAATACCAAGAACAACTTTCCACCTGGAAAAAAGTCAGCCGCAGAACCCCTTACGAAACTCCCGGCCGCGTTCGCAATTCCCCAGCGAAGCGCGGAGGGCTCCTGGTGGCCCTGGATACCAGCGGATCCATGTCCGATGAGATTCTGGGAGAAATCCTGGGCGAGCTGAATTTTCTCAGCCGACATACGGACTTTGATTGGATGCAAGCCGACTGCGTGGAACAGCAGGAGCCAAAGCCCTACAAGCCCATCCTAGGAGGCTCGGCAGAAATCAAGGGCCGCGGAGGCACCTCTTTTGTCCCGGTCATGGAACGCGCAACCCAAAAGCGGTACAGCGCAGTAATCCTCTTCACCGATGGTGCGGGCGAATGCACACAAACTGCACCACCCAATCGCGTGATCTGGTTTTTAAATGACAAAACCTGCAACGCCCCGGTAGAATGGGGCGATCAGTACTATCTGAACGAAAGTCCCGTTTGACAAACACCTCCCTGTGAACCGTCCTGTCCGCACGACCCTTGTCATTCCCGGTTGTCTTGCCCGATTGTCTTGCCCGGTTGTCTTGCCCGGTTGTCTTGTCATGCCCGGTTGTCTTGTCATGCCCGGCACGGCCGAGTGGCGACTTGCAACTTTGTTGCTTAGTCGAGCGCTATCCACTGTGTGGAGCATCGCAGAACTCCGGTAGATGAACAGAAAAGCGT
>CAIRAY010000188.1 GCA_903876665.1 uncultured Fibrobacterota bacterium | reverse complement strand
GATTGCCTCCGGTTCATTTCCCCTCGCCCTCTCCGCCAAAGCCCGGAGGGTCCGGAAGGAAACGGACCGTAAAGGCTAAAGCCTAACGGTCCGCTATCTTCGGGTAAATGTCTCCGGGAATTGCCCCGGAGGCAAGACGCTCCGTGGCAACTTGACATTTGTCGACTAGGCAACAAGACCCTTTCATCCCTGCTAGTTGTCATGCTTGCTGGTTGTCATGCCCGGAACGGGCATCACCGCACCATTCGACAATAGTCTGTGATGCCCGTTCCGGGCATAACAGACTCGTGTCGCATAATTAGCGATGTTGCGAGTAAATATTCAGAATCGGGACTTTAGGCAGTGTAAAGAAATAACCGATACCATCTCGCCGGATCTTTTTCCGCCCACCTTCGTTGCTGTCCTCGGAATTAGGAGCCCCCTGCTAGTTCCTGCGGGAGCGCCTCGGCAGATCGAAAAAATCTCTCGGCGAATTTATGTACCGTCTATTCCCTTACGCTGCCTTAGGGCCTGCGCCCTAGCAAATCATACCGATTCACATATCCGAAGGGGGCTGTTGAATTTGTATGCAATACCCGCAAGCCTGAAGGCGGACTGTATTTGGGAGGAGGAATTCCCCAGATCAGCTTGCCCCGCGAAGTGACGGTGATGTAGGGCTGAACGTGAACCAGCTGAGGGTTTTGGTCCATAACATCCTTGTCCATGGTTGGAATACCCTGGTAATCCACGTGGGCTCCATAGGACCAGTCGGATGCACCGGGGAGGTGTTTTGGAGCCTGAAGCATAAAGTCTTCGTAGGGTGGCCAGGGGCTACGCCTATCCCAGCCAAAATCCAACCGGATCCTCCGGTGCGCAGCAAGCAATGTCGTATCCAAGGGCAAAGCCATAAGCCACGAAACCTTTGCGCTGTCCGGGTTCAAGGTTGAATCCAATCGAAGGGGATGAGCAGCGCGGAACAAGGCGGAAGTCCCAACACTTTGGCAGGGCATATTGAAACCTGCAGCCGCATAAGCCTGACAAATGTCAAAGCGCGCACCAATATCATGGGTCAAATCCACACTAGTGTCAGCGGTGAAATACACTCCGATCACCAAGCTGTCAAAATCCACATCGCCAACATTCTGCAAATTGAGGGTCAGGAAGGGCATTCCGGCCCAAGAATAGGCAGCCACACGCAATTCCATGCCTTGAGCGAAACCCAAGGAAACTAGGCAGGCAAACCATAAAAACACACACTTCAGAGGATTCTTCATGGAACCAAAATAGATACTAGCCCGATGACTTTCAAACCCACTCCCGCAGGAGATGTAAATTTGCGCCATGGAACGCTTAATCCCCGTAATTCCGCCCTATCCGGATTTGCCCGTCGTGCAGAAGCGCGAGGAGTTTTTGCGCCTGCTCACCCAGCACCAGGTGATCATCGTCCAGGCGGATACGGGATCAGGAAAAAGCACCCAGCTGCCCAAGTTCCTTTTGGAAGCAGGCCTGGGGCAAAAGGGGCGTATTGGCATTACCCAGCCACGCCGTATTGCAGCCATGTCCATTACGGACCGCCTGCGCGAAGAGCTCAAAGATGAAACTCTGGTGTCCACCCGCATCCGCTTTTTTGAGGAAGGCAGTGCGGACGCGCCCCTCAAGGTGATGACCGATGGTATTTTGTTGCAGGAATTCCGCAAGGACCGCCTGCTGCGCCAGTATGGTGCGATCCTTCTCGACGAAGCCCACGAACGCTCCCTCAACATCGATATTTTGCTGGGAATTTTACGCGGAGTGGTGGAACACCGGCCCGAATTCCGCCTGGTGGTCGCTTCTGCAACGTTGGATGCAAAACTCTTTCAGGAATTCTTTCCGGGCTCGGCAATCTTGGAAGCTGAAGGACGCATGTTCCCGGTCTCCTTGGAATACCGCGCCCCCGAAGAACGCAAGGGCAGCAAGTCCCGCGGGGATTCTGGCTTATTGGACGATGCAGAACAGGCCGTGCTGGATTTGCTCCACAGCTACCCCGACAACCTGCTGTGCTTTTTGCCCACCGAGCGTGATATTCAAGACCTCGCCGACGACTTGCGCAAGCAATTGGATGAAAAACGCTACGACATTCTTCCCCTGTTTGGACGCCTGAGCCCTGCCGACCAGAAGCGCGTATTTCACAGTTCTAGCAAAATCAAAGTGGTGCTCGCCACCAACATCGCCGAGACCTCCCTGACCATTCCCGGCATTGCCTACGTGGTCGATACGGGTCAAGCCCGCGTCAGTCGCTACAACGCTCAGAGCCGCATCCAAGGGCTTCCGGTGGAAGACATTTCCCAGGCCAGCGCACGCCAACGCACAGGCCGCGCCGGACGCGTCAAGCCTGGTCGCTGCATTCGCCTGTATTCGGAAGAGGAATTCCGCGATCGCCCCGAATACACCGACCCCGAAATTCGTCGCTCGAACCTCGCCAACGTGGTTTTGCAATTGCGCTCCCTCGGGCTCAAGCTCGACGAATTCCCCTTTTTACAGCCACCACCCCGCTCGGCTTTCCGGGGCGCCTACCGCCAGTTGCATGAACTGGGCGCACTGGTCCAACCCGAATCCGACGCCTCCGTCACCCGCCTGGGCCAGGAGATGGCGAAGCTCCCCATGGATGTGGCGCTCAGCGCAGTCCTGTTGCGGGCTCGCGACTTAGGGGTTCTGCAGCCCGCCCTGATCGTCACCGCGGCCCTTTCCATCCAGGATCCGCGCATTACCCCCATGGAAGGCCCGGACCGAGACAAGGCCCGCGAATGCCACCGCAAACTGGGCGGTAACAAATCCGACTTCCTGACTTTGGTGCGCCTGTGGAACCATGTGCACAAGAGCTGGGAAAAGGGCGACTCCCTTAAAAAGTTGCGCAAATTCTGCGAAGAGAACTGGCTGAACTTTTTGCGTCTGCGCGAATGGATGGACTTGTACGAGCAGTTTGGACGCATTCTGCAAGTCGATTTTATGGAGCGCGCGTGTCCATTGGAAAACTTCCACCGCGACAATCTGCACATCGCACTATTGGGCGGATTTTTGGGCGGCATTGCTCGGCGCGACATTGAAAACGCGTGTTACCGCATCGTAGGCGGACGGGAAGGCCACCTGTTCCCGGGCTCCGATGTCTACGGGAAAAGCCCCGAATGGGTATTCGGAGCTGAGGTCCGCGAGACCTCCCGTGTGTTCCTCGCCCGCTGCGCCGAGATCAAGCCCGAGTGGATCATCCAGGTGGCCGAAGAATTCTGCACCCGTCGCTGGCACGACCCGGTATGGAACGCCGAGCGTGGATTTGTGGAGGCCGTCGAAGAGGTGCAATTCCGGGGCATGGTGATTAGCCGTGGTCGCCGGGTGGATTTTGGCAAAGTGGATCCTGTAGCTTGCGCACAAATTTTCTGGCGCGAAGCGGTGAGCGAAAACAACATGGCCCGGCCTTTCGTGTTCATGGAAAATAACTTCCGGGTGTTGGAGCATTTGCGTGGCATGGAAGCTCGCCTGCGTCGCTGGGGCCTTGCGCCCTCGGAAGCCATGATCATTGAGCACTACCGAAACGCAGCGCCCGAAGTGACTTCCCTGCCCTCGCTCAAAAAATATATCGAAAAGAATTCGGAAAAACGCCTCACCTTCACCGTGCAAACCTGGGTCAGCGACGAGGAGCTCAAAGCCTCTCCGGTCACTTCCCTCTCGGCGGGCCGTGCGACCAATTCCCTGCGCGATGCCCTACAGAAGGCCCAGACCCGCGTGGACCCGCGCGCAAAAACCGGCCTGCAGGATGGAGGCACCCTGGAAACCTTCACCATCGAAGGAATCCGGGTCACCGGCGAGCTCATCTTTGACCGCAACCACACCCGCGATGGCCTGCGCCTGGAGTTGCCACTAAGCCTGTGGGCCCGCCTCACGCCTGCGCGCATTGCCCGACAAATCCCCCAGTGGCGCGGTTGGATGTTGGATGCACTGTACGAACAGCTCCCCGGACCTTCGCGTAAAAAATTGGAACCGGAACGGGAAAATTTAGAAGACTCTTGGATCGAGGCCCTGGGCGAAAACCCCGAAGGCGCTCCCCTGGTTATTCTGCTCGATCTTTTCCGCACCACGCCTTTGGCCGCAGAACTCTCCGTAAATATTGTTCCCCAAAAGGACACCCACCTCCGCCTTCATTTGGATGTAATCGATAGCGCCTGCAACCGGCGCATTCCCTTTGAGCTCAGTCCCGAATCCGGTGCGGCCCAGGTGTTTCTACAATTTCGCTCCCAATTTTACCCCGAGCGCAAACAGGTTCCGGTTTTGCCCTTGTGCCACATGGCCTGGAACCTTCCTCACGCATTGGTTTTTGGCTTTGGCGCCGAGCATAAAAACGACGGCAATTTGGCCATCGGCTATGGCCTACTCGACGCCGAGGAATCCAAATGGTGGTCTGCACACTGGCTGGCCTTTCCCCAGGAACCCTGGGCCGGGCCCTTCAAGGACTTGTTGGATGATCGTCTCGGAGTGCTTGAGGTCCTAGGAGCGCGAGCAGTTGCGGACTGGATTCCCTTGGAACGGCGCGTGCTATTGGGTTGCCTGTTGGCTTCCGAAACTAGCGCCACCTGGGACGCCAAGGCTCTGGAAAAGCGCTTGGAACGCTTTAGCGGACTCGAAGGCCTGCAAGGACGGCGCATGGAATCCTTCCACGATTTGGGCAAACAGGCGAGCAACGAACCCGAGCGCGTGCGGCTGGCTTTGGTGCGCAACACCTTTGACAGTGCCACACTGGGCATCGACGCCTTTGTGTATTCCTGGAATCAGCTTCGCGATTGTTCCCTACGCATGCGCCGTTCCCAGAAACTGGATACGCGATGGAAAGAATTGACCGAACTCCAGGACACCACAAACGAGCTGGCCGAACGGCTAGCCCTCGCCTCCGCATTCTGTGCGGGCGCACCGAACACGCCCTTCGCGGACATCCGTGATTTTGCAAGCTTCTCGGAGTGGCTCACCAATCATACTGCAGCAGAGGAAGCCCATTTTAAGCGCTGGAAAACCCTGCGCGAACGCCTGCGCCCCTGGCTCTCGGGCAATCAAATCAACCAGACCCGTCGCAATCAAATTCGCGAATCTCTCACCCGGATCGAATCGGGCCGCACCACGCTCATGGAAGGATTCCTGGAGGAGTTGGAGCTCGAAGCGCTGGATCTCGAGCTGCGCTGGAACGCCCTGCGCAAACCCCAAACCTCCGAAGAAGAAGCCGAAGTCGTCACCTTAAGCGACCTGCAGAAATTGCGCGCCAAATTCAAGGGATAGGGGTGACGCTGTAGGCTTCTTTTTGTCGTTTCCGCGAAGGCGGGGATCTGGGTTGTCCCGTTGATGAACAGTACAAAACCCTGTGTGAATAATATTTACATTGCTTGCATGAAAATGAACTCGCCAAAAACCACTCTTGTGCATCAGTTGGAATAGAAGCCGAGGCTTTTGATGGGATTGCCATACGGGACACCTCCTTCAAACAGCAGGTAATGGTCAGTGCAGGTCAAGAAGGGAATTACCAGGTTTGGGCCTATTACCAAGGTGCAGTGTCAGACACGATAGACGTGGCCGTCCGCATGGCAGGGCCCACTAACTGCAGAACTTTAGCCACCCAAAAGGTTACCTTCACACTCCGCCAGAACCTGGGAATGACCTCATCCCTAAAGTTGCTGGGTGGGTGTGGCCAGTAAGCCTTTTCTTTTATTGATACAACAGGGCTCCTGGTCCTCAAGGGTTCGCAGGAAAGCCCAGTGAATCCATGGTCTGCCGAAGCTTGGCGCCCGCAGTCCGTAGAGAATCAATACGCGCTGAGGCCAGGCGGATTTGGGCCCGAAGGGAATCCGCAGAACCTTCCTTCGCCTGCAACTTGGTTCCCTCGGCAGGGTCAGAACAGGCAAGAAAGCCGCAACAGAGAATCATGGATAAAAAGAAAAATCTCATAAAACCAAATTTACATCCTGTCGATAAAGATTTTCATTGAACAGGCCGAAATGAGAAGTTTTAGGATCCGCTTGGGTTTATAGGCCTGGCAGCCCTGAATTGCTCTGGAAATTGTTCTTCAATTCGGAGCGGAAGGAGCTCACAAAATCCGAGGCCGGCGTGGAAATATCTACCGAAACGCCCAAGAACAGGCTACGACTCAAATTGACGCCCAGAGAAAGTGAAGCCAAGTCGCCCAGATCGTAGGTGAGGGCGACAGCGGATTTGGAAAAATCTTTGTAGAGTTCCGCACTGGAAGTGCCCTCCCCCATTGTGCGACTAGGGAGGGAGGAGTCTTGGGTCGTTTGTTCGGATTGATGGTACTCGCCCCAGATCGGCACCCAGAACGCCACGCCCACCCGCTTCCACAAAAACTGACGGTTGTATGCATCGGCCTGCTGTTCCAAATTTTCGATCTTGGCATAAAAGGCTTTTTGATCCATACTGCGGGACCCCGAAAGTTGCACATAACTGCGAAGCTTGGCAAGACGGGCCCGGAGACGCTTCGCATCCGCAATCTTTCCCCCAGACAAATTCATTTTGCACCCCAAATAACCGATCTTGTACATCGTCTTTGGCTCGTATGCGCCAACGCCCATGTGGAATTCCCAGAATACCCGATCCGCTAGGCGATTTTCAATGGCTTCCATTTCATTGATGGCCATGTACTGAAAATTGTACTGCAGGATTTTCCCATAAACAGAATCCAAGCTTGCGTTGGTAACCGTGGCCCCTAGGCCCACACCGGGCCCTCCAAAAATGGGCTTGTCAATAAAGGGAGCGTCTGCGAAGGCCATGGAAGCTAGGGCGAGTGTGAGCCACATCACGGGAAAGAAGGATTTTTTCATGGAGAACAAGATACAAATTTGTAAGTTTGTACCCCATGACCCAAACCTGCTCCTTCTGCAAATCCGAAATTTCCGCCATACGCGCGGGTGGCTGCGAACTTCGCATTTGTTCCAAATGCCATTCCACCTTTATTCTGGCCCGCCAGTTCGGTGCCGTCCGGCGCGATCTGGATTCCGTTACCCGGCGCAAATGGGCCGATCAATTGATCGAATCCGCAAAAACCTTTTGCTTACCCCAGGGGCCAATTCCCTGCATTGACCATGGCGAGCCCTTGCAACAAGGCACCCTTCCCGATGTTTCCATCCCAGGCCTGGTCGCCCCATGTTGCTCGGTTTTGCACTTACCTCCCCAAGTCATGCTGGAATTGCTGGAACGTAGCCTCAAAGCCTCCGCACCTTCGTTTACATCCAAACACAAGAAGCCCTCGCTGTGGCAAGACCTTGCGGGATTCTTTTTCAAGCGCGTGGTCAAGGACTCCGCACCGGTGGACGACGGGCTCGCGGGTGCCATGTGGGACATCAAACTGAAAACCGTTTTTGAAAAAAAGCATTGACCCAACATGCAAGTATTCACCAACACGTCCGAATCTACTCCGCGCTTGCGTCGCATATTTGCACATAAACTATTTATTCAAGGGTCTCCAGAACAACTTTCTCAGGCGACCGGAAAATCACTCTTTCTAGATCGCTTCATTGTCCGTACTACCCGCATGTTCGCTCCCTGGTTCCTCATGGCCAGCATGGTCATGCTGGTGATGTCCATGAAATGGTTTGTATTCCTGTTTTTCATCCCACTTTTTTTGCTCGGGTATTTTTGGTTTACGGTGCAGTCCCTGAAGGATGGCGCCTTGGGAATGCCCCTATTTATTGCCCTTGCCGCCAATGCTCTGCCTTGGATTCCCGACTCCTCTGCGGTAGTCAGTTCTTTGGCGTTGAATTTCCTGGCTTTGTATACCCTCGCGATGTTATGCAACCGGCTCTCCTGGTGGTGGGCCGAAAGAGCTTTATTGCGCAATCCTGCCTTGCATCAAATGTTCCGCAATAAACAAAGCCCACCCAAGCCTGCTACCGACCACACCGAAATCGTTGATGCCGAAGTAGTAGAATAAATGACATTAAAAAGCATGATTTTTATATTCCTCGCCCTAGCGACCTTGGTGCTTTCGGGATGCCTTTCCGCCACTACGCAACACTTCAATACGGGCGAAACCCTGCCCCACGGGGAAACCCGGGCCACCTTTGGCCTCGCCGCCATGCCCCTCACGACTTGTTATGACTCCCCCACCCGCGATGCAGAGGGTTACATGATCTGCGACCAGGCCCAAGTGCAGACGATTCCCCAGCCATCCTATACCTGGAGCTTGGGCGTCCGGGAAAAGTGGGGGCCCTTTACCGGGGTGGAAATCGGCTGGATGGCCGAGGCCTTAGGCACCATCGACTTCAATGTGAAGCTTGGCCTGCCTGGACTTGTCGCTTCTCCCAAATGGCACCATGCCGCCATGACGGGCTGGGGAATGGGAAATTGGGCCGACAACACCCTCTTCCTGGAATACGCCATTTCCCATCGCACCACGGAGCGGATTCTTTTTTACACCAACCTGCGCGGCTCCCTGGTAGCCACCTCCATCATCGATTTGGAGCTTTCGGAAATAGAGGCCGATGGAAAGCAGAGTGTGTTTCAGAGTCATCAGCGCTGGCTTTTGCAAAATACCTGGGGTGTCCGCTTTGGCCCCTTCACCGTACCCATCCTTCCTAAAACCTACGACTTCAATATCCACATGGGAACTCCAAAATTAATGTGGCCCGGCGGTACGCCCTCGCCCAGACTTGATGCCAGCGGATACCCCGCACTATACTACGCACTTGGAATGGGGCTTTCATGGTGATGACAAACCGCATCCTATTTGCAATCCTACTCACCATCTCTGGGGTAGTGGCCCAAGAAAAGCTTACGGTGCAATGGGTTCTTTTGAATGCTACCGATGGATCTCCTCTGCCCAACCATGAGTTGATTATTGATGGCGACACTCTGCTTACCGATACCGACGGCTTCCTCAATTCTGATCATACCAAACAGCCTCAAACCCTTCTCGTGCAAATGCCCGGTACAAGCCTTGGGCTCGCCCGGGACACCTTTTCCCTCGACACCTCCCTACAGTATCAGCAATTTACTCTCGAAGCGGTTTCACGCACCGTGGCTCCCAAAGCCAAAACCGCGGACATGGTGGTGCTCGCCACCCGTGAACCCCTGCACCTGCGCAAGGAGGTTTCCAAAATCACCGTGAGCCGTGCCGAAATGCGTGAAATCGCCGCAGTTCAAAACGACCCGCTGCAAGTACTCCGAACCTTGCCCGGAGTCACTAGCCAAAATGACGCAAACAACCGCCCCTATGTGCGTGGTGGCGATTGGTGGGAAACCCGGGTGTTCTGGAATGGAGTTCCTGTGGTGCAGCCCTTCCATGCCACCAGCATGTATTCCGTTTTCAACATGGAAGCCATCGAAGACATGACCTTTTACAGTGGCGGGTTTCCAGTGGAAGGAAGCAACTCCCTGTCTGGTGCGCTTTGGTTGCGAAGCCGCCCCGCACCCTTGGATACCTTCGCCTTCTGGACCCAGATTTCCATGCTGAAGGGGCATATGTGGACGGGAATTCCCGTGGTCAAGGACCGCTTTGGAATATCCATCGCCTACCAGGCCTTCTGGTACGACTGGGTGATCAAGCGCATGATGGACGGCACAACTTTGCTGGCTGACGATGAGGACTTTTCCAAGCAAGTGGACCAATACAAGTCCCGGGTGGAGATGCCCAATTTCAAAGACCTGGAGCTCAGCGCCAACTGGGCCATCACCCCGGGAGTCCGCCTAGATTACACGTTCCTTTACGCACAAGACATTTTCAAGGTTTTGGAGCCCAAGAATGATTATGTCACTGATGGAACTGGAAGCGACTCTTCTCCAACTTCTGGAACGAGCCCCTTGGATCAATTGCAACAGATCGACACCTTGGCTTTCGTTCACATCCCCAACTTCATGCATGCAACAAACCTCAGCTGGAATCTTTCGAGCCGCTGGGACATGTTGCTCACCAGCGCCTATCAAAGCCAGGAGTGGATTGTCAAGTTTGCCGATGTTCAGGACCGGCCCATTTATGATTTCAAACGAGAAAACCTGCACTCCCGCTTGCAGAACCTGGTGCAATTCAATAGCCAGCACCTGTTAAATTTTGGCCTGATGGCCGAATGGGACCAAGTGGACTACGATGTCTATTTACCTCGCTTTGCCTACGAGCTATTGATCCAAAGCAATATCGACATGATGGAGAATCTTGCCTTCTTTGAACCCGAGGGCATGGTTATGATTGAAGGCGAAGATTTACTGGACATCAACCAAATGGCTGCGACTCTTTTGATGGACTACCGAGGCACCCGGACCCGACGCCTGTTTGGCGGGTGGTTTTCGGACAACTGGACCATTGATTCAAAAAATCGCGTGACACTGGGTACCCGCCTGGATTTTGAAACCTCGAGCCACTCGGCCTTTTTATCCCCCCGTGGATCCTGGTTTCACAAGATCAATGACCGCCATGAACTTTCCGTGAGTGCGGGCCTCTATTCCCAGGATAATTTTGAGTTCTACAATCTCCATTTGAATCCGCATCTGTCCTCCGAAAAAGCGGCCCATTTGAATGTGGAATACAGCTGGGACATCACCCCTGAATTCAAATTGGAATTGTCCAACTACGGGAAATTCTACTACGACCTCGCCACTCCGCACCTGAGCCCTACTGGAACCATTGATGACTATACGCTCATTGAAGGCATTGCCCAGGAGATGGGCATGAATCTGGATGAACTATATGATTGGGCCTATCAGCAGGACTCCACCATGTACTACGGGGACGATTCGGTAGTGCGCCAATTAGTCGGCGAAGAAATGTACCAAACAGTTGTCAATAAATACGGTGACCAAACCCTAGCCTTTGACAACCAGGCCATTGGCTATGCCTACGGAAGCGAAGCCAAATTGCACTACGACCCAACCCAGGTCTGGCGAGGCTGGCTTTCCCTCGAAGCCTCCGTCAGCAAGCGGCAGGATGAATCTGATGGACCTTGGTACAACTTCCGCAAGCACCGTCCCTGGGCCATCAAGTGGCACAATTACTTCGATATGCCAGGTGCATGGGAACTTTCCTTTCGCATGGAATATTCAGCCGGACTTGTGTATACCGGTTACACCGATCTTTTATCCATGGATTCATGGGATGTGCAACCCGGCGATACTTTGTTTGTAGTTGAAAAAAAGAACAACCGCCATTATAGTGCCTACGGCCGTTTTGACATTCGCCTTGAAAAGAACTCCACCTTCTTTGGGCATCCATCCATGTTCTTCTTTGAAGTTTGGAATTCCACGAATGAGCCCAACTTCATTCTTACGGACTCTGAAACCGGATCCATCAAGTTTTTTGACTTGAACTATCCTTTCCCGATCGTATTTTTAGGCTATGAATTTAGATGGTAAAAAAGGACAAATATGATTGAATGGTTTTTGTTAGGCGGATTTTTCATGTGGCCAATCTTGATTGGCTCCATCTGGGCATTGGCGCTTCTTATTGAGCGCACCATTTACTACACCCAGTTAAAAAAAGCTCTGACACGGGAATCGGAAGAGTTTTTCGGCTGGTCCAAGCGCGATGGCGTAGCCAAAGCCTATTGCCTGCTGGAAGGTCGCACGGGAATTTTGCCCGATCTTCTCCGCGCTGCCTGGAGTCCGGAATACACACAAATGTCCCTGGTAGAACGCAATGTGGAAGAGGTTCTGCACGAGAACCGCCCCCACTTGGAAAAGTCCCTGAACACCTTGGCTACCCTGGCCTCCATCCAACCCTTGCTCGGACTTTTGGGTACCATTTCGGGTATGATCGCCACCTTCAGCGTCATCAGCACCCAGGGCACTGGCGACCCCCGCGCATTGGCCGACGGCATTTCCGAGGCGATGATCACCACCGAAGCCGGGCTTTGCGTGGCGCTTCCCATTCTACTCGCACATAATTACCTACGCAACCGCTACAAGAATATTCTGGCCAGCTTGCAGAAATTCTGCGCACGCTCCCTCAAGGAAAAAGAACAGCATGGCGCTGCGTGATTTCTTTGAGGAGGAGGAGGCTCGCGCAGGAATCGACCTTTCTCCTTTGATCGACATGGTGTTTCTGCTTTTGCTGTACTTCATGGTGGCGACCACCATGGACCAGACCGAAGGCATCCGCGTGCAAAAGGCCGAAGCGGTTACGGCGAATCCTTTGGAAAAAGAAAAGTTCAAAATCGTGCTGGACTCTGCAGGCACCCCATGGCTCGGCAGCCAGGCGGTTACTGTGGTCCAGGCCGTCAAAGACGCCTCCCTGTGGCACCAGGGGCAACCAGGCGGAACCATCCTGGTCGTCCCCGATAAACGCGCACCCATGGATCCCTTCATCCAAATCATGGATGGCCTCAAGGTCAAGGGAATCCGCTCCATCGCCATTGGAACCAAGCCCGGCCAGCATTTCGTTCCGCCCGCTTCTGCGAAGTAGTTCCGCTGGGGCGCGAGTTTATGCGTAGGATTCATATTGCCATTGCCCTCAGTATTGCGCTGCATGCCAGCGTATTCCTGGTGCGTTGCCAAGAAGAGCCCATCCCCGAACGCCTCGACGAGACCGAGCTCAACTTTGAGCCCGATGAAATTCCGCCCCCAGAAATCGAAGCGCCGACTGCCAGTCCTCCTCCCGCGGCATTACCGCCACCGCCTCCGCCCCTGGCCGAGGCTCCGCCCGAACCCGAAACGCCACCTCCGCCCGATGCGCCCACCGAGGTCGTCCAGCCCAAGGATACTCCGCCTCCCGTAGAAGCGCCTCCACCGGAATCCGCAATTGTGCCCGCAGGAATGCCAGGCCCCACGTCTCCCCAAGGAAAGCCCGGAGGAGTGGCGGGGACGGGAAATTCTGAAGTGGGAACCTTAGGTGCCGAGTCCCTGGATAATCGGGATTTCAAGCCCTTCGGAAACCAAAAGCCCACCTATCCCGAAGTCCCGCGCAGACTCAATCTGGAGGGCAGCGTGACTCTGCGGATTTTGGTGGACCCCAAGGGAAAGGTGGAAGAAATTCAGGTGGTGCGTTGGACCGGTCACCCCACTTTTGCGGAGTCGGCCCGAGCCACGGCGAGCTTATGGAAATTTGCCCCGCCCCGCTACCAGGGCAAGCCCGCGAAGGCCTGGTACAACCGCACCATCGAGTTCCGGCTCCGATAGCGTCGGTACAAACATCGTCCCTGGTCTTGCAAGACGAAAAGTGTTTATGGATTCATTCCCCGCCATCTTGTCATGCCCGGCCATCTTGTCATGCCCGGCCATCTTGTCATGCCCGGCACGGGCATCACCGGTGCTGGTTGCAGTGTTTCTTCGGGTATGGTGCGGTGATGGTCCACACAGTGGATAGTGCTCCACTAACAACCAAAGGTTGAAGTGGCCACTCGGCCGTTCCGGCCATGACAAGCACAAAACAACCCCCGACCAGTTCAATTGTGCCTACAGACCAATAATACCAATGGCCAAACAAACGCCCGCCACCTTGTCATGCCCGCAGTCTATCATGTCGCATCATTAACGACGACGTTAGTGAGCTATTTGCATGCCTCTTTGAGGGACGGGGGCAATTCAAAGTAGAACTGCAGATCCACGGGCTCCTGCATGGCAGTGATTTTGGACTCGGCCACGCCCTTGAAAGTCAAGTGTCCCACGCTTCCATCGCATTCCAGGACTCCGCCTTTGGAGGCGTCCTGCACCACATAGCCGTCGGAGAAGTTCTCGCCCTGCAACAGGATTTTGAGTTCCGAAATCTTATTTCCCGCAACCTTTCCCAAAGAAAATTCCACGAAGCTGTAAGCGTTCTTGAAGCTCACGGGGTCCAGGGAAACTTTGAGAAGCTTGCCTTCAGGGGCAAAGGTTCGGGTGGTTTTGGCCAGGTAGGTTTCTCCATCCTGCTTGGGAGAATTCACCACGGCGTATGCTCCCGTCTTCAATGGCCCCATTTTCGTTTCCAGTGGCGCTGCACTGCGCTGCAGGGTCAGGGAAGAGGAACAACCCAGAAGGGCCAAGTTCACCAGAACAACAAGGAGAGCCAAGGGTATTTTTCGCATGGATACAAAGTAGATTCTGCGCCTCCGAATCTGCAACCGTATTTTTTTGGGGAACTAGCGTTTACCACCCCACTGCGAGGGCCGACTGGACCTTCCCATGAACACCTACCCAGCGGAACATCACCGGAGCACGACCAAAGGTCGCAGAAATAATCACCGGGCTTGCAGTGACTACTAGGGAGCCCAGCCGGCGTCCCTGCAAGCTCCACATTTCCAAACGCCCCGGGCCCGGGCATTGAACGCGCCACCCTTCACCTTGGCGCAACACGGACAGGGTAGAGCGAGTCATAAATGGATTCCTTACAACTGCAGAAGGACCGCTGGGGGCTGCTGTCACCACGGAAACGCCGTGCGTTAATGTATCCAATCGCACCAAACCAGAATCGGTTCCGAGATACAGCAAACCCTTTGTTGCGGCCATGTCGAGTATCCAGCGGTTCACCGTGAAGCTATCGCTGACCACACCAGAATGCTCGCGATATATGGTCGCCTTGCGCTCTGCCAGCGATTGATGCACCACAAAACAATCACCGGCGACAGGGCAATAGGTTTTGCTGGACCCATTGGCATCCAAACCGGCCTCGCTCCAAACGCCATTTTTCCAGGAAGCTATATGAAGGGGATGGACAATGCCATCTTTACGGATATTGCTACTCCACGCCTCAATCCAGTTTGTATCGCGCACAATGATTTCTTTTGGAGTCCAGCCTAAGTAGTGACTGGTCCAAGGGCCCTCCACGGATGTCGAGAACTTGACACTGTCGCCCGCACCGACCCAAAGACGATTTAGAGGGTCTGTCGCAAAGGCGGTGACAAGCTTGTGGGGGTCAACAGAAAAATAATTACCTGCAAAGCAATACCGGTCATGGATCATACCAGGGGCAGTGCAAGTGGAAATCCCATCTCCGGCAAAATTAAAAATTGTATCCCCTGTACTTGCCATAAAATTATCATAAGGCATTCGATCAAAAAGACGGAAATTGAGTTTGACATCTGTGTCACCTCCTGCATTTACAATCATTAGTCCCCAGGCTTCTACATTCGTAGAATCGGACAAAGATGACCCTACATCAAAGCTGTCTGAGGGCGAGCTCGCAAATCCCCAGAATTGACCCCAGCTCGAGAGATCCCTCGTCAAATAGGTGATGTCATAAATCAATGATGTAGGAGTGAAACCTCCCTCAGCAATAGCACCTGCGGGCGATCCCCATCCATAATAAGGCGCCCAACACATGGGTGAAAAATCACCATCGGAGACCATGCTCATTTTTCGCACCAGAGTACCTACGGAGTCCAGTTCTCGCAGGCTATCGAGTGGGCTTGATGTAAGGCAAATGTCTCCGTCGGGGGCAGTAGCGACCACATTGACCCAAGTACGTGAAGGACCCTGCATCACCCACAAAACAAATATGAGGATGAATATCGATATTGACTTTCTCATGGCGTTACTCCTGCGTTACCCCAGATGCGGGTTCCGTTGTTGTCAAAAACTTCGATGCGTGTGCCGTCCACCCATTCGGGGATTTTAGGGTTCGAGCGGTCATCCTGTCGGATCCACTGGCCCCAGTCCAAACGACGAATCCCGACATAGGCCTCTGCCTCCCAGGCATTGCGATTATCGGGGAGCAAAGTGAATCCGTGGTAGTCCAAAACCATGCGGTAGTTCCCTCCCCCAAGAGTATCAAGACGAACTCGACAATGTGGACCTTGCCACTTGCTGGGTTCAGCAATGGGGGTGTTCTCCGTAAAGTAGTAATTTGAAAATCAGTCAAGGAATCGCCCAGGTTTTCGAGTTGAATGCGCGGACCAGTCCAGTTACCTGAGTAAAATTGGTCATCCTTGACCCTCAGGCGCACCTGATGTAGCGGGGTCCGGGCTAAAAACTGTTCGGCCGGAGGTGGATTGCCTTGCAAAATGGCACCGTTGCTATCCAGCAGAACTAGCCGACTATTTTCCTGGAAGTTTCCACCAGCAAGGTAGGACCAGTCGTTTGCAGTGTTCCAGGTGCTCCAATCCGGATAATGAATGCCAATGGCATCTTCCTGGGCAATGGAGAACGATGCGCCAGGAGCCAATTGATACCCCTTGTAATCAAGTTCCACAGCCCAAAGTTCTGACCCGAGCTGGATTCGTTTGGCTGTACAAGATGCAGACCACCAATCGGAAACTGCAGGCTCTACAAAATGTTCCGTGCTAAAGTAGTAGCGAACTTTGAAACTCTTCAAAGGACTCCCCGAATAGTTTGTGATCCGAATCCCGAGCCCTGTGTATGTGGCATTGGCCTGGGAGAATATCTGGGACTCGAGCAGTGCAGTCAAACGAGGGGCATCCTGGGGAGAACCGGAATCCAGTACCAAGGAATAACTGGCGGCGCCCTGCTGGTCGACTGACGCCCGCACCACCACCTGCAATCCAGCCTGCAATAAGGCTGGCGGTATTTCCCAGCTCCAGTAGCCAACAACGGAACGCACGGCATGCAAGCTTTCATTGCCGAGCGTGTTCCCCTCAGAATCTTTCAGCAACACCGTCGGATTATTCCCCACCACATTGGCGAGGTGAAGAAAAAGGGGAGCGATCGAAGTGTCCCGCAAAAAATAGCAGTCCACATCGTCTGGGCCTTCTAAAAGACCTTGAACTTTTTTGTTATGCAAAGAAAGGTTTGGGCCCCCATGACCACATGTGGCTGGAACATGTTCCACGACGCCTTCTACAAAGAACTGACCCACGCCACTCTTTTCTTGCAAGGACTCCAGGGACTGAAATTCCGGCACTGGAATGGTAGGGCGCGCCTCATTGATCGACCATAAAACCTGCTGGGAATCCCCATGCAGAATCGTATTGACCCAATAGATACCTGCCCGCGGATATCCAAGGTACCAGCCTAAATAGGTTCCTGTTTTAGCAGAGTCTTGCAACGGTATGGTATCCAAAGGGGTACCAGAAGAATCCATCACCACTGCCTTCACCTGCAAATTTGGCGTATAGAACCCTGGAGCAGGATTGCATCGGATTGCCACCGGAGCAGAAGCAGACACCACAGGATTCATAGATGTCCCGTAACCTGCCGTGATACGAGTACTCTTCGATGCACTAGCGGTGTCAGTATACAAAAGAGAATATCGCAAAGCTGAATTACCAGAATTATGGATCTTTAATGAATCAAATCTGTTCATTCCATTGCTTCGAGCGATGACAGAGAACAACTTTCCAGCGGTGCCCACATTCTGAAGCGTGTCTACCAAAACACTCACCGCCTGCCCATTTTTGAAGGCCTGGAGGGAAACGAGGGAAGTGTTACCTGTATCTGAAAACTCAAATCGGATATCTTGGTATATTTTAAGACGATTTATCGGGAACACAGAAATATTGGTATTCGGTTCAATGATTCCAGGATTAACTCCTAATCTCAAATTGGGGAAATTCCATAAACTCATTAGCCACCCATTGCGGAGAAAATCAAATCCAGGGAAAAACCAGAATTTGACTGCCGCTTTCTGAAGGCCCTTGCTGGGCTGATATCCAATTTGGACCACCTCCAGTTCTGCCCCTCTGGCTTTTAAAATGGACTTCAAAGAGTAAATATTCCCAGGGAAAAATCCTCCATCACTAAATAGAACGATTTTTTTGGGGGCCTTGGCGGTTTTTCCTGTGGCCTGCACAATCCGTGCCGCAAGTGAGTCTTGAATATGGTTCAATTTTTCTAAAACCAAGTCAATCGCGTCCACCAAATCATTTACTGGGGTCGAATCATTTCCAGAAAAATATCGCGCAGGAATGTCCATATTTTCTGCTGAATCTTTACAAGTCGAAAGACTTTGCGCGGTTTTCATAAATGAATGGTAATAGTCCCCTTGTACTGCGAAAGCCGCTACCATGCAGGGCGAAGCAATGCCAGAAGTCGCAGTACGATGATTTTCGAGGTTCTTGTGTGCCGCATAGAACGCAATTGCTTTTTGCCAAGGCGCCTGGGCTGGGTCGAATAAACGCAGGTCTACCACATATCCCGTCATCAAAGGCAACAAGGTATCGATTCTTGAATGGGACAGGAAATGCCTAGATCCGATATAGCCAATAGGGGGGGTTCCCAAATCCACTCTAACCCCCGCTGTCGGAATGGTGTCATAGATCTGATCCGTTACGGAACTCACGAGGGTATATACCAACCCAGTATCCGTTAGCCTGGGTTGATGGGCTTGCAGATCTGGGAAATAATTGGATGCAATATTCACAAGCGAAGTGTCTCGCGCCAAAAACCCCCAAGCACTTAGGCCAACATTGGATTCCAAATATCTTCGAGTAAATGTTACCAAGGAATCGACGGTGACCCCTGCAGAGCTAAAGGGTAACCTAAGATACATGGAATCAGGGATGGCCACTCCCTTCCAGTTTTTGTGCAAGTTCCATTGGGTAGAATAATTGATTGTTTCGAAGAAACGATAGAATGTGCCTCGCATTAGACTTGGTGAGGAACTGTATTTGCCTGCAGTATCTGGGGGCATACTGAATATTACCGGTTTTCCTGTTTCCTGTCCAGTTGATTGCCAGTATTCATCCCCTAAGCCGTATGCATAATGCCCCCATTCGTGAGCTAAAGCGCTACCCAAGCTCACGCTGTCATCAAGGATAGGAGTTCCCTTGACTGTGTCGCCTGTGAAAATAAATAGGGTAATATGCTCGCCAATTTTTCCGTAACCATTTACCGTTGCTTTGGATTGAATCACCTTTTGGGACGTGCTGAAATTAGTTGTATCAATAATTACATCGGCATTGACCGAGTCACGCCAGTCCATGACATAGGTCACAACCCCCAGGCGGTGCGCCTGGTTGGTGGATTCAAATAGGTGATCTGCAAAATAACGGAAGCTGCTCTGCACAATCGGCAAAAACTTTGCGTTGGGCACATAGACATTCAAATTAAAGACGGTTCCAACATCAGGGGAGCAGGCCACGCGCACACAAGGAACATCAAAGGGCAGGTCACTGCTAAAAACCGATTGACTCGCCAAGGCAGGACCACCAAAGCTAAGAAGGATCTTTAGGGCAATGGCCCAGAATTTGCGGGGGGGGTATTTGAAATGCTCATGGACAAAAATATATGAAAGGCCATCACGGCATGCAAGACCAAATCATGCCATTGCAACCATCTGTGGGCAATGTGGTTTTCCATCCTTCGAGATGACTGAACAACCCACTCATTTCTCGAAGGAACCTTAATTGAATCCAAACAAAACACATTCAAAATCACGACAATCCCGATCAATAAAAAAAATAAAGGCAGCCGCGAGGCTGCCTTCAGATTTTTTGGAGCGAGGCTGAATTACCAGCGACGATCGCGGCCACCGCCGCTTCCGCCACCGTTTCCGCCACGGCCGCCACCGCTGCCGCCACCGAAGCCGCCACGGCCGCCACCGCTGCCGCCGCCGAAGCCGCCGCCGCCACCTGGACGACGAGCTGCGCCTTCTTCACGTGGACGAGCAATGCTGACATTGATCGAACGCTGACCGAGCTGTGTGCCGTTCAGCTTCTCGATAGCAGAGTTAGCGTCTGCATCGGATTCCATTTCAACAAAGGCAAAGCCCTTGGAGCGACCGGTTTCACGATCTTTGATTAGAGTAACCGACTTGACGGCTCCGACTTGGCTGAAGTGCACACGAAGATCTTCTTCGGTGGCAGCAAAAGCCAGGTTTCCAACATAGAGCTTAGTTTCCATTGTATCTTTCCTGTAGGTTGTCTCCCATTCGGGAGAGGTTTCTGGCTCAATGCTGGACATCAGACAAGGCCAAGTTGAACAAATTTACAACAAAAATGAATCGATCGCGCTTTTTAAAGGGATCTTTTTTCCTTATAACCGGAAATAATTTGCGTTTTTTTAGTCTTGTAGGATGAATCTGAAATTGAATGTCACTATATATATGTGATCCAATTCTTTTGCCCCTGCAGAATTCTTTTTCAATTTTGCCTGGAATATCCCCCTAGGGAGGTAACCGGGCAATCTTTGCTTCTATTTTTGTGCCGTGGCAAATACTCCCCATCGTCAGATCGGTCTGGCCCGCGTCATCAACAAGGCGGGGCATTCTTCACGAAGCCAAGCTGAAAGGCTGGTGCGCGATGGAAAAGTTTCCCTGGATGGAAAGACCATTTTGGATCCTGAATTTCCCACGCGTGGCGGGGAACGAATTTTAATCGATGGCGCTCTTCTGGAAACCGTCCGGCGTTGTTATCTGATGATGAACAAACCACGGGGCCTGGTGACTTCGGCGCAAGATGAGCGAGGCCGCGACACAGTTTACAGCCTGCTTGAAGGAATGCCCATCCCCCATGTGGGTCCAGTTGGTCGCCTCGACAAAGCCAGCGAGGGGTTGCTCCTGTTCACCAATGACACGGTGCTTGCCAATTCCCTCTTGGATCCGATGCGCAACATTTCCAAAACATATCATGTTCAAGTCCGGGGAATTCCTCAGGAACAGGATTTGCTAAAAATGATATCAGGAATCATGGATGATGGCGAACTCATTCGCGCTTCGCAGGTGACCATCCTGAGGCAAGGAGAATCCAACGCATGGATTGAGGTGCTGCTTACCGAAGGGAAGAATCGTGAGATCCGGCGCATGCTCGATTCACTTGGATTCGAGACCTTGCGCCTGATGCGAATCGCCATGGGACCATTGGTTCTCGGGGACCTCGCGAAAGGCGCCGTGCGTGAGTTGTCGCCAGATGAAATCCGCTTGCTCCAGATTGTTACAAGAGATTGATAAATAATCCTCCTTCGACATTTAATAGTGACCGTCCCAGCTTGCTGGGATACGGGAACTTATACACCATTAGGTTTATAGTCCAATCAAAACCATTTTCATAAAGGAGCCTACGGCCCGTTGCCATGATGTGGTTTACGGGCCGTTTCTTAACCACCCATTGGTTTCTTCGCAAAGAGCGACCAGAGAATGCAGGGATGGGGAACCACCTTGAACACAGAGGGCAGTCGAGGAACACCTGCCCGAGATGTGGGAGACATATCGTCTCCCTTGCGTGTGACGATCTTGATGTGCCGGTTACGCTTTAGCGGTTATCGGCATATATCCTCTGTGTGGAGCCCTAGTGGGCAATGTGGTTTCCCATCCTTCGAGATGATTGGACAACCCACTCATTTATCGAGGGAACCATAAATAATCCTTGCAATAGTTCCGTAATTGGGGTACTTTTTTTCGAGTTGAACTTTCGTGAGGATATCATGGCTAAGAAGGATGCGAAAAAAAAGGTGACAAAACCCGTGGCAAAAAAAGTCGTTGCGAAACCCGTGAGCAAGCCCGTGGCGAAAGCCGCAGCAAAGCCTGCCGCTAAAGTGGTGTCAAAGGCCAAGGTGGTTGTGAAGCCTGCCACAAAGAAGGCCGTGGCAAAAAAAGCCATCGCGAAACCCGCCCCCAAGGTGGCTGCAAAAAAAGTTATTGCGAAGCCCGTTGCCAAACCGGTCGTTGCGAAGCCAGCAGCTAAGCCGATTGCCAAGCCGGTCGCTGCAAAGCCTGTGGCGAAGCCCATTGCCAAGCCAGTCGTTGCAAAACCAGTGGCGAAGCCCGTTGCAAAGCCAGTCGTTGCAAAGCCTGTGGCGAAGCCCATTGCCAAGCCAGTCGTTGCAAAACCAGCGGCGAAGCCGGTCGTTGCCAAGCCAGCCATTGCGCCGGTGCCCACAAAAGTTGCTCCCGCGCCAGTTGTCAAGCCGGTTG
>CAIRAY010000187.1 GCA_903876665.1 uncultured Fibrobacterota bacterium | reverse complement strand
CTCCTATGGCACTTGCAAGTCTACGCGTACTTTCACAATGCCGTCCTTATCAAAGCCTAGGCAAAGGACCAACAGGGTAATAGGCCAGTTTATATCGGTTATTTCTTTACACTGCCTAAGGATAGGGGAATACTTGAATCGCGAAGGTTCCGCCATTTTCCAAAGTAACCGGACGAGCCCGAATATACATGAAGGAACCCAAGGGCGTGTAGGTCTTTAAGGAGAAATAGCCATAGGTATATTCGCTGTTCCAATGATATCCATCGTTTGAAAAACTGACCCCGAGAACCCCCGAGTAGGCTCCCGAACCATATCCATCATCCCATTTCACCCGGTAGGTTTTCCCTACTGTGATTGCCACTTTGTAAATAATTTCGCTCGTGAGGGAGGGAACAGCCCCTTCGGTCCACATAATTTTGGACACTGCAAGCGGAGTGGACACCAGCACAAACTCTTCTACCCTAAGGGCAAAAGATCCGCTGCCATTTTGGTTCGCTCCTTCACCAGCAGCAACTTGAACAAACAAGGTATCGCCTGTTGCCGGGGTGGAAATCACCTTGGAGGTGTATCCATAATAGGATGGCCCCATGAATCCAGTGGACCAGCCCCGTTGCCACACAGGCATCACCATAATTTTGGATGTATAGGCTCCGGAACCTTCCAATGCATTGTCCCAAATCACCCGATACTGCTTGCCGACTTCGCAGGGGACTTTGAATACCAGAGAATCTCCATCATCAATGGTATCTGGATAGAAGGGATCACCAACCCGCAACACCCGCTCCCGCTTGAGGAGCGAGGATTCATAGACCCGAAGTCCAAAAGTACCCAAGCCAGACTGTATCCTTACGATGATGGAATCTCCCGTGGCCACAATCTTCCTGGCCACATTGTAGGCCTCGTATTGGCCATAACTTGCGGACCCATCGACATAATGGAACCAGGGCCACGCCACACCCGGAGCTGTATAGGCTCTGACGGAGGCTTGTGCAGTGAAATGAAAATCACTTGGCTGGAATGACTGGTTGGCCATTTGCACCCGGTACTCCTTGCCCGCCTGAGTCGGGATATGGAATTCAACCGTATCACTGCCTTGCAAAGAATCCAAGTGCCATTGCATCCCCAGGCCTAAAATCCGGACCTCGGGAATCCGGGGGAAAACGCGAATCGCGAACCGTCCATAGGAGGAAGCCAGCTGGCCAATCATTTTCACCAAGAGCGTATCAGCAGAGGAAGACGTTGTCGCTGTAACCATGGTATTGTAGCCATCCAAATTGCCAACGCTCCAGCTCGCCGCGCCCAATTCCTTTTGCAACATGGTCATGTTCGTGGAATAGGCCCCAGAACCCTGCCCTCCATCGTCCCATTGAATTCGGTAAGACGTGTTTGATGCAACGGGGACTTTGTACACTATGGTGTCCCCAGAACCTATGCTATCTAGGGTCCATTGCAAGCCCAAAGGAAGCTGCTTTTCGAAGGTTGTCAAAATCTCTTCGATTTTGAATCCAAAGGCGCCCATGCTGTAGTTGCCCTCAGAGTATGCCCTGAACTCCAACACTTGCGAATCGGGAACACAGACATGAGCAACGGAATAACTACCGTCCCCCAGATTCCAAGAGGATTGCTGGCTATAGCCCACCACCATATTGGCGCTATTTCCTATTAAGGAGCTTCCATCCTCGGAATCGGACAAGTAGTAGTTATAGCGCTTGCCGGAATTGACTGAGACTCGATAAATGACCGTATCGAAGGGAGCCCAAAGGGTGTCCTTGATCCAACTGGAACTGGGAGAAGCATTCACCGTCCGCGTGGCTACTCCATACACCCGCACCCCAAAGTTCCCCAGCGCTTGCGGGGCAGATTCTAGGGCGACCTTGATCAGGGTAGTGTCCTCGCTGGCGTCGAAAAACATGGGATAGGAATAGCCTCCGGACCAATTTCCGGACCAAGCTACTCCATTTTTAGCCTTGTACCAGAAGCGGACGGATGCAGAATAGGAACCTCCAGCATGGGAAATATTGTCACCCTGCTGCCAGTATTTTTTCCCTGGGATGGTGGGTACTTTGTACACAATCGTGTCTGCAGTTGAGGCCAGAGTGTCCTCCCTCCAAACCAAAGTTGGCAGCAAAAGTTCGGCCGGCGCGGGCGTGGCATCTTGCAGACGAAGCGAAAATGCGCCTGTTCCCCGCGTAGAATATTGACCGGCGACCTTCACCCACAATGTGTCTGACATGGCCACAAGGCGCTTGGGCGTGGCATAGGAGAACATGTAGAAGTCACTGGCAAGACTTGGCCAAAGGGAACCGTTTGCCGACTTGAAATTGAATTTGACATTGGCAGGTGAACCAAAAAGCAAATTATTTTCGTCCTCGTCCCAGACCTGCAATTGATAGGTTGTTCCAGCGGTAACGGGGAACTTGTAGATTATTGTATCGCTCAAAAAATCCAAGGTATCGGTAATCCAGGATTCCCCGACACTTGCTGACAGCACCTGCGGGCTTAGGTATTCAAACAGGCGAAAGGAAACCACATTTATGCCCGAAGGAAGAATCTTTATTTGATAGTCCCCGGATTGGGAAACGCTCAACAGGCTGGGTGCTCCCACTTGACAATCATGGGCAAATCCCGGCACTAGGCTTTGAATGGATACATCCAACATTTTTACGGGGATCTTAAGGGCAGAGCTTCGGTTGCCCAAATAGGAACCGAAGCACTGCAGTTGATATTGGGTATTCGCGGACAAGCCAACACGGTAGGCCAAGGTATCGTTCAAGAACTCGTAGGAGTCCCTGACATAGTTTTCCGAAAGGGACCAATCGTGCAAGACCAACCTAGGCTGTGTGGCCCCAAAAGAAGAGCTGCTGGAAGAGTTTCCCGAGGATGAAAACGTTGGACTGGAACCAGAAGACGAGGACGTTCCTTGGGGAACCAGTTCAAGGACCCGAATCCTGAAATAACCACTTTGTTTGCAAATAACCCGGACCTGGAATTCACGTTCACTCGCGGACACCTCCTGCACAGTCGAATACCCATGGTCCTGGTTCAGAAACCAAAAATAGACACCAAAGCTATCGAGGACCATCACCTTCACATCGGCGCTGTATGCATCCGAGCCTTCGCCAAAGTCGTCCCATTGGATCCGGTAGGATTTGCCAGGAGAAACCGGAACAAAATAGCGGAGGGTATCCCCGACTTGCATGGAGTCCAAGATCCAAACACTACCTACCTCCAAAGTCTTGGGCGGATTGCTACTGGACGAGGATATGGACAAATCGGAGGAAGAGGTGGCTTGGGAAGAACTGCTTTCATCGACAGAAACGGGCTTGGACTTGGAGCAGGCCCCGAGCCAAAAAGTCAAAAAGACCGCGATGAAGAGTTGCAAATTTCGAGTCATATTCTGCAGTCAAATCTAGATAGAAAAAAGGCGCGAACGGATTCGCGCCTTTTGGAAATCAACTGTTGCAGGGGTTAGTACACCTGCACGCCAAATGTGCCAAGGTTTCCTGAATAATAGGGGGCAATTTTCACATACAATGCGGCTCCGGTGGGCGTGAAGGTGACGCCCGTGCTGTAGCCACTGTCAGAGCCACCGAGCCAGGTTATACCGTCATTGGACCAGTACGCCTTTACATCCAATGTATAGACGCCACTTCCCGAATAGGAATCATTCCAACGGATGGTATAGGACACGGATGGGGTTACCGTAGCTTTGAAGATCACCTGTCCCGAAGCGTCCATGGTTCCCGAAGTCCAGCCGACGCTAGTAACTGGTAGCGTTATGTGGGTGATGACGTAGTTGCTGACCTTGATGGCGAAATTTCCACCCGCACCTGAGAGCGCACTGGCCGCGACACGCAGATATAGAGTATCCGTTGTGGCGGTTATTTTGCGTAGGGTCGTGTAGCCACTGGCAACATAGGTAAAGTAGTTGGTCAGACCCGATGCGACGGAGCTTGCCTTTACGGCAACCTTACCGGTGTACGCGCTACTGCCCTGGTTGGCATCATTCCACTGAATTTGATAGTCACTACCGATGGTCACAGGAACCTTGTACAACAGGGTATCACCCGCAGTCACGGAGTCGGGAAGGTAAGCATCGCCCACCTGGATGGTGTCCTGCTTGTACATTCCACTTGCATCAAAGACCCGGTAGGCAAACGTTCCCGTTCCCGCAAAGGCCTTGAAAATCAAGGAATCTTCAGTGGCAACGAAGGTGCGGGAATAGCCGTAGCCATCGGCATAGGAAGTGAGGACCCCACTGGCCCAGAGGGTCGCAGCCCCTGCCTTATTGTAGATATGCATGGAGACATTGGCCGAATAGGTCGGACTTGCAGGGCCCTGATAACCATCGGCCCATTGCAGGCGATAGGTTTTGCCGATGGTGGTGGGCATGCGATACGTGATGGTGTCCCCACCGACCAAGGTATCCGCATCCCAGGTATTGGTCGGATTCACTTCCCGGATTTGGGCTGCCTGCGAGAAGGTACGAATTCCAAATGTTCCATAACTTGTCGTGCTTTGTCCCAAGACCTTTACCAACAAACTATCTGCAGTCCCTGAGGTGAGCAAACTAATTTGTGTGCTATACCCGTCCGTGAAGAATCCGGTCCACGTCAGGGCCCCGGACTCCTTGTAGTACATCCGGACGTCTGCAGAATAGGTATAGGTTCCTTCCCCGGCATCGTCCCACTGAATTCGATAAGTCGCATTCGGATCCACATCCAGGTGGTAGATCACCGTGTCGGCTGCCGCAATGGTATCTGCATCCCATGCGAGACCTAGAGGCAACGCCTTGTTGACCGTGGTTATTTTTTCAGTCACCTTGACCGCATAAGCTCCCAGGTAATAGGAGGATTCAGGAGTCACTTTAACCAACAGGGTATCCGTCGTCGCGGTAGCGGTCAGGCTTGTGGAATATGCGTATGAGGTGAAGCTGGAATAATTGAGGTCTCCGTTATTCTTGAAGGCTATCATCATGTCTCCGGCGTTACCCAGAACGGAAGAGCCCATATCATAGTCGGACATGTTGATGCGGTAAGACTTGCCCGCTTCGACCTTGACTTTGAATACCGTGGTATCTCCGTAAAGGGAGATTGTATCCTTTACCCAGGTGTCGCCCGCAGTGAATTTGACGGATTTATTCGCAAACTCAGAGACCTTGACACCAAATGTTCCCGAGCTATAGGAGTACTGGCCGGTGACCTTAAGCAACAAGGTATCTGTGGTTGGAGTCACGGTCACGCTCGAAGTGTATGCACTGGACACAAATGAGGAATAGCTGAGGAGGGAGCTATTGTTTTTGTATGCGAGCATCATGTCGCCCGTATTGCCGATGATGGAGGATCCGTCATTGTAGTCGGACATGTTGATGCGGTATGACTTTCCAACTTCCACCTTGACCTTGAAAATGGTCGTATCCAGAGGAGCAACCAGGGTATCCTTTACCCAGACGTCACCCGCAGTGAAAGTGACAATCGTTGGCACAATGGGCGAGAGAACGCGGATTGCGTAGGTACCCACATACGAGTAAGGGACAATCCGAATCAACATGGTATCTTCCACTGCGCTGATCGAGATTGGAGTGCTGTAGGTTGAATAATAGCTGGATGTGCCCCAGGTTGTTGCGCTCTTAGCCTTGTAGCTCACGGAGGTCCAGCAGTTATAGGTACCCGTGCCATCGTAATATTGATCCACCTGGAGACGATAAGCGCTTCCTACGCTCATGGGAACCTTGTACAAAATCGTATCGGTTGCACTGGAGATGGTGTCGGGATCCCAAGTGGCGGAAGGCAGGAGGAGCTTCGCGACAGGGGGAGCGACTTCGTATAGCCGAACACCGTAGGCACCCACGGAACCACTGGTATACTCGGTAGTCACCTTTACCAGAATGGTATCGGATGAGGCCACAATGGAAATTGGGGTGGCATAGGCGGTAGTACTGTAGTTGGTTGCCATGCTTGGCCAGACCGAAGTCCCGTTCTGCTTGTAGTTGAATTTGACATCGGCGGACCAACCTACAATGCTAGACCCACCATCATAATCCGAAACCTGCAAGCGATAGGAGCTGCCACTGGTTACCGCAAACTTGAAGACTACAGTGTCCGTCATGGTCGTTGTTCCTACAGCCATGGTGTCGAGCACCCAGCTTGGGCTTGCGGCAGCCTTCTTAAAGCGGGGATTCTCGTATTCATAGACGCGCATGCCAAAATTTCCGGCATAAATCGGGGCAACAACCTTGACCCAAAGGCGACTTGTGGCAGGCGTGACAAAATAGGCGGTGGAATAGCCGCTGCTGTATGAGAGACCGCTCCACTGCACGAATCCACCCGAATCCTGGGCCGAAACGGAGATGTCACCCGTATGAAGTCCAGAGCCACTCGCTTCATCATCCCATTGCACGCGATATGTTTTTCCTGGAGTGACGCTGACCGTGTAGCGAATGGTGTCGCTAACATAGCCCAGAGAATCGATGGTCCAGATTTGCGAGACCGGGAGCGCCTTCTTAGTGGTCACAACGGTGTAGGCTCGGATCATGAATGTTCCATCGGAAAAACCGCGTGGAGCCACTTTGACCGTAATCGAACTGCCGGAAGGAACAACCGACTGTGGAGTCCCCGCTCCATTGTCCACATTTTCAAAAAGCATCGAACCATTGGAATTATAGGCAGAAACTGCGACATCGGCCGTGGGGTACACGCCTCCGGGGAGTTCTTGGTAGATATTGTCCCAATCATCCATCCATTGAACGGTATAGCCGACCCCTGCCGTGACAGGAATCTGGTACACCGCCGTGTCCCCGAACAGGACTGTCCCTTGAGTCCAAGTGCGACCTACGGACATGGTCCCTCCATTATTGACAATGACAGAAGAAGTAGAAGAGGAGGGTAAACTTGAAGAACTGGGCCAGGAAATGGAGCTTGAGGAACCTTCCACGGAGAGGCCCTGCTCGGATTCGATCACGCGGATTGCGTAGTTTCCGGTTTTGCTCCCCACCAGCTTGACGGTAATTTCACCATTCGCTGTGATCACTTCCTGGGCTACAGAGAATCCATCCTTGACCCATAAAAACCACAACTTGTCGCCGGCGTTGTCGTAGACCTGGACGCTGACATCGCCCTCATAGGCTCCCGAGCCATCGGAAGAGTCGTCCCATTGGACGATATAGGAAACGTTGGGCTGCAGTGTTACCGTATATTCCACGGTATCGCCCTCTACAATGGATCCAACCGTCCAGTTGGGGCTGACTTCCAGGCCTCCGTCCAATAGGCCACCCGAAGAGCTGGAGAGGTCTTCGATGGACGAGCTGGAAGAATCTTCCTCCGGGACGCCCAGAACGATCGCCTTGGAACAGGAAGCAAGCCAAAGGCTCGCCAGAAAAGCAACACCGATCCACCACAATTTTTTAGCCATAATGAGCCCTCTTTATTTGAAACAAAATTTAGAACATACACGGCAAAATGGAATATTCCAAACAAGAATACACGCAAAAATTGCTCGCTTGTGCAGTATTTTCTACCTTGCCTGTGATGCGCCTCACACATCTGCATACCCATAGCTGGCATAGCCTGCTCCAAGGAGTCCCGGACATCCCAGGACTCGTGTCCCAGGCAAAGCGGCTCGGGTTCCAAACCCTAGCCCTGACCGACCGGAACACCACCGCAGGGCTCATCCTATTCCTACAGGAATGCCGCAAGCAAGCCATCAAGCCAATCCTGGGATTAGAACTTTCCGAACCGGACCACCCCGAGCGTCGCCTGGTGCTTCTGGCACGCAACGCCACCGGCTATGGAGACCTCTGCGAGCTCGTCACCCACCTGCTCCGGGGCTCCCCCATCCCATCTCTGTTCCTCCGGCCTTTCCCGGACTTGTTTGCCCTATGCCCCAATCCAGAACTCCTTGCAGATCTGCAGCACACCGAGGCCCGCCCCATTCTCCATGGAGAATTGCTCTGCAACGATCCTGCAACCAGGGCAACATCGCGTAGCATTGAAGCCCTCTGTAAAAAAGAGGGAATCCCCCTCGTGGCGACCTCCGATGTCCATTTTCTGAATCCGGAGGATCACGACTTGCACATGGCGTTGCGGGCCATCGCCTACAATACGACGCCAGCGCGGTTATCCCAAAACGCCGTAGCCCCGAAGGGGGCCTGGCTAAGGCCTGCAGTCGACATGGAGCGCCTATTTGCCCGAATCCCTGAGGCTCTGCACAACACGGAATTTATCGCCAATTCCTGTCAAGATGATTTGCAGGCGACACCTTGGATTTTGCCCAAAGTGGCTGTACCTGAGGGCCACACCCCGGAGCAATGGCTGGAGAAACTTGCCTTTGAGGGGTTACAAAAAAACTACGGGAACCAGCCCACGTACTTGCAGGCAAAAGCATTGCAGCAGAAGGAACTCACCACCATTGCCCACACGGGCTATGCCAGCTACTTCCTGATGGTGAAGCAGGTGCGCGACTACGCGGCCACAATCTTCCAGGCCAAATTCCGCCGGGGTCGGGAGTGCTCCATCATGCGGGGCTCCGCCGCCAACTGCCTCACCTTCTACAACATTGGCGCGTCCGATCTGGATCCGGTCCGCTACGGCCTTTACTTTGAGCGGTTCCTCAACGAAAGCCGCACCAGCCCACCCGACGCAGACCTTGATTTCGGCTGGGATGAGCGCGACAGGATCATGGAATACTTTTTCAAGACCTGGGGAGAGGATCATGTGTGCATTCTCTGCACCACCAACACCTTCCAGCCCCGGGGCGCATTTCGCGAAGCCGCCAAGGTTCTGGGCTACTCCGACTCCCAGGTTGCCGAGCTCTATGCCTTGCGCCGCCAAAACCCAGAGGATCCGGACATTCTCGCCATCGGCCTGCTGGCATCACAGCTGCTGGGAAGGCCCCACTTTCTGGGACAGCACCCCGGTGGCGTAATCGTCACCAACGACCCCATTTGGCGGCATGTCGGGTGCCAGCGCTCCGGGGGTGCCACCAACAGAATCATCAGCCAAATCGACATGCATTCGGGGATCGACTTTTTAGGGTTGGTGAAATTCGACATTCTGGGTAATGGAAGTCTTTCTGTGCTCCGGGACACCTTGGAACAAATTGAAGAACAGGGACACCCCGACCCGGAAGTCTGGAACCTGGAAAAAATGTTCCAGGACCCTGGCGTGCAAAGCCAAATGCGCGAAGGGGGCAGCCTCGGGGTATTCTACCTGGAATCCCCCGCCCAGACGCGCCTCAACAAAAAAGCCCATGCGGAAACCTTCGAAGAAATCGGCATGACCTCAAGCCTTATCCGACCTGCGGGCACGGCCTATGCCAAAGAATTTGTCCGACGCCACCGCCTCGCCAAGGAGGGCTTGCGGGACTGGGAATTCATTCACCCCTCCGTTGCGCCCATTCTCCAGGATAGTCACGACATTTGCGTATTCCAAGAAGACGTCACCCGCCTTTGCGTAGAGGTTGCGGGCCTGTCATTTGCCCTGGCCGACAAAGTCCGCAAGATGATGAACAGCATGCACGATGGAGAACCTGCGGGGTATTCCGAAGTCCAGGAAGCCTTTGTCGTCGGTGCCATGCAGCATTCGGGCTTGACGGAGGCGCAAGCCAGGGAAGTCTGGTCCCGCATCGACAGCTTCCGCGGGTTCTCATTTTGCAAAAGCCACTCCCTCAGTTACGCACAACTGTCCTTCCGCTGTGCTTGGCTCAAGGAGCACTACCCTGCGCAGTTCATGGCAGGCGTCATCTCCAATGGACATGGGTTTTACAGCGCCCCCTTTTACCTAGACGAATCGAGGCGCATGGGTCTCGTGGTCGCACCTCTCGACATCAACCAAAGCCGCCACAGGTTTCAGGGCATGGGCAATATCCTTTTGCCAGGATTTTTGCATGTGCGACGCCTGACCCAGGAATCCATCTCGCACTTGATCCAAGAACGGAACCGGCTTGGCCCTTACCAGGGCCTGGGCGACGTGCTGGCGCGCAATCCCAAACTGCGGACGACCGAAGCGGAGGCCCTCGCGCAGGTGGGGGCCTTCGACTGCCTGGGGATTTCCCGGGTGCAAGCTGTCGTGTATATTCGGCAATTTGCCTCCGTGCCAAAGTCCAAATCACGGGACAAACAAGTGGACATGCTACGTGCAGTTCCTGCATCGACCATTGCGCTGACCGAATATTCCTTCACACAAAAATGCTTGCACGAACTCGAAATTCTGGGCTACATGATTACCGGAAACTTGCTCGAATTTCTCGCCGTACACCCCTCAGCCAAAGGCGCAGTTACTTGTCGCGATTTTCCACGGCTGGTGGGACAATTCATCAAGGTCTTCGGAATTTCAGTCACCCAGCGGGTCCACCGCACCAGCAAGGGCAAGCTGATGATGTTCCTGACCCTTCAAAATGAGCATGGGCTGATCGATTGCATTTTATGGCCCAAGGCCTACCAGGAATACAAATACACGCTGGAGTCTTCGGACCCCTGCGAGATCTGGGGAACCGTCACCGAGGATGCCGGAACCTACAGCCTGGAGGTGAGCCGACTGCAGCCCGTCCCCTGGTCGCCCGCACAAGTCGATATCGAGCTGGGCAAACAACGGATGGAGGCATCGAATTCTGTGCCTGAAGCAACAGACACGCCTTTCCGGATGCTCGCAACCGGATGATTTTATTGTCTCTGTCATTCCGTTGGCTTTGTCGAGCCTTTGTCCTGTCAGGCCCGGCACGGGCATCACCGCACCATTCGCCTGTATTCTGTGATGCCCGTGCCGGGCATGACAATCGGGCACAGATTCCCCCCTCTGCATGCTTGCAACCGGATGATTTTATTGTAGCTTTTTGCCATGAAATTACTCTACAGCAAAACTCTCCTTCTGGTCGCCGTCACTCTGTTCTCCGGGTGTGCAGGCCTCAAGCTTACCATGAAGAATTCCAGCGTCCAAAAGCCAAGCAATGTGGCGCTGTACTTTTCGGTCGAGACCAAGAACAACATCCCCGTGCCGGGGCTTTCTGCGGACATGTTCCAAATTTATGAGGATGACCAGCTCATTTCGCCTTTCGAAAGCAAACAAACGATCCTGAATCCTGAGGTGGCTGTTGCACACTACACCATTCTCCTTCTCGACTTGTCGGGTAGCATTACGGAGAGTGGCACGCTCCCGACTCTCATCGATGCCGCGACCATTTTTTCCGAGCGCATCACCAAAAACGAGTACATAGCCGTCTATGGTTTTGATGGTGGCCCGGCCCTGATTCCGATCGTGGCCTCGACAACCAATGCGGCCGATGTCTCGGCCGGCCTCAAGCGCCTTGCAAACTACAAGGTAAGCGATCCTTCCACGAATTTGAATGGAGCCATCGTGGATGCCGTGGGCGTATTGAATAGCCAAATTGCCAAATCACAGCAGCCTCTTCGCTTTGGCACTTTGGTGGTGTTCACCGATGGCACGGACCGGGCACACCGCGTTGCAGACGACAGCATGTACACTACAATCCGCAATGCCGATTTGAGTGTTTTTGCCATTGGAGTCGGAGGCGAAATTTCTGCGAAGCAACTGGAACGGATCAGCACGGCAGGTTACATCCAAGCTACCGACCTGGGCCAAATCGCACTGGCCTTCAATGGCATCGCGGACATCATCGAAGCGGCTTCGCGCAAGTTCTACCTACTTTCCTACTGCAGTCCATCCCGCGCGGGTTCACATAATTTGCGCGTGGAAGTCCTCAGCAATGACATGGGCGGATCGCTGAGCCACTCCTTTGATGCCAACGGATTTGGACCCGGCTGCGACCCCAATAAAAAGCCCACCTTCAAAACAGGAAAAATCGTTGCGGGCGACACCCACATTCCCAAGAATAGTAAGTCCGCGCCAATTAGCGACAGCAAATAAAAATTACCTTCGACGCAACAGAATCGTAAGAAAAAAGCCCAGGGCAAGAACCATTACAATGCTTGCCCCGGCCACAGCACCTGCGTACCAACTCATCAGCACTCCAGCGACTCCGGCGACAAGCGCTAGGCAACAGGACCACCATACATGGCTGCGCGCATCTTTGGCAAAAAATCTCGCCGTGGCCGCGGGAAGGACTAAGCAGGCATTTACGGTCAATAATCCCAGCCATTGCAGACTGAAGGTCACAATCACCGCCAGCAAACCCGCGAAGACGACCTCGATCCAAACCGGACTATGCCCCCGACTGATGGATAGGCTGGAGCTCACCCCTAGTAAGAGAAGCCTGTTGTAAAGAAAGACCCAGACCAAAAAGAATCCAAAGAATACCGCCAGGGCAATTCCCAAATCCATGGGAGCCACACTCAAAAGATCGCCCACCAAAAAATTGGCGAGACGGCTAATGCTACGCCCGCCCCAGGTCGCCAGGAATATGCCTGCGGCAACGCAAAACGAGGCCAGGGCGCCAATAACCGTGTCCCGGCTCATGCCAGAACGATGTTGGACAAATGTGACCAGCATGGCAAAGATGAGGGCAAAAATCAGGGAAGATGTTTGAGGATGGGCAAGGCCAACCAGGGCGCCAATGGCCACCCCTGTAAAGGCCCCATGCCCAAGCGCATCGGAAAAAAATGCCATGCGGTGATTGACTACCGCAGTCCCCGCTACTCCCAGAACGGGCATAATCAGAATCACCGCGAGCAAGGCGTGTTTCATAAAAAGCATGCCCTCGGGCCGGGCCCACTCAAAAGGCAAAAAGGCCAGGAGGGAATACCACAACTCCATCATTGGAAGTCCCTGCCAAATAATTCCACAAAACGCTCATGGGAAAAAACTTCCCGCGGCTTGCCTACACACTGGATGGAGCCGTTCAAAAGCACCATGCGGTCCGCAACCTGGGTGAGCTCACGAAAATCATGGGACACCAGGAGGATGGCCAGATCGAAGGTTTTGCGGACCCGATCAACCACCTGGTAAAACAGCCGCCGGCCATTCGCATCCACGCCAGAAACAGGTTCGTCAAGCAACAACAGATTGGGTTTGGGTTCGAGGGCCAAGGCCAGCAAAACCCGCTGGAGCTCTCCCCCGGACAGCTCCCCGACTCGCCGGTCCACCAGAAAATCCGCATCTACCGCAGCCAACACCTCCAGAGTACGCTGGCGCAAGGGCCGGCGGTTCCCCAACCACACCGGAAACTTGGAGAGCGTTGCCGCAAACAGGTCGAGTACAGTGACCGGCATCCCAGGGTCAAAGCGAGGGTTCTGGGGAACATAGCCCAATCGCGGGGAAAGGTAAACTTTGCCTTGGGCATCCAGAAATTCGATTTTTCCGGAATAGGGAATCTCTCCAATCAAAGCCCGCAACAGAGTGCTTTTTCCGCCCCCATTGGGACCAACAATGGCAATAAGTTCGCCACAGTGCAGATGCAAAGAAACATCGCGGATCAAATCGCGGCCACCGGCTTGAACCCCAATGTGATCCAGCCTACTGCAACAATGGGTGGCGCAGGCCTGCCCCACCAGCCGACCCGAAATGACGGGGTGAAAAATCGGACGGACTCCGGTGGGAAGAAATTTCAAGGAGATACCTGACTTAATGAGTCCACAAGTATTTTGACGTTTTGAAGAAGGACGCGGGCGTATGCGGAACTGTCACCTTGGGCGAAAGGTCCGAGCATATTGTCCATGCGCAGGATTTTAACCCCCGTTTCCCGAGAAACGGACTCCGCCAGCGCCGGAGACTCATCGAGGCCCAGCAACAATGCCTTGACCTTTTTCTCCCGGATTACCTGAATCAACCCGGCAATCTGCTGGGCACTGGGGTTGGGGGATTCCGCGTCTTCGCCAAAGGAAGCCACCACATTCAGCCCCAGTTCGCGGGCAAAATAATTGAAGGCCCCATGAAAGCTCACCACGGCAGAACCCCGAAGGGGCGCGCCTTGCAAGCTAGCGGAATCCCAGGCCGCATCAATACTCTCGCCCAAATTCTTCCCGGATTGGAGATATTGCATAGAATTTGCTTGATCGCGCGAAGACAGGGCACGGACCAGGGCGCGGACTTCGCAAACGGCGCCACGCCCGAGCCAAACATGAGGATCGACAATAGAGTCTTTTAGCAGGAAGTCTGCGCATCCGTCCCCGACATTCACGACGGGAACACGAGGACATTGGGCCATGGCCTTTTGCAGAAACGGCTCAAAGCCAACCCCATTCGCCAACACCAACTTTGCAGAACAAAGCACTCGCATTTCCTGAGCGGAAACTTGGTGATCATGCAGACAATGACCTTCCGTCTCAAATACCCGTTGCACAGAAACGCCCGGAACCCCTTTTACTAGCTGGCTTGCGAACAATTGCAACACCGGTGTCGTGACTACAATGGTGTGCGATGCAATTGAGGATTCATTAAGTCGGGGTTTAGAAATCCACGCCACTCCGATCCCAATCAGGATGAGAAGGACAAAAACAAGAGCGGCTTTGCGCAAAAAGGAGGTTGTCATGGCCAAAATATAGCACAGTCAACGAGTGCGCTGAATATACACCACCACCTCGCGAATTTGCCGGAGCAAGTCCTCCGCCCGATCGTAATAGATGTTTTCATCCCACTCCAGCGCATCCCAGACGTAGCCCAGCACAATGAACAGCTGCTGAGCCGAGGTGTATTCCAGATTCAGTCCGCTTTGCACCTGGGCGACAATATCCTGAGCCCGGTTCCTTGCGGCATGGTCACCCCCGCGCGCAGAACGCACAAGAAGAATCGCCTTTTCCAGCAATAGCTGGTACGATTTCAAGTGCCCAGCCGTCATCATCGAAGATTGCGCATAGGTCTGCGCAACCATGGTATCACTATACATAACGCCTCCCGCGACTTACTGCAAGAGACCCAAAATGGTGTTACGCGAAATCTGATTAAAATTTTGGATGGTCTTCATGGTACTCTGACTCAGGATATTGTCCCGAGCAAGCTCCATGGTCGCTTGTGCGTAATCAAGATCCTCCATGCGACTCAGGGCATCGGTGGTATTGATGTTCATGTTGGCGTTGTTGCGGTTCGCGTATTCGAGACGATTGCTCATGGCCCCAATCCGTGAACGTCCCGCAGACACATTATCGAGAGCCTTGGAGACAGAATCCAGTGCACTCTGTGCGCCAGCCCCGGTCGAAATATCCCCACCGGCACCGATGGCGGTGGCCGACATGTCGACATTCGGAGTCTGCAATTGACTTGTCCCGTCCGCACCCGGACCAACCTGGAGCGTTCCGGTCCCATCCGAAAGAGGACTTTGTCCACTCAATAGGTCCTGAGTGTTGTACTGGGTAGAACCGGAAATGCGGCCGATTTCCTGATTGAGCGCCTGGTATTCCTGATTCAAGGCCTGGCGGTCCTGGTTGGTCAACGTGTCGCTGGAGGCCTGGGTCGCAAGATCCCGCTGGCGTTGCAGAATATCGGACATGGCGGAAGCACCCCCATCTGCAATATTCAACGCCGCGGAGGCATCTTCAATATTGGCTCCCGCAGTCTTGTAGCCCCGGGACATGGACTCGAGCTGTTTGGCAATGGAAAGCCCAGCGGCATCGTCGGACGCCGTAGTAATCCGCTTGCCCAGGGCAAGCTTCTGCATCACTTTGGACAGACTCTTCTGGACCAGGTTGCTTTGACTGGTCTGCTGAATCATCATCGAAGTATTGATTCTCATAGTTCCTCCGTTCCAGGCATCCTTGCCTGCAATGGTATGAGGAGAATCCGTTCTCCAATATGGCCACAACCCTGTGGCCCAAACATTTTTTAACTGGGAGTTTTTAGCCCGTTACATTCACTGATTGCACTTTTTTCATTTGCTGTGCAACAGGATCCTTGGCCGTGCGCGCTGCGGCTTCCTTGGCCATCGCAGTCGCATCTTGCCGGGGTGCGGCTTCTGCTTTGGGCTTGCCGGTGCCCGAGGCTGCCTTGGTCGTGCGCGGAGGCGTTTGTACGGGCGTTGAATTGCTTTGAATCTTCATAGAACTCTCCAGTTATTAATTTGTAATCTTCCCATTCTTTTTATCGGCAAGATTCCTGTTAACTTAACCATTATCCCAAATTTTTCTGCGGATTCCTTTGGGTAAGGCTAAAATTTCTCCAAACCGGGGTTTTAGTTGGCGATTTCGCCTCATTTTTCATATAATGCCCTTTATGATTGAATTTCGAAGTGTAACCCCCGCAGACGTCGCCTTTCTTCACAGTCTCATTATTGAGTCCGCAGAAGAAGGGAACGCCCGACTGGAAGTCACCACGACTCCCGAAAAATTGCTTGCGGACGGGTTTGGATCTCACCCTGCTTTTGAGGCTGTTTTGGCTTGGGACCTCGGAGCCCCCGTGGGGTTCGCCCTTTGGTTTCCCATGTATTCCAGCTGGAAGGGAAAACGAACCCTCTATTTGGAAGATTTGTTCATTCGCCCCTTTTGGCGCAAGCGTGGGCTTGCCAAATTGCTTTTTCGCCAAGTAGAAAAAATGGCACTGGATGGAGCTTCGAACTTGGCATGGGAATGCGACCGGGACCGCCTGAATTTACGCCACTTCTTTGTGGGCATGGGGGCAATCGACCGGGCTTCCAAAATCAGCTTTTACATGGAGGAGAGCGACATGCGCGCTCACATCCAGGATTCCATGAGCATTTAGAAGTTCTTCTGGATAGCTTCGCACGCCGTCCGGAAGTCAACCAAATACGCTTCGGCCTTTTGAGCCACAGCCTTCGGGGTAAACCCGAACAATTCTTCCAGTACCGTAAAGGGAGCAGAAGCTCCAAAACGCTCGAGTCCAATAGAACGACCCATGGGGCCGATCACCCGGTCAAAAACACAGGGCAGGCCACTGGAAATGGCCAGGACTGGACGGAACGGAGGGAGAACGGAATCGCGCCAGGTTTGATCCTGAATCAGGAATAGCCTTGGGGAAATCATGGAAACCACCCGGACAGTTTTGCCCTGAGCCCGCAGAATTTCGGCGGCTCCGTGACAAAGCATGACATCGGAACCGTTCCCGACCAAAGTCAAATCCGGCGCGCCATTTTTGGATGTGTCGGATACAATGTATCCACCTTTACGAGCTTGAAACGCCTCGGCCAATCGTCCCTGTGCGGACATGACCGGAAGCGTGGCCACATTCTGGCGGGTCAAAATCAGGGCGGTAGGCGAGGACATGTTGTCGAGAGCCATTTGCCATGCGACAGTGGTTTCGGCAGCGTCCGCAGGGCGCAACACCAACATTTCCGGTGTGCCATCCTTGCGGGTCAACTTTTCAAGCAGGCGCAATTGGGCTTCGTGTTCGATGGGCTGATGGGTTGGTCCATCTTCGCCCACGCGGAAGGAGTCATGGGTGAATACGTATTTGACGGGAAGTCCCATCAACGCTGCGATGCGGATCGCGGGCTTCATGTAGTCGGAGAATACAAAGAAGGTCGCACAAATAGGAATCAAGCCACCATGGAGGGCAATGCCGTTGGCGATGGAAGCCATGGTGAGTTCGGCCACACCGGGCTGGAGGAATGCACCCTTGAAATCACCCGGGCGGAAAATCCCGGTTTTTTCCAAGAAGGAGATGGTGTTGTCGGAATTGGACAGGTCGGCAGAAGAGCAGATGATGTTGCCCACATTTTGAGCCAGATGCGCGAGAATCGTTCCGGAGCTTACGCGTGTCGCGACTCCTTCCTTCTGCACCACGGTGGACAAATCAATTTGCGGAGCCTTGCCTGCGAACCAGGTTGCAAGGGTGGTCGCCTTTTCGGGGTTAGCCTTGTCCCAAACGGATTTTTTGGACTTCCATGCCGTGGCAATTGTCTTAAGCTCCAAAATCCGGGCGTCAAAAGCAGCCTTTACTTCAGGGAAAACCACGAATGGATTCAGCGGATCGCCACCCAAGCCCTGTATGGTTGCCGCTGTGGATGCTCCAGCACCGTCAAGAGGCTGGCCGTGAACTTCAACCTGGCCTTCCCAAAGCGCGCCATCGGCTTTGCGCACGCCTTTGCCGATGACCGTCCGACCAATAATCAACGTGGGTTTGGTGGATTCCGCCTGAGCGGACAGCAAGGCTTGGCGGCACTGTTCCGGGACATAGGGATCGATCTCGAGGACCTTCCATCCCCAGGATTCGTATTGCCCGCGCACGCTGTGGGACATGACGTCCTGACAACGGCTGGAAAGCTGAACCTCGTTCGAGTCGTAAAACATGATGATATTGGAGAGCTCGAGATGCCCTGCAATTCGCCCGACGCCATAGGCGATTTCTTCCTGGACGCCACCATCGGAAATCAGGATGTAGGTCTTATGGGAAACAATCCCACCGAACCGCTCGGTCAAAAAACGCTCGCCGATGGAGGAGCCTAGCGCGATGGCATGGCCGAGTCCAAGGGGGCCCGAGGTGTTTTCGATTCCGTGAGCAAGCTCCCGTTCGGGGTGGCCTGGGGTATGGCTGTCCAATTGCCGAAATTGGGCAAGGTCAGATGCTTCCAGGCGCCCGGTCAAGTGTGAAAGCGAATACAATAGGGCCGACATGTGGCCTGGGTCCATGTAAAAACGGTCGCGAGCAACCCAAGCTGGGTCGGTAGGATCCCATTGCAGGAACTCCCCAAAAAGCACGGCCATGAAATCAGCGGCACCCATGGCACCGCCTGGATGGCCGGATTTGGCCTTCTGGACCATGGCCGCAGAAAGAATTCGAATATTGTCAGCGGCTTTTCGGATCGTTGAGTCTTGCACCTGTACCTCGTTTTAGAGAGGGCAAATTTAATTAGAACAAGGGGATTTGCAAACTCCATGCCACGAATAGCGGTGAATTTGGGTTTTAGGCTATATTTTGCCAATGGAAAAACTCAAATTTTGGTTCGCGAACCTCAAGCACGGCCCCGCCATCGTGGCGATCCTTTTTAGCATGCTGATCCCGATCGCGATCGCGGTCGCAGGCAACGCTGGGATCGCTGGACCCGATATGAAGGCTGTTCTCGGCCGTCTGGACCTCAACCTTCCTTTCTGGATTTTTTCGGCCCAGCTCCTGCTTTTGATCATTTTGATGCTGGATTTGGCCAAAGACTTTGTCCAATTCATCAAATCGATCCTCCCTGGCAAAAACTGGCTTATTGCCCTTTTTATTCTAGTCGCAATCGCCACATGGGCCACCGGGACCTGGGTTGAAGGGCGCCACCGGGTTCAAAGCGATGAATCCATTTTTCTGTCCACCGCCCAGAACCTTTATTCCCAACAGGTTTCCGGTGCTTGCGACGAGGGTACCTTTTCAGCGGACGGGCTTGACTGCACCAAGAACGCCAATAATTTCAAAGCCCGTGGCTTCGCCTACCTGATCATGGTGGGGATTCCTCTTTTGGGGAACAACTTGCAATGGCTTTTCCCCATGCATCTTCTGCTGTACTTCGTTACCGGGATTCTTTTCTTTTTTGCATTATTCGCCTGGACAAAAAACCATTTGCTCTCGCTTCTCGCCACGGTCATTCTGCTGGTGCAGCCCACGGTCATGTTCCAATTTCGCGCCATGTCGGTGGAGCCTCTTTACATCACGCTTTCTGCACTCGCTCTGCTTTGGATGAAGTGGGCCTTTGAGCGCGACACGGTGAGGCATTGGGTCATCCTGGCCCTAACACTCGCCTTTTTCGCACAAACTCGCCAGGAAACCGCATTCTGTTTGGGTGCCTTTATTTTATTTTCTGTGCCCAAATTGCTCTCCAAAAAGGATCTACGCTTCCCTGCCTTCATCAGCACCCTGGCCTTATTCTCCATCCCCATTCTTCTCACCATCAGCTATTATCAAGGCTACGATTTTCAGGGTGGTGAATTTTCTGCTCATGGAAACTTCTGGAAAAATGTGAGCACCAATTGGGATGTGATGGCAAAGACGGCTCTGGACCCGAGTGGCTTGCTGGTCAACCCCTTCCTGACATCGTCCACTTGGCTTGGATTATTTGGATTGGTCACCCTTCTTGTTCTTGCATTCCAGAACAAGGAAGCCCGCATGTGGGTTGGGTTCTTGGCTCTTTATCACATCCAAACTTACATGATTCTGGAAAATGTTTCTGGTGATTTTACCATTGAAATCAATCAGCGTTATTCCCTGGTATTCTTCCCGACCTTGGCATTCCTATCCGCATTTTTTCTGGAAAGAATATGGACTCTTTGGATCGAAAAGTGGATGGGTATCCGCCAAGAAGCGAAGGGAAAGACAACCCTATGGGTGGGAATTGGAGTCGCAATTGTTTTGATGGGGATCACCTTCCGGCATGCGGATAGCTTTAAAGCGAACATCATGTACAATCGGAATCATTTGACCTCGGAAGAATACGAGATCCTCAAGTGGGTTCGCTCTCAGCCCGAAAAGCCGCGCATTTTCATCTACGCCCGGCCTTGGCATTTCATTGCCTACGGCTATTCATCTTGGCATTATGACCGCGTCCGTGGACTAGGCGGTGGCGAGCTCGACTCCCTCATCCAGAAATACCAAGGCGAAGTCTATTATGTCCGGGGCTTGGATTGCTGGGACCGGCAAACATGGCACAAGAAAGCCGTGGAGCGCCGCATCGCATCGACCTGCGATGATTTCGAACGAAACTTCGAGGTGGAACCTGTATTCACCACCATGATTACCAATAATTTCGAGCTTGAAATCAGCAAATTGAAGGGCACCAAGGACTATGACTTGGCATCGATTTCTGCTCTCGGGATTTTTAATTATTTGGAGAAAGAAAACCAGGTTTTGGTCAGCTACCGGCTCAGCGAGCTCTCGCCCAAGCCCTGGACTTACCAGCTATGGCTCAATGATAGCCTATGGAGGAACCAGCCATACCAGGCCCTTGCGATTATGGACACCTTGCGCAAGCCCAACATTGTTGCGGGCTACAATTCCATCCGCTTAGCTATTGTGGATGCCAACGGTACAGAATTAGTCTCTTCCCAACAAACTGCATTCTTCTCCCAAGGTCGCGCCGTTCAATTGATCCGGCAAAAACCGACTCAAGCCTCGCAAAGCTGGGGCACCATGCAGATCAATCAGACGGTGAACAGCAACCCCTTGCAAGTAGGAGGTCGGCGATTTTCTGAAGGCTTCGGCACCCATGCGTTTTCCCGGATCGAATTCCCGCTCGGTGGCAAATACCAACGATTCACCGCACTGGTGGGGCAGGATGATGAAGAACTCGGCGGAGACGGCATGGTTTTCCGCATATTGGGCGATGGCAAATTACTTTGGTCCAGTCCCACCCTTACTGCAAAACAGATTTCCCCTGTCGATATATCCATTCAAGGCATTCAAAATCTAGCGCTTGAAGTGGACTCCCTGGGTAATAATTTTTATGATCATGCCGATTGGCTGCATCCTACCCTTTATCCATAAGCAAACCGAGGCAGTACCTAAATGCTACTAAGCGTCATCATTCCCATGTACAACGAGGAAGAGCTTGCCGAGCGGACCTTCCGGACCCTCGAATCTGTTTTGGCGAATGTGGAGCATGAGCTAGTCTTTGTCAATGACGGATCCAAAGACCGTACCCTGGAAATTCTGGAAGGACTCCTCGCGAAGGCCCCAGGCCACACCCTGATTAATTTTTCCCGAAATTTTGGTCACCAAGCGGCATTTAGTGCGGGCATGGCGCACGCCAAAGGGGATGCTGTTGTGATCATTGATGGAGATCTTCAGGATCCTCCTGAGCTGATTCACGAGATGCTGATAAAGTGGCGAGACGGTTACCAGGTCGTTTATGCACAACGCCGGACCAGAAAGGGCGAAAGCTTTTTCAAGAAGCTTACTGCCAGCTGGTTCTACCGCATTCTAAACTCGCTCACCAACATCGAAATTCCGGTGGATACGGGCGACTATCGTCTGATGGACCGCAGAGTCGTTGACCACATCAATAACTTACCGGAGCGCTCCAGATTCCTGCGGGGACTGGTGTGCTGGGTTGGATTCAAAAGAACCGGCCTTTTGTATGACCGGGCCGAGCGGACCGCTGGGGTTTCCAAATACCCTTTGAAAAAAATGATGCGCCTCGCTACGGATGGGATTACCTCCTTCAGTTCGGCACCGCTCAAGCTCTCCTTCATTCTGGGATTGATCACCACGGGGATCAGTGCATTGCTGGGTCTTTGGAGTATCGCCGAGCGCATCATCCATCCTGCAACAACCTCCCAGGGTTGGGCCTCTCTCATGCTTGTCATCGTCTTTCTCGGTGGTGTGCAGCTCCTCAGCGTGGGAATTCTAGGAGAATATATTGGCCGGATTTATGACGAGGTCAAGCAACGCCCGTTGTATATTCTAGATAAACCCTCCAAGGAGAATTCTAAGTGATGCTTGCGGCCGATTTGAAATTATCCATTCTGTTTTCGGGTGGATTTATGATTGCGACCTTTGTGTTTGTGGCCATTATGTTGCACAGCATTGGGACGATGTCCAACTTGCTCAGTCATTTGGAGCAGGCTTTTCGCATGGAATCCGAGTTGCGCAACACGCAATATGTGGCCATGCTCAAACAGAACAAACTTCGAATGAGCAATCTGATGGAACACAACCGCCGACAGGAAGCTCTTCTCGCAATTCCCTTGGTGCGAACCCAAGGTGGAAAAAACACCAAGGGATGAACCATGACAAAAGGACACCTGTTTGTAATGTCTGCAGCCTCCGGAGCAGGAAAGACGACCCTGAAGGACCTTGTTCTTCCTGAATTCCCGCAGCTACGGTACTCCATTTCCTGCACCACCCGGAAACCCCGCACGGGCGAAGTAAACGGAGTTCATTACTATTTCAAAACTCCTGAAGAGTTCAAGGCCATGATTGCAGCAGGCCAGCTCGCAGAATGGAACGAAGTCCATGGCAATTTTTATGGCACCCCCCGAAAGTTTATCGAGGATACCCTCGCCCAGGGGAACAGCATGTTTTTTGACCTTGATGTTTTTGGTAAGGTGAATTTCGATAAAATCTACTCCGATGCCATCGGAATTTTAGTTCTCCCGCCCTCGCTTGAGGTTTTGGAGCGAAGGCTTCGGGACCGAGGTACGGATAGCGACGAAGTCATCCGCCTGAGACTGGAAAATTCCCGCAAAGAAATGGAATTTGCCCAATCCCAGGGAAAATACGAGCATACGATCGTAAATGATGACCTGGCCCAAGCAGCGGAACTTTTGCGGGACATTTTCCGACGGCACTTCTAATTCCGGATGAAGTTATATAACTCTTGCGCTTGAAAATTTGGGACTTTATTTTAAATTGCGGGTCACATTACATAAATTGCGAGGTAGCCCGATGACCAATGAACCCAAGAAGCCAAGAAATAATGACCGGGCCAAGTCCTTCAACTCAAGGCCAACCCCAGGCACTGTAACTGCTGCGGGCCCCTTCAAGGAATCCCTGGCGGACCAGCTTGGAAGCGACATGCTCGGCAAACTCCGTAAGCACCTGGAAGATCAGCAAAAGCGGAAAATTCGCGAAGCCATGAACGACCCAAAAGTTCAGCAGGCTGCCAAAGTCTTCGCAAAAAGCACGGAAAAGAAAGCCTAAACTCATTTTTGGCTAAGGCCCCCATAGCTCAACGGGATAGAGCACGCCCCTCCTAAGGGTGAAATCTGCGTTCGAGTCGCGGTGGGGGTATAAGAAAGGCTGCGTCATAGACGCAGCCTTTCTTATACCCCCATATCCGACGAGAACTCATAGCAGACCTCCGTACTCGGAGGACTGCGGTGCGTTCACACCAAGCCACAGGGATGTGGCGACTGCGCTGGTTCGCAGAACCGGCCCGAAGGGCGCGGAGCAGGATGCGGAGCGCAACTCGCGGTGGCTATCCATTGCAACACCATAGACGCAGCCTTTCTTATACCCCTAAACCGGATAGCCCCAAACCACACATTTCGCCACCCCATGGCGTTTTTTGCCAAAACACCCGTTTTTGCCCTTTTCGTACCCCAGCTTGGAATCAAAATCAACACATTCTTAGGGAAATGAGAAGACCGAAAGATATAAGTCCACTCATTTTCTAGATTTGGCGCCCTATGATACAACTCCCAATTAGAAACATCGCCATCATCGCCCACGTTGACCACGGTAAAACAACCCTGGTCGACCAACTCCTGAGACAGTGTGGAACCTTCCACGAAAACCAGGAACTCCAAGAACGGGTGATGGACTCGAACGACCTCGAACGCGAGAGAGGAATTACCATCCTCTCCAAGAATGCCAGCGTCATGTACAAAGGCGTCCGCATCAACATCGTCGACACCCCGGGGCATGCCGACTTTGGCGGCCAAGTGGAACGCGTTCTCGGAACCGTTGATGGCGTTCTTCTAGTGGTGGATGCGTTTGAAGGGCCTATGGCCCAGACCCGCTTTGTGACCTCCAAGGCCCTCGCCATGGGCCTGAGCATCATGGTCGTGGTCAACAAGATCGACCGTGACGGCTGCCAGCCACATGTCGCCCTCGACAAGGTCTTCGATCTTTTCTGCGAGTTGAACGCCACTCCCGAACAGCTGGACTTCAAACACATTTTCGCATCGGGCCGCAAAGGCACCTGCCGTCGCGAGATGACCGATCCGGACTCCAACCTCATCCCCATGCTCGACATGGTCCTCGAAGCCATTCCGGTCCCCCTCGGCGACCAGAATGCTCCTGCCCTGCTGCAGATCGCTTCCCTGGACTTCTCCGGATTCCTGGGCCGCTTGGCCGTAGGCCGCGTCAAGCAGGGAACTTTCAAGCCCGGCATGAACCTTTCCCAATCCAAGAAGGAAGGCGGATTCAAGAACGCGCGCATCCAGAAAATCCTTCGCTACGAAGGCATCGTTCCAGGTCCCGTCGATGAAGCCACACCTGGCGACATTATTCTGATCGCTGGTCTCGAATCCTTTGATATTGGCGATACTTTGTGCGCAACCACCAATCAAGTGGACCTGCCGCGTATCCATATCGATCCGCCCACCATTTCCATGACTTTTACCGTCAACACCTCCCCACTGGCAGGCAAGGGTGGCGGAAAATTCCTCACCGGTACCCATTTGCAGGACCGCCTAGAACGCGCAGCCATGGCTGACCCAGCTCTTCATGTCGAAAAGGGCGATGGCGCATCAGCATACATCGTTTCTGGCCGTGGCGTTTTGCATCTCACCATCCTGATCGAAAACATGCGTCGCGAGCTCTATGAGTTCACCATCGGCGCACCTCAGGTGATCTACAAGCGTGACGAGCATGGAAAGCTTTTGGAGCCCATGGAAACCTTCAAGGTTGAAGTGCCTCAGGAATTTTCGGGCTCCGTCATCGAAGAGCTTGGCCGCCGCAAAGGCGAAATGCGCGACATGGTGCAAGACAACAATCGCGTGAATCTCGAATACCTCATGCCCTCACGCGGCCTGATCGGCATTCGCTCCATCCTGCTTTCCCTTACCAAGGGATACGCAGTCACCCAGTCCCTGTTCTACGGCTACGAAGCCTACAAGGGCGACATTCCTGCCCGCGTGAACGGCGTGCTGATTGCCAAGGACCCTGGCGAAACCACGGGCTACGCATTGTGGAAACTCGAAGAACGTGGCTACATGATCGTTCCTCCGGGCGTCGAAGTCTATCCCGGCATGATCATCGGCGAACATAACCGCAATGTGGACATCATCGTTGCTGTCGCCAAGGCTAAGCACTTGACCAACATGCGCGCTTCGGGATCCGATGAAAACATGACCCTCACTCCGCACCGTCGCCTGAGCCTCGAAGAAAGCGTTGCTTTCATCAATGACGACGAATGCGTCGAAGTCACGCCCAACGCATTGCGCATTCGCAAGGCCGAGCTCGACGAACACAAGCGTCGCGTGGCTGCCCGCATCACCGAAGAATAATTTCGTCTAGTTATCTTTTTTATTTTGAGAGTCGCCAAATGGCGACTCTTTTCTTTTGCCCATCGAGGGGATAGTCCCAGATAATCCTTTCGGACTTGAGGCCAGAGGCTGCAATATACTCAGGAACCTGTGGCCGAATTGTCCTTTGTGGATCCGCAATCAACGCCATTCCAGATGGCGCCAGATGATTACGCACAAAATCACAGACCCGTTCGACCAGGGAGTATTCATAAAAAATATCTGCGCCCAATATGAGGTTCGGGGCATGGGACATGCAGGGTCGAGTCAAATCCATGGCAACAAAATGACGGTTGGGATTCCTCACTTGGGCTTTGGCAAACCTGCACGCTCCCGGAACAATGTCCGTGTGCGTCACGACCCCGGGTTCCGCATCCAGAAGTTGAGCCAGGGTGCCACATCCACAACCCACTTCCAGCGCCCCATCGAGAGGCACTTCATTACGCACAAGAAAATCATAGAGGCCAAAGCTTGATGGCCAGACCTCAAGCCAAAAGGGGAAGTAGGATTCATCTTCGCCATGCTCATCCCAACTCGCTTGCATGGCCGATTCTGGATCTGCAGGAACCTTAAGAGAATGCCTGCGTCCATCGATATCAACAAAAATTTCGCGGGCTTGCATTTTTACTGGAATTCGGGGTTGATCGTCATGATTAAGCTCACTCCATGCAGACCGTGGAAGCCAAACTGCATGCGAGTTAGGAATAAATTGGGGCGACGCACCCGAATACCGAAGCCCCAGGAATTGCGAAGATTTCCCCATTCCTGAGTTTTCCAATCCCGTCCAAAAATACCATACTCATTAAACACCACGCCATCGACCAGGTCCACCAGTGGCCAACGGTACTCGAGGCTTAGTCCATAAGTGTTGTAATCAAAATAACTGCGCTCATACCCTCGGAGAGGCGTGTTGCCGTTGATTTCAGAGAAACCCGTAAATGGCGCCAGGCCATCAAGATCCGCGTCCCACATTTGCCGCATACGAAATTGTAGCGCGATCACCTTGCGCTCGAGCAGGGTTTCGCGTAACTGATCCGGGCTGAGCAGGTTTATGGTTTTATCCAAATTCATAGATTGCAGATATTTTTTGTTGGCTTTGCTTTCATCCCGGGTCAAGGTATACTGCTTCTTTCCAATTAGGAAAAAAGTTTGATAGACCAGGTTGAAGGTATAGAAATCATGATTGAGGCTAGCACCTCCGTAGTGGCTTACCGGAACATATTGCCACAGCATGCGGATCAATTGCCCCTGCGTAGGTGCGTGGGAAAAATTCTTGGAGTTGTACATTAACTGAACGCCTAGCGGAAACTGCCAAAAGTTCTGATAGAACCCTCGATGGAAGCGGTCAAAGAGAAGAAGAGAGTCTCCAGTGGCAGGCAGGGTTTCAGCTTCCAAAGAAGAAGGCAAATCAAAAAGCTTTCGGTCAACCCCAAATTGATATTCCCAATCCCATTTCCCGTAGAGAGGATTTCCCACTCCGCCTTTGACTTCCCAGGAAGAATCCGCATAGGTGTACCCCCGCTCGTCAAACTCCTTCACACAAAATTGCGCATCCCGATCCATCCGGTAACGATAGCTCACCCAGCCCTGCATCTCAGTTCCAAAGAGTTTGGTTCGTGAATACTTGGTGCGGAAGTCAAAATCATTATTGATGAATTTTGAAATGCTGTTGACCCAATAGTCGTTTCCAGCCTCACTCAGCAGACCCCGATGACGATAGGTGATTCCTGTGGAAGAGAACGTGCCGGGCTTCAGATTGAAGGTCGGATAAAGCATCACCTGCTGATGATCTCCCAAGGTGATCAGGTTTACGCCCCGCTCCAGAACATTATTCTCCATAAAATAGACCAGCGGAGGGCGGAAGGGCCACAGGGCCGCATTGAATACCGGCTGGATCACATTTTCCAAAGGCCAGGAAACCACGGTCAAAATTCGACTACGACTGGTCTGATCCACCTGAATTGAATCCCCAGCCGCATACACCGACACCATTCCCAACAGCAATAGAAACACAAGGGCCCTCCGCAAAGGATGGGCTAGTCTCCTCGAAGAGGATTCTATGTCAGGAGTAATTGGCATTCAGCGCCGAAAATTAGATAAATTGAGGCTATGCTATTTTCCTTTGTGGCACGCGGAATTCGCAACTTGCAGCAATGGCCACGCCTGGTCATTACCCTAGACCTGGCCATCTGCCTACTCCTGCTTTGGCCAATCGCCAATATGCACTGGAAACTCTCGCTCGCCGACCTCCTGTCCCCCAATATTCCAAGTCGGCAGGTTGCGGAACAAGTGGAACAGAAATTTGGGGGGCTCGGGACCCTGACCCTCGTCATCCAGTCCCCAGACTCCATCACCAACAGCAAAATAATCACGAACCTTTCCTCAAGCCTATCCAAAAGCCCTCTCGTCAATTTTTGCGAATTCCGGACCGAAGCTGATTTTTATCGCAAACATCAATTCCTTTACATCAAACAAACCGACCTAGCTGCGATTCGGGATAGAATCAGGGATCGCCTCAATGTAATCAAGGCCGCCCGCAACCCTTTGGTCGTCACCCTGGATTCGACTCTGACGCCCGATACGACAAACCAGTCCTTAAGCCTCGAGGATTTGGAGCAAAAATACCTAAGCTCCCTGCGTCCGTTCCTGGGTAATTCCGACGGAACCATCCGCGTCCTTGAAATATACCCCAACAAGCCCTTGGGCGACCTAAGCAGCAACCGGGCGTTGGTCAGCCTTGCCAAAAACCAACTGGCCGCGCATCCGCTTTCTCTCCGGGTACAAGCCCATTTTGCGGGCGCGGTTTTTGAGAGCGCAAGCACAGGAGGAATGTTGCTCAAGGAGCTGTACCGAATCGCCTGGATTTCCGGAGGCCTCATTCTTCTATTCCTGGTGTTGTGGTTTTTTCGCCAACCCATTGTTCCCCTGGTCGCTGCAGTTCCCTTGGGCATGTCCCTGATTTGGACGCTCGGATTCAACGCGCTTTATTTTGACTCCATGAATTTCTTCACCCTCATTTTGAGCCTGATCATTCCAGGCCTCGCTGCCAACCACCTGACCCATTTTTTGAGCCACTACGCGGATGAGCGGCGTCGGGGACTGGGCCCTGACCTCGCCCTGGAAAGCACCGTTCTAGGAACTGGACCGGTGATTACCGTGGTATCCATTGCCAGCGCCATCGCATTCTTTTCTTTGCTCTTTTTGCCCCTCCAAGGCCTGCGCCAATTGGGAATAGTTGGGGGCATGGGAGTCCTGTTCAACTGGGCTACCATCATGCTGTTTTTGCCCACCTTGCTCACGGTGCTGCAACGCCGCAAGGTATTCCAAGTCTATGGCCCCCGCCGCGTGGGCATGAGCCAAGGCATTCCGACTCCCTTCCAGGACTGGAAACGCCTGTTGCCCATTCTGATCCTCGGGTCTCTTCTCCTTGCCTCCCAAGGGGTATTTCCGCAATTCGAGTATGACTTCTCCAAACTCGAATACCAAAAACCATCCCGCCAAGCGAAGGCCCTGCTCGAGAAATCAGGGATTCCCGCCCAGGAACCTGCCGTGGTTTTTACCAAAGGGGCCGAGCAGTCCCGCATGCTGGTGCGCCAATTGCAGACAAATGCCCGCACTGATTCCACGCGCACCATTCAACGCGTCGTGAGCTTCTCCAGTCTTCTGCCGGTGGATCAGGAGGCAAAGCTAAGCCTGCTCAGCGAAATCCGCCAATTGCTGTCGCCCGAAGTCCTCTCTTCGCTGAAAGGCGTGGATTCCGTCAATGCGGAGCGGATCCGCTCCAACTGGGATGTCGACCCGCTGACCGAAGACGACCTACCCTTGAGCTACCGTCGCAAATTCATCGGTCGCGATTCTTCAGTAGGGGAATTCAGTTTCATTTTTCCCTCCATCGACACCGACCACGGTAGTGAATGTCGACGGTTCGCGCGCGATGTCCGCGACATCCATCTCCCGGACTCAAGCGTGGCCCATGCCACGAGCCATGCCATTATCCGAGCCGACATCCTGGATCAAAGTTTGCCGTGGATGAGCCGAAGCCTCATTTTTGTCGTGGCCGGGATATTCTTGCTCGTTCTTATCCACCAGAACCGCCTGTACCGGACCCTGATTGTACTTGCCCCGCCCGCAGTGGGATTCCTCTGGTTTCTCTCCATTCTGCGCCTGCTCGGCATTCCCATCAATCCTTATAGCGCCCAAGTCTTCCCTTTGCTGATTGGGATCTCCATTTCCGGATCTCTTCACTTATGGCACCAGTACCGGGAGCGTTCCACCGGCTCGGTGGGGCTCATTTTGCGCCAGACGGGCCCGATCGTTTCCGTCGCAAGCATCACGGTTATCGTTTGCTTTTCCGGCTTGCTGTTTTCATCCCACCCCGGCCTGCGCTCCATGGGGCTGGTTGCCGTGATTGGCATGCTGAGCCTTTTGCTGGCCCACCTGACCATATTCCCTTTGCTGGTTGGGTTCCTGGATTGGCTTCGCTTCAAACGGAATCCAACCCTCTGAATCATTTTAGGATTTGCCCATGAAAGAATTAGCGACAAGAGCAGTCAATTTATCGCCATCCATGACGGTTGCCATTGACACCAAAGCGAAAGAAATGATTGCCCAAGGGATTGATGTGGTCGCTCTCGGCGCGGGCGAACCTGACTTTGATACTCCGGAAATCATCAAACTTGCGGGAATTGCCGCCATCCAACAGAACAAGACCCGCTATACCGCGCCCGATGGAATCCTTCCCTTGAAGGAAGCAGTCTGCCGCAAATTTTCCCGGGAGAATGGACTCGAATACCAGCCATCCCAGATTGTGATTTCCAGTGGGGCCAAGCACTGCGTATTTAACGCACTTTTGGCCCTGGTAAACCCTGGCGACGAAGTGATCATCCCTGCACCCTATTGGGTGACTTACCCCGAGCTGGTGCGGTTTCTAGGTGGCATTCCAGTGATTCTCGAAGCGGGAATCGAGCAAGGCTTCCGCATTACTCCGGAACAGCTGAATGCAGCCATCACTCCGCGCACCAAATTATTGATTCTCAATAGCCCCAATAATCCATCGGGGGCGGTCTATTCCGAGGACCACTTACGGACCTTTGCCCAAATCATCGTCCAGAACGACATTTACTGCCTCTCTGACGAAATCTACGAGCACATGGTATACACAGGAAAGCATGTCTCCATTGCGAGCTTCGGTCCCGAAATTCAGAGCCGCTCCATCATCATCAATGGCATCTCCAAATCCTACGCCATGACGGGCTGGCGCATTGGCTACCTGGGCGCCTCCCTTCCGATTGCCCGGGCCATAGCTAAAATCCAGGGCCAGGCAACACACCACCCCGCCAACATCTCCCAATGGGCGTCCATCGAAGCCTTGGATCATGGGGAATCCTTCTATTGTGGCATGCGCGAGTCCTTTCGCAAACGACGGGAGTTTGTATTCAATGAACTTTCCCAGATTCCCCATCTGAAGGTCCCGAGTCCCGAGGGCGCCTTCTACGCGTTTCCGCAAACCAAACACTACCATGGCCTGAAGCGCCCCGATGGAAAACCCATCGCAGGATCCCTGGACCTTTGCACCTGGCTGCTCGAATCCCAGAGGCTCGCCATTATTCCCGGAGCCGCATTTGGCATGGATGACTATGTCCGGCTCTCCTATGCGGCTTCAGAAGATATTTTACATCAAGCTCTCTCTCGCCTAAAAGCCGGGCTCGCCGAGCTCGTTTAAGTAAACCATGGCAAACTCGAGGCTGATCCCCTTGGAAGCAGGGCGACGCTATCGAATCGGGCGTAGTTCGGATTGTGATCTCGCGTTTCCGGATCCGGCCGTTTCGCGCCACCACGCCACCGTTTTCGATGATGGCCTTGGAAATTGGACATGGGTTGACAACAAAAGCTCCACCGGATCCTGGCTCGAAAACTCCGCCATTCAGGAACAAGTCCTGAGTGATGGAAACATCATCCAATTCGGCGTGCAAAGGCTGGTATTTCTGCATCCCCAGGGCATCCCCACCCTGATGCGCCTAGACTGCACCAAAGGCACCCAGACTTGCGACTGGAACAGTTCCAGCCCTCTTCTCCTCGGAAGGGATCAACGCCATTCCATCCGTATCGGACATCCCCAGTGCCCCCGGACTCTCTGCCAAGTCAAACGGGCATCCCAGGGCTTTTCCCTCGAATTTTCCAAACCCACACTCCTGCAAGGACGCACGGCAAAAAAGCACCGGATTGACTCCAACATTCCTCTGGATATCCCTTTTGGAACCTTGCAAGTTTTCGAGGAAACGGTATCCTTTACCGAATACCCTCCCGGACATTCCCTATCCGTGGAAGGCCTGTCCCTCGCCTTGGCCGAAAAGAATATTCTTCAGGATGTCTCCTTCGAAATCAGATCCGGCGAACTTTTAGCGATCATCGGTGGTTCGGGGCAAGGGAAGAGCACGCTGTTGCATTGCCTCGCCGGAGACCGAAAGGCCACCGCTGGAACCATAGCCATCCATGGAATGCCTCCCACCGAAACGCGCATTCGGGAGAGCATTTGCTTTTTGCAACAGGACGCCCCCCTGCACGATCTTCTCACGGTGGAGGAATGCATTGAGGATGCCTGCCATCTATTTGTGCAAAAAGACACCAACGCCACGGAACGGAAACGGCTCATCGATTCCATGCTCGCCCGCGTGGGACTGGAAACCTCCCGGACGACCCTGTGTTCCCGGCTGAGCGGAGGAGAAAAGCGCCGAGCGGCCCTGGCCGTGGCCTTGGTCGCATCACCCGGGCTCATCCTTTTGGACGAGCCTTTCGCAGGCCTGGACCCCGTAAAGGTTGGCTCCCTGGCCTCCTGGCTCCGACAAATCGCCTGGGGCGGACAAACCATCATCCTCACCACCCACGAGTACTCCATTGTTCCCCACGCAGACAAAGTCCTGATTTTGCACCAAGGGCACCTGGCGTTTTTTGGCAGTCCGGATCAGGCCTCGCAGTTTTTTAACGTGACCGAGCACCAGGCCATTTTGCCAAAGCTTGAGTCACGCACGGGCGAGGAGTGGCACGGACGGTTTATGCGGTCCAGACCGGGAAACCCCGCTTCGCGGAACACAGGCGCCCTTTCCACCATGCCGACCGAACGCCAGGCCGCCTTACCCACCATATTATCCAGATTTTACAAGGGATTCTGGCGGGATCGCGGGAGACTGATCACCACAATCCTCCAGCCGGTGGTGATTGGAATTTTCCTTTCCCTGCTCTTCAGTGGTAGCTCCTCCATGTGGGTCGCGGCCTTTGCTTTGAACCTTTGTGCCAACTGGTTTGGCATGTCCGGCGCCATCCGGGAAATCATTCAGGAAAAAATCCTGGCCCAGCAAGAATTTAGACAGGGTACATCACCTTTTCAATACCTTTTGGGAAAATGGCTCGGACTTTTTTCCTTGGCCTTTGTCCAAACATTTCTTTGCTTTATGGTTCTGGCCTGGCGCGTTGGCCTTCCTGTTCCTGGAGCGGTGGCCCAGCTTTACATCTTGGGAACGCTGGCTTCCACCTTGGCTCCGGCCATTGCCGCAGGGCTCGCGGCCAGCCTTTTTGCCAAGTCACCCGGACAGGCGAATGCGACCCTGCCCCTGTTGCTGATTCCCCAGATCATGTTTGCCGGGGCCTTGGTTCCCCTGGACCAAATGCACCCAGTCGGGGCCACTCTCGCCCGCGTACTCTGGTCCTCCTGGAACCAAACTGCACTGCAACAATTATTCCTTTCCGAAGCACCATTTGCATGGAACATCGGATTGTCCCTCTCCTTTGCCCTGGGGATTGTTATTATTTGCGCATGGGCAGCAAGACCAACAATCCCGACCGCTTTCCTTGGCAATTCAACGAGGAATATGAAGTAATTGGCAAGCTCGGAAACGGTGGCATGGGCACCGTCTACAAAGCCATTCAAATCAACCTGAACCGTCAGGTCGCCCTGAAAGTCCTGGAGCCCAGCCTAGGGGGCACCACCGAAGAATCCATGAAGCGCTTCAACTCCGAAGCGCAGGCCATGAAGAAGCTCGATCACCAGAATATCGTCCAGGTCTACGGTTTTGGCAACAATGCGGGACAGATGTTCATTGCCATGACCTTTGTGCCGGGCAAAACACTTTCCGAATTTTTGGATGGCTGTCGCAGACTCGATATTGACGATGCACTTTCCATTGTGAAGCAAATTGCCCGCGGGCTCCTCTATGCCCACGGCAAAGGCATCGTTCACCGGGACATCAAACCATCGAACATTCTTATTCAGCCTGACAACATCGTCAAAATTACCGATTTCGGAATTTCGCACGCACAGGATAGCGAACGCCTGACCAGCACCGGCACCGCCATGGGCACTCCGGAATACATGTCCCCCGAACAGTGCCAAGGCGAAGAAATCACCGAGCAGTCCGACATTTACAGCCTCGGCATTGTGTTCTATGAAATGGTCTGCGGCACACCGCCCTTCACCGGAAACAAGCCACTCGACATCGCCTATAAACAGGTACACAACGAACCCGAAGCCCCCCAGCGCTACAATCCTTCTATCCCCAAGGCCATGGCCACGGTCATTTTAAAGTGCCTGGCCAAAAACCGTTCGGACCGGTTTCAAAACATGGGCGCTTTTTTGGAAGAACTTGACCGCGTCACTGGCCGGACCATCGACACACCCACCACGCCCAAAAACCAGCTCCCCAAGGTGTCCATGATCAGTCGCCGTGGCTTTCCTGAATGGTTGTTCCCTGTGTCCCTGGGACTCATCGCGTTGCTGATCCTCCTTCAGGTCCTGCTGTTTTTCCTTCAACAAGAAAAGACTTCCGGCGTCCAAATTCTCCGTGAATTTGAACTTTCGGCCCCCTGGGAACAGAGAGGACTCGAAAGCGACAATCCCGATGGCTATCCGCTCACCAATCTGGTGGACGACAACCTGCAAACCGCTTGGCTGCTCCCCAATAACGACATTCAGAATAACCATATCCTGGTTATCCGCTTCCCTAGGCCGACCCTCGTGTTGAACCTTGGAGTCGCCGTGGGCTATCAAAAGGCCAAGGACGACAACCTGCAGGACCGTTTTTCCATGTTCCAAAAACCGCAGGTGATCCTGGTCAGCACGGTGGAAGGATCGGTGCAGCGCATTCAATTACAGAACATCAAGGGAATGCAGTTCCCCGTCCTTCAACCCATAGAAACCATGGAAATCCGCCTGGACATGCGCGAAATCCTTGCGGGCAGTGCGGCAGAAAACGACCTGGCCCTCTCTGAAATTCGGCTGGTGGGCACCTCAATTTCAAAAGAGTGATCCATTTTTCGGTTTGGTTCGTCTAATCCGGTATGACCGGAAAATCTTCGCACAACAGATCCAAGGGGCGCATTGCCGAAAGCATTGCCTCCCGCTATTTAATCTCCCAATCCTGGAAGATCCTGGAACGCAACTCGTTCTTCTCTGGGGGCGAGCTGGACTTGGTCGCCAAGGACCCGGCGGGCGTCCTGGTATTTGTAGAAGTCAAATCCTCCTGGAGCAAAAATGGGGGCAGACCCGCAGCACAAGTCCACAAAGCCAAGCAACGCCTGATTTGGCGTGCGGCCCAGATGTGGCTGGCCCGGACAGGAACCCACGACCAGCAAATGCGCTTTGACGTCCTTTGTGTCCGATTTATCCGAGGCATTCCCGAGATTGAGTTGATCTGCGATGCCTTTATGGGCCCATCTTCGGGGTATTGAATTTTATGAGAACAACAAGATAACGTCCTATTTAGATCCAATTCCGCAATTACTTCAGCGTCCTGGGACAATCGAACTGCCATTCCGGATCAAAAGCATGGGCAATCAACGAGTCCCTAAATTCCAATTCACTTTTCAATCTGGAGTGACTCGTGTAATTAGCAAACTTCCCATTGGACAGGAAATGAACTCCAACCATCATGCTGTCCTTGACTACCGTGTTGTACGTCTTAAAGGAAAAGACATAGACTCCGAGGGAGTCATTGGGGCACCACTCTTTTTGCAGATCATAGACCTTACCATACTTTTTGATAAAGTACTCCAGGGGAAACTCGACTTGATCGATGACAATATCCTTGGGAATTACCTGGCTGTTAACAATGGCATGCACTTTGCCATCCGAACTATAACCGAATGCAAAGATCGAGAGAATGAGAAATGCAAGTCTTATGGGAAATTTCATAACGTTATTCCTCCAAACATTCGTTTTTGACCGTGATGGGAAAGCGTTCTTCTGGTTTGGCCTGTGTAATTCGCGAACACCCCATTAGACCGGACATAAACTCCAATGGATTCCAAGGGAACACTTTTAGCAAGTCTAAAAATGATTGCAGCCATTTCCAATTTGGCCCGCTCTTTTTCTCTTTGATTTGGGTTTACCGCCTGCAACCCCGAAGGGTTTCCGGCGAAACCATTCCCCCCATCGCCCACCCCCACACCACAATGACTAAATTTTCCCATGATGTCCGGTACACGAATTGAAATCCATCCCAAGAACCCTCAGCCGCGGTTAATCCAGCAGGCTGCCAAGATCCTCTCCTCCGGAGGACTGGTGGTTTATCCCACAGATTCGGGGTATTCGCTGGGTTGCTCGGCCGAGTCCCACAAGGGAATTGAGCGCCTGTACCAATTAAAAAAGCCCATGAAGAAATTCGTCATGGCGCTCCTGTTCCGTGATTTTTCCAAAGCGAGTTCGTACGCCGTCATCGACAACTACGCGTTCAATCTGATCAAATCCCGAATCCCCGGCCCCTACACCTTCATTCTTCCAGCCGAACACCGGATTGTGCGGAAGCTCGATGTCAAGCGCCCCGAAATCGGGTGCCGGTGGCCCAACCACCCGGTCATTCAGGCGCTGATTGACGAGCTCGGCGGTCCCTTGCTCAATACGGCTGCAAAATTGGAAGAGACCCAAGAACTGACCCAGGCTGATGATGTCTGGTCCTTATTTCAGGGACACATTGACATGATGCTGGACATCGGTGACGTGCCCATCAACCCAACCAGCATCGTCAAAGTGGGCAACGGCCAAATCGAAATCCTCCGTGGCGAGTTCGAATAAACATACTGCTCGGCCTCCCAAGATGGGAAATCACCCGACTAACATGGGCTGCCTGCGAAATTCGGGTGGAAAAATGGTATTCGTTTACTTCGCTACGCGGCTTCGTCGGGGCATTCAGAAACAATAGTCCATTCGGCGAGTAGGGTTTCGGGAGCGATATCCTGTTCATGTGGCCAGGTGATTGCGCCAAATACAATGGTTACTTGATTGAAATACCAGACATCTTTGAGTTCTTGAAAGACGTCAATTTTGAGGTACGGGGTTAGGTCCAAAAAGCCTTTTCGACCATCCTTGATTTCCACATAGATTCGGTGATTCGGTAAGGGTTTTATGTGAGTGACATCCCAATACATAAAGGCTCCGTTAAAGAGGGGCAATTTTATAGGGCAATTCACCGCACATCGCGATATCCCAATCAGCCATCAATTCATCGCGGTGCAACTCAATCCATGCTTGTGTGATGCGCAATTGTTTGCGTGGAAGTTCGCCCACAATAATTTCTGCATCACTACTGTCCAAAACAATCTAGTCTAAACTCGTTAGACCATTGGTATTATTGGCCTGTAGGCATGATTGACTTGATTGGGGGCTGTTTTGTGTTTTGCCAATTGTTTTGGACAGTAGTGAATGGGCACCATGAAAATATATATCAAAAGGAATGGCCTAGATCCCTGGATTGGCGAACTGCCGGAAAGCCAGGAATAGTTCGACTTATTTTTGTCAACAATATTCGACCCATTTATGGCTTTGGGAACGAAAAATCATCCTAATGCGCTTAGCTTGATGGCTACGCATCTGCTCTAAGGCGACCAAATGGCGGAGACTCTAGGTTCCGCCTTCCATCCGCTGTTTTACCCGGGTTTCATTCTCATCTCGCATCTTGGCGAGCTTGTCCCCATTGGGAGATGTCTGGTAAAACGAACCATAACGCTCGGCTGCTGTCTTCGCCTTAGGTTGCGAGGTGGTTGATCCCACATCCAATTTATAGGCTTCATTGCTTGAAGCCGCGACCGCAGTAGTGGTTGCGCCAGTAGTTGCTGTAGCAGGCGAAACAGCGGCACGCTTGGCCTGGGCTTCCTTGACGCGAGATTCCTGCATTTGAGTAACAATGTTTCTGATTTCCATACGATCCTCCATTATCCTTATCGGCATTATTTTGCAAACCTTTAGTCCATGGCTAAATTTTTGTGGTTTTTTAATTCTTGCATTTCCGGCTGGTTTTGGGTATTCTTTTTAACAGATGAGCCAAGAAATTAAGGATATCATTCTCGCTGCCCACGAACATGGGGAGCGCCCTAACCTTGGGCACCGCGACCTGCGTGGCCTGCAGTTGCAAAACTATAACCTGAATATTGTGGATTTTTCAGGATCCAACCTCAGTGGCGCTGATTTGAGCGGTTCCGATCTGAGCTATGCGAATTTAGATGGAAGCATTCTGAAGGGTACCAATTTAATGTGGACCAACCTGAGCTCCGCCCATTTGAACAAAGCCGACCTCGATGGTGCCATTTTGGACCATGCCGACCTGAGCGCAGCCTCCCTGAAAGGCACCGAGGCACGTCGTGCATCCTTCAAATCCGCCTACTTGCGCGCAGCGGACTTGGCCCGAGCCGACTTTTCGGGAGCCATCCTGACCGAGTGCAACTTGGCCGGCATCCGGGCCATGGGTAGCAATTTTACCAAAGCTGATTTTACCCAGGCCTGTCTCGACAATGCGAACCTCAGCGGAACGATTCTCGAAAGCGCCATTTTATTCAAGGCAAGCCTCATCCGCTCGGACCTAACGCGTAGTGACCTTTCGCGTGCAAACCTGGAAAGCGCAGATTTTACCGAGGCTGATCTTTGGCTCGCCGTTCTCGCAGGCGCCAATATCCGCTCCACGCAATTTTCGGATGCAACCTTGCCCAACGGCAAGCGCAAAGGCCTTTTTAATTCACCCAAGAAATTTATTTAGCCTGCTGACTGCACCGTTCCTGGTATTCAGTCGCAGCCTGATCTTCCGAATTAAGACTTAAAACATCCTGAATCAATTTACGGACTTTTTCCATCTCATTTGAATTGTAGGCGTGAACCGCTGCTTCAAACTTTGCCTGGGTCTGCTTCTTGAGTTCCTGTTGCTCGGGAGATTCCCCGGCGAACACTTCAAAGACATCGACAGGCTCCTGGCGGCCACGCACCGTCATTCGCCCTAAGAACCGCACATGCTCGCGCTTGGATTCGGGCAGGGTTTCCCAGACATCACGGGAAATAATGACAGATGAACCAAAGACCTTGTTCAGCTGCTCCAGGCGGGCAGTCAGGTTCACCGCATCGGCAATCACGGTTCCATCCATGCGGTTCGCCTCGCCAATGGTTCCCAGCATCAAATTGCCAATGTGTATCCCAATTCCAATATCAATGGAACCGTAGCCCGAATGATTCCGATGCTTATTGTAGACTCCCATCTCCTGGACAATGGCGATGGCCGCATCAACGGCGTGCTCCGCCGATTCCGGAAAAAGGGCCATCATGCCATCACCAATATATTTATCAATGAAACCCTGCCGTTCACTGATGATGGGTCCCACCCGACCCAGATAGGAATTCAAGAAATTGAAATTTTCCTCCGCACTCATGGCCTCGGAAAGCGTGGTGAAATTGCGGATGTCGGAGAAGAATACGGTCATCCTTCGCTCCACATGGTCCCCTAGCCGCACAGAAACGATGTTTTCACAACCAAGCTGCTTCAGGAATTGCTGAGGCAGAAACCTTGCATAGGCCTGATTGGTTTTGGCAAGGGAGAGGTGCGCCCGGATTCGGGCCAGCAGCTCTTGTTTGGAAAATGGCTTGGTGATATAATCATTGGCGCCCGCTTCAAGACCTTCCACCAAATCCGAAACCTGGTTTTTGGCGGTGAGCATAATAACGGGAAGAATACTGATATCAAAGCGTTCGCGGATCTTTTTGCAAACCTCATACCCCGACATGCGGGGCATCATTACATCTAAAAGAATCAAATCGGGCATGGGATTCTTTTCGAGAAAAGCCAAGGCATCCTTTCCGCTGGTCGCAGTAGAAACTTGATAATGATTGGACGTCAATTGATTGACCAGTACCTTTAAATTGATGGGCTCGTCATCCACCGCAAGAATTCGCACTTCTCCGTTTCCGACGCCAGCCTTCAAGGAATCCAGGACATAATCTCCGGCAGGGAGAACCGTAGAAACCAAGGCCGGCGATTTATTCTCGAAGGACACCAATTTGGCCCCTTCCGGAGCGATCGGCAACGTGAAAAAGAACTTGGATCCTTGACCGACTACCGATTCGATCCAAATTTTTCCGCCATGAAGTTGCACCAATTGTCTGCACAGACTTAACCCCAACCCCGTTCCACCGTGAACCCGGGCTACGGAGGCATCTCCCTGCCGGAAGGATTCAAAAACCAAATCAAACCGCTCTGCAGGAATTCCAGGGCCCGTATCCGCTACGCACAATTCCAGGTACTCGGGGAATTGGCGCGCAGTCATGGTCACTAGGCCCGTATGGGTGAACTTGATCGCATTGCCCACCAAGTTGTGCATGATTTGCTGCAACCGGTCTTCATCTGCTTTGGCAAAGGCCAAGTCCTTGGGAATGGCATTGAGCAGCGTAAGGCCTTTGCGCATGGCCAGGGGATTCAAAACCATCCCCACCAGATTTCCAATCTGATAAATGTCAACGGCGTTTTCTTTGAGGATGAGCTCGCCTTCCTTGAGCTTGGAAATATCCAGGATGTCATTCACCAAATTGGCTAGGCGCCTGCCACTGGAAATCACCAATTGCAGGTTATCGCGGGCATCGTCCACCAGGGGACCTGCGACTCCATCCACCAACGACTCCGCAATCCCGATGATCCCGTTCAACGGTGTACGAAGCTCATGGGAGGTGTTGGCCAGGAATTCATCTTTAAGCTGATTGGCCTTCTTGAGACTTTGAATGGCGCTCTCCTGCAAGGATTCCTTTTCGGAGCGAACGAGGAGCAGACGCTCACCCAAGCCTAGGGAGAGAATGATAAATTGCACCACCCAGACTCCCGCAAGGATGCTCACCTCAAACCAAGCAAGCTCTAAAATTCCCAGAGCTTTCAATGCATAAAGAACACCCGCCAAAAGGGCAAGAACCCAGGCGGTCAAAAAATACCGGGCAATGCGGCTGGAGGGCGCCGTGGCTACGCTCACCCCAAACATGATCGCCAAAACAACAAGCGTCATAGACACCTGGAGCATGGTCCCTTCACGAATGGGCACAAGGGCAGCGAGAACGATCGTCCCCAGCTCAATGCGCCCAAGCCAATTGAGGAAGCGGTGATACTTCGGAAAGCGCTCCGCAGTGCTTAAATAGGACTGGGAGAGGAGGATCAGGGAAAAGAGCATTCCCCCAATGATAAACCGTATATAATGGTTGTATCCACTGAGCGCCACGGGCCAAAGGTATTCGTAAACCACTCCAAGATGGGTAGCCACAAAAAAGGAGAACAGAAACAGAAACGCGGTATAATGAAGATAGCTAACATCCCTAAATGTGATAAACATCAACAAATTCAAGAGAATGGCACTGCAAACCAGGCCCAAAAAAATCCCGTTCATAAACTGGCTGGTCTGATCCAATTCCAAAAATCCTGTGCGTTCCCATAGATGGAGCGGAACTTCCATACGATCGGTATTTTCAAATCGCATGTAATAAACCACGGTTTTCCCTGCCTGGGGAGAAATGTCAAATAGAAATTGGCTATGCAAAATGGGACGAGAGGCAAAGGGGTGGGAATAGCCCGTTTCAATGGAGGAGTATGATCCATTCAAGTCAGGAGCAAAAAAATCGATGTGATCCATATGAGGATAGTCAAAGGAAAGAATCATTGGCTCTTTAGCCTCGGGCGGGAAAATCAAGGCGAAGCGAACCCAAATGGCCGAAGCAGAAAAACCCCAGGAGGGAACTTTCTGGCTACTCTTCTGAAATTCGGCCGTCCCCTTTTGTATGTCCGCAAAGGTTAATGTCCCCCCGACATCTTCAAAAACATCCAACGAATGACCTAGCGAGACGCGACCATTCAGGTCAGCAACCGGATACCCTTCCAAAGCAAAACTTGCACTGACCAGCACAAGCAATACTCCGAAAATGTATCTGAATTGGTTCACACCCTCTCCAGTCGCCGAGAAATCCAGCGGGCAATGTCGCTCACTTCCTGTGAACACAAGGAGTGCTCCATGGGATAGGTTTTGAATTCGGTATCCAAGCCCTTTTCGTGCAGGTCCGCCAAGGTCGCCCTTGCAGCGGAAATTGGAACAACGTTATCCAGGTCTCCATGACCCCAAAAAATCGGAATCTGATGAAGAGGGCCGTTAAGATCCAAAACCGTCGGACAATATGTGGATAGGGCGAGAATACCTCCAAGCCTCCTTGGATAGCGCAAGCCCACGTGCAAAGCAATAAGGCCACCTTGGCTAAATCCGGCAAGGATGATGCGATCCGGAGCCACTCCACGGGCAACCTCCCGCTCGAGCAACGGCGTCACCTCTTGGGCGCTTTCTTCGATTCCTTTTAGGTCCAACTCGGAAGAAAGGTCCAAGTTGCGAATATCGTACCAGGCTCTCATACGCATTCCGCCATTTATGGTTACTGGACGCACGGATGCATGGGGGAATATGTATCGAATTCCCAGCGAAGAAGGCAAATCCAGGTCGTCGCAAATGCTCTCGAAGTCATGGCCATCGGCCCCGAGCCCGTGCAACCAGATGATGGACGCATCCACTGCTGCACCGGTTTCAACCTGGATTGCGTCTAACATGGTTATTCCTCATCCATAGAAATCGTGTACTCGAAAATCTGCTTAGTCCCTTTGTCCTGGATGATAATGGTCAGGTCGCCCTTGGCAAATGCGGGCAGGGGAAGAATCGCAAGGTTGGATGTATTGGCTTCATCCGCATCAACGGCCAAGGCTTCCGAAGCCTCCCTCTGAACCAACACCTTGCTTTTGGAGTCCTTCACTGTATAAAGGTAGGTGCGGGGGTCGGTCTTGCTACGCCTTTGGCTTGGCATTTGCACATAAATGAGCCCGCCCTGGGGAGCCTTTTTCAAGGAATCGAGAATTGCGGGTTCCGCAATATCGTCTGCCTCAAGCATCATCCGCGTCTCTTTTTGGCACCAGCCTGCATCCTTGTATTTAAGAGATATTTCCACCATATTCGCTTGTTCCCGGACATCTTCCACATTGAGATGGCGAGCCGGGTCAAAGGGTTCCCAGGTGCCATCATTTTTCAGCAGGACCTTCTTGCCGGAGGTGGTTATGGCCGTTTCCGCCCCAATAGCCTGCATTGCAGACAGGCAGAGGACCCAAAGGAACACAACGAATATTTTTGCTTTTTCTGACATGCTTTTTCTCCGTTACAATTTAGTTCATCCGGCAGTTTCATCCCATTGCTGGGGCGAGTCAAATCCCAGCCGGCTTTCTGAATTTTTGCAAAAGTCCAGATACACCCGGGCACCCCGATCATGGGGATTCAATTGAAGCACCTGGCCAAAGCAGTCCATGGCATGATCCCAGTCACGCTCCCAGCTGAGTCGAACTCCTTTCTCGAAGGTCGCGCAACTCGCTAATTTTCTCCCATCGGCAGGCCGGCCCATGATTCCTAAAACTTCATGGAATTCAAGCCAGGGCTCCGGACCTGCTTGGCGAATGCGTCCCAACAGCCGCGCCGTGGGGACCAGTTCCTTGGAAAGGCGCAAAACATCTCCGGAAATTACAATGTCGCACCCATAAAGCTTGGTTAACCGTTCAAATAGCGTGGCTTGACCGATTTTTCGGGAGACGACCGTAACATCCATTCGCCCTTTAAACCCGACCGTACCCAAAATCGCCTTGCCCACCTGGATCCCCATCCCAATGCGAATCGGCTTCTTCAGCAAGCCACTTTGTTCGCGATTGTAATCTTCTAGCTCCTGCATGATTAGCCCGGAAGCCTGCAAAGCATTCTTTGCCCCTCCCGGGAAGAGAGCCACAATGGCATCGCCCATAAATTTGGACACAAATCCTCCATTGCTACGAATCAAAGGAGCCATCCGCTCCAAATACTCATTCAAGAAGGTAAAGGTCTGGGCGGGAGAAATCTGCTCAGAAATGGTGGTGAAGTCCCGAATATCCGTTACCAAAACTGCCATGTATTGTTCCAGCTGGTCTCCCAAGGATACCTCGGCAATGTTGCTCCGGCCCATCTGCTCTAGGAATTCCTGAGGCACAAAGCGCATATAGGCTTTATGCAGATTGGCCAGGCTCAAATGGACTTTCACTCGTGCAAGAAGTTCCTGTTTGGAAAACGGCTTGGAAAGGAAATCGTTGGCACCCAATTCAAGCCCCCGGACAAATTCAGCCGCTTGATTTTTGGCGCTCAAAATGATGATCGGCAATACAGATGCAGAATATTTTTGACGAAGTTGCAGGCAAACATCGTATCCAGAAAGCCCTGGCATCATCAAATCCAGAAGCATTAGGCTGGGAGGGCCCTTCTCCTCGATGATTGTGAGCGCTTCTTTGCCACTGCTGGCAATCCAGAGGTCAAACCCATCCATCGACAATTGATTGATGAGAACCTGTAAATTTACGGGCTCATCATCCACCAAGAGCACCGAGGCTCCGTTGACACTCGATTTTACCACCATTGCCAAATCAATTTCCGGGGCGTCATCCACGAAACCAGAAATGGTTGCCTCATTGACAATCGCGACAGCCGCGGAGCCATCCGAAAGGGGGACGGTAAAATGGAATTGGGCCCCACGCCCTTCCTGGGATTCCACCCATATTTGTCCGCCCTGTAGCTGCAATAACTTGCGGGAAAGACTCAGTCCGATCCCAGTTCCACCATAATTCCGGGAAATGGAACCGTCTACTTGATGGAACATTTCAAAGATGGTTTCCTGATTGTCTTTGGGGATTCCAATTCCTGAATCTTCAACGGTCACCTGAATCATTCCATTGACCACGGAAGCAATGACGGCCACATGGCCACTTTCTGTGAACTTAACCGCATTGCCCACTAGGTTCAACAAAATCTGCTGCATCCGATCCTCATCGGCGAGGGCATTGGGCAAATCAGGAGACACCAGGTTGCGTAGATCCAAATTCTTTTTCTTCGCCAAGGGAGCGAGGATGGAAAAAACAATTCCTGTCACCTGACGAATCGAGACTGGCTTCGAATTCAGCTTGATGTCCCCATTTTTTAGACGGGAATAGTCAAGGATATCATTGATCAAATTCGAAAGCCGATGACCACAAGTCACAATCAAATGCAGACTCCGCTGGACTTTGATCGGGAGTGGCGACCTTTTATTTCCAAGCATTCCCTCGGTTATCCCGATAATCCCATTTAATGGTGTTTTCAGTTCATGCGAGGTATTGGCCAAAAACTCATCTTTGAGAATGTCTGCGTTTTTCAGATTCGCAACCAGCTGAACCTTTAGATCCATCTTCTCTTGCTGGATATTTCTGAGGCGACGGCCAAGAACAAATCCAATCAAAACGACCATCAACAGAAACGCCCAATAGTAATGATCAAAGGTCAGGATTCGTCTATGGATTAACCCCGATGCCTGCACAAACATTCCGCACCCCACGATGAAGGGAGGAAACATCCCAATCAGGAACCACTTCGCCTGAGGATCCTTGCCAAGTCTGGAGGTTGCTACAAGAAAAATTCCGCAAAGCGTGATCACTCCAACAATGGGAATCAAATGGTTCATCCAGAATGGCTCTACCACAATACTCAACACCAGCGTAAGAACCAAGGCAACCGTCCACCTGCGGAACCAGGCATCGTAGCGAGGCATGGTCCCAGCGGTATTCAAATATTTGCGGGAAAATTCAAGCTCCGCAATGAGTATCAGCAGGGTCGAAAATACAGCCAAAACTTGGGAATACCGCATCACTAGGCCCGGAATGAAGAACCGCTGGCCAATTCCATCATGGAAGAACAAAAAGAGACAAAACGCTCCAATTGTTGATAAAAAATATAAATATAAGTTTTCCCGGAAGGTCAAATAGGAAAGAAGCACAAGAATGGATATGCCCATGAGAATACCCAAATACAGTCCCTTGTACATCATGGTCTGGTGATTGTATTGGAAAAAATGATACTGATCCCATAGGCGCAGGGGAACTTGCAAATTCCTAGGGCTTCGCAATTTCAAGGCAATCCGCATGGATTGCCCGCTCTGAATCTGGATCGGGAACACATGATTCCAATGCAGGTATGACCTGGGTTGCCGAGTCAGCGCTTGGGTGGAGTCCAGCCCGGTGTCCACATACATTTCCACTCCCTCAGCCAATGGAGCGTCCAGCTCCAAATATACGGTCCTCGTTGTTTGGGATTGGAGATCCACTCGAACCCATACCGGCTTTTGGGATAAGCCCAACGAGGGAGCATCTGTCTTTGACGTTTGAAATGAGGAGGAAGGCAAGGAAAGAACTTCTGATGCCTTCAGTGAAGAGTCCGCATCGACTAAAATTTCGAGGTGCGGCCCGAGGTATTGAAACTTCTGAATCAAATCCAAAGAGACCGCGGCATTGGAAATGCCCGCACAAAGCAACAGGAAAACATAGATTTGAATTCTAATCACTAGGATTCCATCATACCCAAAATGACCGACCTTTGCCACTCCAAGTTCCAAAAAACTCGCTTTGCTCCCAGCCCTACTGGATATTTGCATCGCGGGCACATTTTGAGTGCAATTTGGGTTTGGGGGATTGCCCAGCTTACCGGGGCAAAAATTCTTTTGCGGATCGAGGACCACGACCGCTCCCGTTGCCGTGAGGACCATGTGGATGCCATCCGGGAGGACCTGGCTTGGCTTGGATTTGGGTGGGACGAAGAATCCCGCCAAAGCGCCCACGAAACCCGCTTTGAAAAATTCCTGGACGTATTGGCAGGGCAAGGACAAACCTATGGCTGCACCTGCTCCCGAAAACTCATTCAAGTGGACCAGGGCGCCACAGAATCCCGCTACCTGGGAACCTGTAAAAACGCTGGAATTGCCTGGTCCTCTGGCCAAGGCATCGGCGTCCGGACTATCCTTGCACCTCAAATGGTCTGCTGGAACGACATGCGCCTTGGGGACTTTACGCATAACCCCCAGGAACAGTGCGGGGACATTCTGGTGCGGGATCGCTTGGACCAATGGACCTATCAATTTGCCGTAGTCGTAGACGATTTGGTGGAAAATGTGGACCTGGTGATTCGGGGTATGGATTTGCTTGATTCCACTGCCCGCCAAATTCAGCTGGGACAGCTACTGGGAAGGAATTCCCCCCCAAGCTACCTCCATCATCCCCTATTGCTGGACCCGAATGGCAACAAGCTGAGCAAACGCCAACTTTCAAAAAGCATCCGCACCGAGCGTGCAGAGGGAGTTTCCGCAAACTCCTTGCTGGGCGAGGTCTGTTTCCAAGGTGGATTGATTCCCAAGCCGATCCAAATAGAAGTCCCGGACCTTCACACTCTTTTCTAGCTATCTTTCTAAGAATATGGACCATTCCCTAGCCGAGCTCTCCATTGTTGTTGTCTCCTGTGCGATGCTTTCGTGGCTAACCCTCCTTTTAAAGCAACCCCTGATCCTCGCCTATGTAGCCTGTGGGATTCTCGCAGGTCCATCCGTTCTGGGCCTTGTCAATAATGTCCAGGGCCTGGAAAGCCTTTCGAGCATCGGAATCACGCTACTTCTGTTTCTTGCCGGGCTTGTAACCCAGCCCAAAAAAATCCAGCCGGTATTTCGCAAAACCCTTCTGGTCAATTTGGCTTCATCCGGGTTTTGTTTTGCTTTAGTCGCCGGGTTTGCGTGGCAATGGGGCCTCCCCTCCAAAGACATACCTCTCATTGGCCTTGCGCTGATGTTCTACAGTACCCTGCTCGCCGTCAAGCTTCTTCCCACCACGGCATTGCACCAGCAGCACATGGGAACTCTGCTTATGGCGGTTCTGGTGGTTGAAGATGTTGTTGCTGTTTTCATCATCATGTTTCTTCAAGGAACCTTGGGAGACCTTTCCATTTCCACTCTGGGAATGGTAGCGATGAAAGGACTACTTATCGTTGCCATCACATTTTTGCTCGAAAAATACCTGATACGTAAAGTCATTATTCGATTTCAGCGCTTCGAAGAAACCATCTACCTGACCTCAATCGCCTGGTGTCTCGGAACCGCCGGACTCTCTTCATACTTGGGGTTTTCCGCAGAAATTGGAGCGTTCCTGGCAGGCCTCGCCATGGCGCGAAGCCCCATTGCCCTGTACATTGCGGATAGGCTACGGAACTTCCGTGACTTTTTCCTGGTGCTATTCTTCTTTGTTCTCGGGGCTAGAGCGGACATTGTGGGAATGAAGGATATGATGCTCCCCGCCGCCATTTTGGCCATTCTCATCGTAGCCCTCAAGCCCCTGGTGGTTCGGCAAATGTTGCGGTGGATCGGCGAGCCCGAAAAGATTGCCCATCAATCCGGATTCCGCATGGGCCAAACTGGGGAATTCGCTCTGATCATTTCTGTGTTTGCCCTTGGGGCCAAAATGATCAGCCAGCAAGCCTATAACCTGGTACAATTAACCACACTAATCACCCTCCTCGTTTCTTCCATCATTATCGTGAAGAATTTCCCCACCCCACTGGGAACAGCGGAAGGCCTAAAGCGAGATTAGCACTAATAATTGTCTTGTTGCCTCATCGGCATTTGTTCCCCAGGAAATTATTCCGTCTGGGTGTCCACCCATACAAAGGACTCCAGATTCACCCAGGTTTTCGGTGCGGATGATGCGCCGGATTTCATTTCCCATGGCGGGAGTCCCATATTCTACCGAAGCCTTGGTGCGGGTTTTCTCATTAGCCCAGGAATGCCACATCGGAGCCGAGTGAACATGAATCACGGATTGAATTTTTGGTGAAAGTTCGTAGATGGCCGCATGAGTCAGGCTTTCGGAAGAGGCTTGGACTTTGCCCACACACTCCACCCAATTTCCTGCAATGCTCCACTCGTTTACAAAGCAATAGGCCTCTGGACCAGGGTTCAGTAGCCCTGAAGTTTGTGTACCCGTAATGATGAAGCCAGAGAGCCCCGCCAAACCACTGTCTGCACTTAATGGGGTTTTAAGGCGTTGGCTCACATTTCCAAAACCCAGGCCATCAGAACCGACACCAATTAGCCCCATTGTCTGCAATAGATTTCGAATTAAGACAAGGCCAGTAATCATTTCGGCAGAAATCACCTGAAGATCCTTCCACCGACAATGGTATTTGATGACTCCTTCCATTTGATTTCCGACATTATCAGTCATCAACGTAAACCCTCTTCCAAAAAAAGACTGCAGAGCCCTTCTTCCGAAGCCGGGCATACCCCTTTTTCAGTGATGAACCCACTGATTAATCGACTTGGGGTCACATCAAATCCATAATTAACCGCCTGCGTATTGCGAGGGCAAATCAGCACGCTCTCCACCCGATCGGAATCACTACCCAAAACAAGTCCATCCATGTAGCGAACCTCATCTTGATTCCGGCTCTCAATGGGAATTTCCTTGACCCCATCCGAGAGATTCCAGTCAATTGTCGAGGATGGAATGGCAACAAAAAACGGAATTCCATTGTCTTTTGCCGCCAAGGCCTTCAAATAGGTACCGATTTTATTGGCCACATCCCCGCAGCGGGTCACCCGGTCCGCCCCAGTAATTACAAGGTCCACAAGCTCATGCTGCATCAGATGTCCACCCGTATTATCCGCAATTAGTGTGTGGGGAATCCCATGTTGCCCGAGCTCCCAGGCCGTAAGTTTTGCACCTTGCCCACGCGGGCGCGTTTCATCAACCCAGACATGAATCGGAATGCCCGAATCGTGCGCCAAACACATGGGTGATGTTGCCGTTCCGTAATCCACGCAGGCCAACCAGCCCGCATTGCAGTGCGTCAAAATATTGACCACACCCTTTTTGCGTCGGTGGATTTCTTTAATAAGGGAAAGACCATGTTCTCCAATCCTGTGGCAATGCTCCACATCCTCATCCATGATCTTCTTTGCCAGTTCTCGGGCCCCCGCAACCAGCCGAACAAATTCATTGCCGGCCCAATGAGCCCTAAGCCAGTCCAGCATTCGATCTACGGCCCACATCAAATTTATCGCCGTTGGCCGAGTCTCTTTCAGTTCACTTGTCTTATCCATAATTTGGGACCAGCCCAGATTCGGATCCGATGAAAAAACCTCAGGTGACAAGTTTTGAAGAGCGAGCACAACGCCCCACGCTGCCGAAACTCCAATTAAGGGTGCGCCACGAACGTGCATGTCCCTTATGGCAACAACCATCTGCTCGGGAGAAGAAATGGATTCAATCACCAAATGATGAGGAAGGGCCCGTTGGTCAATGATCATGACTTCGGAAAAATTTTCATTTTCAATCCAAATGGATCGCATAAGCTGGTTGTTTACCTTCATCAAGCTAAGATATAATTTCTAATATTTTCTTTCACCTTTTAATGGAGCTAGTATGATCAAGGTCAACGAATACTTTAACGGCACAGTCAAATCCCTTGGCTTTGAGAATTCCCAAGGAAAATCCACGGTGGGAATTATGGAAGCAGGCGAATACGAATTCGGCACCGGCGCCCCCGAGCGCATGACGCTCATCTCCGGCTCTTGGCAAATTAAATTACCCGGTGAGTCCGAATTCAAGAATTACAAAGCAAACGTCGCCGTCAACATCCCCGCAAATTCCAAATTTCAATTGCAGATTCAGGAACAGAGCGCATATTTCTGCGAATTCGTTGCCTAATACACCCTTCGCATTCCGATAAGAACGCAAAAAAGCCCTCCGCAAAACGCGGAGGGCTTTTTTGTTTAAAAGAAGAAATCCGGCGACCACTTACTCTCCCGGACCCGCAGGCCAGGTACCATCAGCACCAAGAGGCTTAACTACTGTGTTCGGAATGGGAACAGGTGTGGCCCTCTAGTCATCGTCGCCGGAAATCTAAAAATTTAGCAGGGT
>CAIRAY010000186.1 GCA_903876665.1 uncultured Fibrobacterota bacterium | reverse complement strand
GTTAATTGAGCATTTAAATGAAAAATGTGGCTAATTAGGTCTAATAATATGGATTTGATCCATACTATTCGCTATAATTATGGGTATGAAGGCACGTTTCATCCAATCACGAATCCTCCAACTATTCGAGCATTTTCCCCTAGTCGCTGTTACCGGAGCGAGGCAAGTGGGCAAGTCTACCCTTTTGAATCAATTATTGCCGGGTGCAGGTCCAGGGATCGTATTTGATCCTTTGCAGGATGTTCAGGGTGCCAGGTCTGATCCCGATTTGTTTCTACAAAATATTCGTACACCCGCATTTTTGGACGAGGTCCAATATGTTCCCGAGTTGCTGCCCTCGCTCAAGCGTTATGCGGATGCAAGGCAGGGACAAAAGTCGCTGTTTCTTCTCAGCGGATCCCAGAACTTAAGCGTCATGAAAAATCTTGCGGACTCTATGGCGGGGAGAGTGGGAATTGTCGATCTCTATGGTCTTTCCTTTCGCGAGGCCCAGAGCATGCCATCCGAGGGGATTCTGGAGAGCTGGTTGCAGGAGGGGCAAACGGCATTTTCAAAATGGTCCTCAACACAAATTCCTGCGACCCACCATGTGGTTTGGCGGGGAGGAATGCCAGGCATTTTGGATTTTCCCGACTCAATGCTTGCGGATTATTTTTCCGCATACCTAAGAACCTATGTGGAACGGGATATTCGCTCCATTATGGACATCCAGGATTTGTCCCGGTTTTCCCGCTTCGTTCGTCTCCTGGCGGCTCTTTCTGGACAAGAGGTGAATCCCAATCAGCTTGGGCGGGAACTTGACGTGGACCGCACCACGGCTTTGCGCTGGATGGACCTTTGCCAGTCCACCTATCAATGGAAATTGATCCCGGCGTTTTCCCGCAACCCCATCAAACGAATTTCGAGCAAACAAAAAGGGTACTTCACCGACACAGGATTTCTGTGTGCCCTGCAAGGAATATTTTCACCTGAGGTGTTGGCTGGGCATCCGTTGCAGGGCCATGCCTTCGAATCTTTAGTGGTCATGGAGGTAATCAAGCGCACGGAATGTTGGATGCAAAGGCCACAAATATACCACTACCGGAGATACGGTGGCGCGGAAGTTGACCTTGTTTTGGACTATAATGGGACACTGTATCCACTGGAAATCAAGCTCACCACGCACCCAACCAAGCAGGATGCCCAAAGCATTCGGTCGCTCCGGGAGACCTTTCCCTCCGAGCGATTTGGGCCGGGCTTAATTGCATGCTGCACTCCCCAGGCATACCCCATCACCGAGGGTGTCTGGGCCGTGCCTTGGTGGCTATTGTAAGGGAACATCGTCAATAATTCGCCGAATATGGATAAATCAGTAATGAATAATTATCCATTTGTGGAGATTAATTGAATGAAAATTTGCAGCTCAGGGAAGAGGATCGGTTTGTCAATCCACATTGGGGTAGTTGTGCCAGAGGATCTCTTTGTAGCCGTAGCCAGCTTTGGTGAGGCAGGAGTATTATTGTTATGTGGATATTTACATACCCAAATTATCTACTTTTTCTAGGCGTATTCCTGTTAATGCGATTTACTAACCCATCAGGTTTTGCATGCAATTCATATATGTTTTGTTTTTAATTCTGCTAAGCATTTCGAATGCCTTTTCATCATACAAGCTGTTCTCCATTCCTGGAAATGGCGCTGTCTACCTTATCTGGTTTTACCAAGATGGACAAGTATCCCCTAATGTTGGAATACAGTACCAAAAGTCAAAGAATGAGAGATGGGAAGCTATCAATCAGCAGCCAATTCCCTTGTCGATTGAAAGTGGTAAGACTCTAGACCATTTGGCAAAGAAGGATAAAGCAGATGCTGAACTGGCCTTCCGAAATGCGGTTGATGCGGGTCGTATTCGTCCTGGCCCCTATGGGGAATTAGAAAAGACCCAAAAGGATACCCTAGGTGGGGTGATTTATTCCCTTCTAACCATAAGCCACTTTGATTTGGCCTTGTATACCGGTTCGGCGTTTGTGGATAATCGAGCGATTAAGGGTGGCTCCTACCGCCTTCTTGATTCTAAGAACACCGTTCTTGATTCATCCGAAGTGAATCCGGTAATTGGAGGCATAAGGGGCTTAACCCTTCGTTATAGTCACGATATGGATCAATTGGAACTAGAATGGCATTGTCCGGTAAATAAGGAATTCCCTCCTCAGTTTTTGAAGTTTACTGTTAGTGATGAGTTGAATGGTGGTGCTGTTGTTGTTGATGGCAAAAGCTGTTTTGATCAGGATTCATTGTTGTTTTGTCAGTTTAGCCTTGGAAAATCGGCACTACAGCATCTAAAGCGCGAAGCGAAGCTCAAGATCAGTGAAAGTGTTCTAGGAAAGGTGGATGTTTTTTCCAGCGTAGTAAAAATTCAGTTTCCAATGCTGAAAAGTGAATTACCTTCACTCCCTCTTTTGACTGTAGATCCGATTTGCGACTCGGTAATTCCTTGGAAATCAACAGACTTCTTTGGAGATAGCTTGCGGGTGGATTCAACTAAGATTAGCGCTTACTCCTGGGCGAGTGGCGTGGCAACGGTTTCCCAGACTTTAAAGGGGAGGGTAAACACTGGTGTCCTGGATTTGATTGGGAAAATGCGGGGTGAGACGATAAATGTGGACGTCATCTATTATACTCCGATAAGAGAATGGCGCTCTGCCACTGTCAATGCCAAGGTGAGACCTTTATATGATGCCGAAGGTAGGATGACTTGGAACCCCAAAATTTCCACCACTCTTGTCAATAATCGGCCAGTTCTGGAGCTCCTTCTGGATTCAGTACCACTGGATCTGAAGTGTAAACAAAGATCCCTTTTTGTGTCTGATTCAATTCAAATACAATATGACATCAAGAATAAAAATTACCTAAAGAACCGAATTCTCATTCCCATTAGCTCCGACTCCAATTCCGGTTCTATCCAGGTATGTGAAACAAGAGATCGAAAGAAATATTGTTCTGATTATCAGTATGAATTAATTAGCAAGGATAACGTGGAGTTGTTCTATCGGCGCTTTCTATTGGGGCGCTGTGTGAAAAACTGTTCCTATTCCTGGGCACTCGATTCCACCCTTAATGCATGGGTTGATTCTGTATTTGTATATGTGCAGGATTCCAATCGTTGGTTCCAGACAAAGACACTTTTTGCAAGCGGACGGATCGGTTTCAAGCGCAATGCAAAGACTGCGGATTCAGTCATAATTGCTGTTCGCTTCAAATACGGGCGATTAGATTCCGTATTGTTTGACCAGTTGCGCCCTGCCATAGGAATGGTGGACCTTGATTGTCCTTTGGTACATCGACATTGGTTTCATGAAAACGAGAAATCGGGTGTCATTCGTGATTGGTCTTGGAAAAATGAAGACCAATATGCCAACCTTTTTTGGTCTGATCTTCCATCCCAAAATCCCTTTATGGGGAATCCTGTTAAATTAGAGTTCAAGAAAGTGTCTCCATTCAAACTCGATACTGTGGGAACTGATACCATTATTTGGGAAAGACCTTGGTACAAGAAAGGAAGATTCATCCGCTTCGCCAGTCTTACAGGGGTATTGGAAAATCGGATAACCCTCAAAGGTGAAACTTGCGTGGACAGCCTCTATGCGCCTCGGGATTCCCTTCCTGCCATTCAATTAGAGGCCATCCAGAAAAATGGGAACTTGTTACAGGTCACCTCGAAGGTCGAGTTAGGCTGGGAAAATGAAGTTGATTCCACTTTTGTGAATATACGAACAGCAAAGATGGATTCCTTGCATTTTGCTTTTGCGGGGATTCAAACAAGCATCAGTCTCACCCAAAAGACCCCGCGTGATGCGCTCCTGGTGAAGACCGGGCTATTGCACAGGTATACAAGGGAAGTCCGTTGGTCATCCGAAAAGACATATTTTTCGAGGTAGAGGATCCCTATTAGGGATTCCTACATTTGCCCAATATGCCCAAGACCTCATCAGCCAAATGCATCCATTGTGCCGGCCAGCTTAGCTACAGTCCCGGTGCCAAGGTCTTTACATGCTTGTATTGCAACGGGGAAACCGATTTCCCTGTGAAGAAACCACAGAAATACGACCAATTGGCGGACCTGCTTGCCTTTAACTATCGCCTCCCTGCGGCCATGGTTCATCATTGCACGAGTTGCGGCTCCGACTCGGATATTGCCCAAGGGGTTTTGAAAAGGTGTTGCCCCTTTTGTGGAAATTCCACGGAGCGGAACGACCAACCGAACAAGCGATTTGAGCCAACCCAGATTCTGCCCTTCCGGTTAGTTCGTAATCAAGCCAAAAAAGCGATTACTGACTGGAATGATTCCCGGAATTCATTCCAAGAATATCATGATCGGATCCTGAGTTTTGAAAACGAAATCCTGAATCAGGCCGTAATTGAGCCAGTCTATCTGCCATTCTGGTTTTTCGTTCCCACCCAGGAGGATTTGGAATCCTATAAGAAGTTGCAGGCCGAACTGATTTCGAATTCTGGGCCTTTTCCAGTAAATGAGCATGCTAAATCTCTCACCAATTTACCTTCGCGAATCCCATCCTATAATGGCGCAGCAATGCCAAATCACGAGCTCAACATCTTGGAGCCATGGCCCTTAGAAGAGGCTCTGCCCTTTGATCCTGTATTTGTTCGATCCGTGGCGGTTGAGTCGCCTCATTTGGAGCTAGAGTCTGCAGCCCAGAAGTTTAGGCGTTCGGTTGCCTTTTCCGAACATTATATGGAATCCTATGGTTGCGATGCGGACCTTCAGGGGCTTACGCGAAATGACGGGAAAAGCCAACTTTTGCGAGACCTTTCTGGGGTTGAAATTCCCCAGGTTTGGGGTAGTGTCCTTGGGTTTGAGCGGATACAAGTTTGCCAGATCCTGCTCCCGGTCTGGATCTGCAATTTTTCCAAAAATCAGAAAAAGTACCGGATCTTTGTCAATGGAGCTACAGGGGAGATTGTCTGGGATATTAAGCCATACGGCGGGATAGTCGATCCGAGGTTTAGGATAATTCGCAAACGCGCTTCCTATGGCTGCGGATGTCTGATGCCTGTAATTGGGTTTATGTTGGCCAACGCATTTATGATCACATATAGCAGCAAAATAGGGTTTGGCGTTATAATCGTAGGTTCGGTATTCGCAGTTATCTTACTTTTTGTTAACGCGCGGCATGTTTCTCGAATCTTGACAATAAGTGGCGGTTCTAGCTCAGTGTTGGGAACCTCTAGGGAAATCAGTGGAAAAAAACAAGAATCAATACACGGGAAAAAAGTGCGAATTGGATTTGGGTATGGATTAGTCTGTGCAATGATTTTGCCTGGCGTATTTAAGTATTTATTTGGAATGGGACCGAATTCATTTCTTCCGGGGTTAATCCTCGGGCTTCTTTTCGGTTATTTTGGATATGTGATTATCAGTCGAGTTTTCGCCGAGCTGATCCGGTACATACGCAAACAATAGCGGGATGGATCACCAATGCAGCGTTTAGCCCGCTACATTGGTAACTGACTGGTTTACTTAAATTCCTTGATGTCGAATTCGGCAGCCTTGCTCTCATAGATACCAAGTACTGTCGGGATGATCCGGACTTTTTTCCCGACTACTTGGGACGTCTTGTACTTTATAAGGTGGCTTCCATCCTTGGAAACGCTTGCGTCAGGGTAGGTATGGATTATACGATACCAGCCCGTGTCCCGGTAAACTTCCACGAATGGAATCAGGCTAAGGCTTGACTGATTTCCTTTCGATATCAGGGAAATGGTCAACTCGTTCTCTGCAGTCATCTTGCATGACTGGACGGAGCTGTTGGTTGTAAGATGTACAGTTTTTGATTTTGCCAGGGGAGCTTCGTCCTTTTTGTTTCCAACTCCGTAAAATTTGTACGGCTTCCCGATTTGGATTGCGGTGATGCCACGAATTGCACCAGAAAGTTGACCTTCAACGTCTGGAATGACATACGCCATATTTACGAACATTCTACCGTCGGCTGATTTTAACACCTGCGTAATCATGTGCTCCTTCTTTTCCATTTCGAGGTCCCTCAGATCAAATTGTCCCTTTTTGAGTGCAATTACTGCGCGGTTAAAGAAAGAGTTGGGAAGTAGCTCGTTTGTGGAAACCGTGTCATAATTATGGAGGATGGGGTTGGTATTCAGGGCGGTCCATGTCTTTTCGTCATTGCTTCCGAATACGATGACCCCTGCAAGGACAAAATCGGGAGTGACGTTGCGCCAGCTGATAAATGAAGTGTCGGCAACTGAATATGCCGAAACACTGATTGAATTTGCTGTTTCAACCCCCGCAAATGCCGTAGAACAAAGGATGCCGAGTGAGATAATATGCTTGAGGTTCATTGCCTCTCCTATGAAGTTGAATTGTCAGAACAAAATATAGGAAGTTTGCATGGAGCTTGCGCCAAGGAATATGTGTCAAAATTGATGCATGGGCTCCTTGATTTTCAAATCCAGTCCGGCCAGCTCGTTTCTGGATAAAATTGCTCCTAATTCCGCTTTTATCACCTTGTCGGAAAGTTGGTTTCGTGCCTGTTTGAGCTTTGCGATAAGCTCAGGCAGGGCCATGGCCTTGCTCCGATTCGTGCGCCCTGAAAATACCTTGAGCAGGCGCTCTCTCAGTGTTCCCATGTCTGGCATCACATTCAGTACGGACACAAAGAAATAGAGATCGTAGTGATCCCTCATCAGGTGTCGCTCATTCCAAGCTCCAAGCTTATGCGCCAGGGCGATATCACGCCGTTGAGCCGCTAAAAGAATGGGGGTGCCCTGGCTTATGGCGCTGATGGACTCGTATTCACAGGATTCAGCGATGGTGGCTTCGATCTGGATTTGGATCTGCCCGTAGCGGACTAGGCAGCGGATGCATTTCGAGTCCGCACTGATTTTTGATTCAACGCCTTCGACCTCGGACATGGCCCGCCGGAGCTCAGGAAGAATTTCATTTTTGGAGGTGAACGGAACAAAGAGCAGGTCCAGATCATTGGTCGGGGGTACCCCAGAAACCAAAGCAGCAAATCGTCAGTAGTCTTAACGGTGGGTGCGATAGTATTCATGGGCAAAGGCCTTGAACTTGGGGTTGTTGAATCGGTTGACATAAGCGGTGAAGCGCTTTCCTTCGAGGTCGGCAATGTTCACATCACTAAAAAGATCGAAGAAGTATTGCTCGCCTCGCAAGTAGTAATAGAGGGTGTCCACCAGCGCACGCTCAGGATCAGCCTTGTTCACAAAACCCTGGCGCGTATAACCAAAATGTTGCTCTGGCTTAACGGAATGGAATACAATTCGGCCCTGAGGAATTTCAAAAGTGCGCGGTAGGCCCGTCTTGATGCAGAAGAGTTGATGGGTAGGCATGGTTCCGATCATGAGATACTCGGCTAGCATCGAGGGGCCAGATACGAAGGAGTCGGGGTAGAGGCGCCCGCTCACGGATGGCAGGGTCCAGCCTTCCATACCATATAGGCCACGGCAAATTGGACTCAGTAACTGATTATCGACCATGCGCCCGATACGGTCGTGCAAAGATTTGCCTTCAGCATGGAAGAGTATTGCCAGATCGGAAAGGCGAAATATTCTGTCCATGGCGCTTGCATGACTCTCGATGAGGTGCATGTCGGAAAGGACCTTGTTCATATTATCGAATAATATAGATTATTCGTGATTAAGTGATAATATGAAAATTTGTGGCGCGAACCCATACCCCGATCAAATGCCACATCTGTCCAGGTAAAAACCTACCCGTCTACCATTTCACCAGGTCCACATTGGGGTAGTAGTGCCAGAGGATTTCTTTATACCCGTATCCGGCTTTGGCGAGACCGCGTGCGCCCATTTGGCACAGGCCGATTCCGTGGCCGAATCCGCGGCCTTTGACCGTGAGGCCTAGGGAATCCTGTTCGATGTCGAACCAGGCGCTGGGGAGGGTCTTCTCGGGGTTCTGGGGGTTGCGGAATAGCCAGCGAGTCTTGTCGCCCTTCACCACGAAAGTTCCCTTGTCGGTTACAAACAACACAGAGGATACGCGATGTCCGGGATTGCGGTCCAGGACCAAGGCCTTTTCGATGCGGTTGAATTCAAAGACTTTGTCGGGTGCCGCGCTTTGCAAATTCTTTTTGGCGATCTGGGTGAATTCGTTCCAGGTGTAGTGGAAATTCCAGGTGGAGTAACTGGAGAGGGCGCACCAAGGGTTTCCTTGGGCATCCAAGTCCGGGACAGCCTGCAAATAGTTGATGGGGGCGCGGTTCCAGGTCTCTACGGATTCGGTGTGTCCTCCGCAGGTGGAGTGGTAGTAGGCTTCCACCAGCTGGGTGTTGGACTGCATGACCACGCCCATGGAACCGTCGATGGCTTGGTTGGCGAGGGCGGACTCCCCGGCGGAGCCATCGTATACTTGATCGCGAATGTCCGCATATACATCGAAGCCCTGGGAGGAACGGGAGAGAAAATGCTTGTAGGCGTAGGTGCGGGCGGCTACGGCCTGGGCCTTGAGCGCTTCAAACATGCTGGTGTCCAGATGGCCAATTTCATTGGGGACAACTCCGCGCAAATATTCTTCGACCGGAAGCTCATTGACCACCCGGATACATCCATTGACGATGGACAGCTCCATGCGTCCGCGATAATTTTTCCCGTTTACGGAAATGGTATGACCCGCATCCCAAGCTTCAATTTTTGTGACGGTATTGCTAGAGGAATAATTTCGGTCATCGTCCGAATGCAGCACCAGACGGCCCCCTTGGATTTCGGCACTGAGGTTGCCAGAAACCCGCCCGGCCTGGTCGCCTCCGAGAAATGCTCGGCAGAATTCGCCACAGGAAATTTTATGAGACTTGCGATCGGTGGAAATTCCCACCCGGATGTCGCGCTGGTGGCGCTCGGGCATTTGTTCGCGCCGAAATTGGCCGGTGATGGGGGGGGCATCCTGAGGGGCAAAAATGGGGAGGGCGGGTTCGGCCGCGAAGTCGGGGAGGGGAGGGAGGATTAGGGGAATGGACGGAGGTCCCGGGGGCAGGGCCGGAGTGGGGGATTGCAAGGGTGCGGGGCCTTGTTCGGGTTCCGGAACGGCTTCGGGAGCGATGTCGCCTACGGGTTCGGTTACGACTTCAGGAAGAGGCGCACAGCCTGCCACCACAGAAAATAGGAGGGAAAAAAGATAGGTCACTGAAAATGAAGGCCAGGCCCGCCTCATCACTTCTTCTTTTGGTCAGCGGCCAGTTTGCGAAGTGCGGCCTGATTCTTGGCTTTGTCTTCAGCAGAAATCAAGTCCACAAAGAGCTTGCCCTCGAGGTGATCGACTTCGTGCTGGATACAACGGGAAAGGAGCCCGCAAACATTGCGCTCCTCGATCCATTCGCCCTTTTCGTTTTGGGCCTTGAGGCGAATGCGGTCAGGCCGCATCACATCCCCGTAAACATCGGGAACGGAGAGGCAGCCTTCCTCATAGGGAATGAGCGGATTCTCGCCCTCTTCTTCGGGGGCGATTTCTGGATTGAAATAGATGCGAGGCTCGGGAGTTTCATCCTCTTTGGCCACATCGACGACGATGAGGCGAATGGGGACTCCGACCTGTGGCGCAGCAAGCCCAATGCCCGGAGCGTCGTACATGGCCTGGAGCATTTCGCGCGCCAAGTCTACGAGTTCCGGGGTGATCTGCTTGATCGGTTCTGCCTTCTTGCGCAGAACGTCGTCGCCATAGATGCGGATGTCGAGCCTAGACATGGGATACCTTATGCTTGTTCAATGACGCGGGCGATTGCGGACTTCTCGTATTCAAGCTTCACATTTTCGTCGGCTTTGAGCGTAATGGTGGTTTCGTTGATGGAATGGACGGTCGCGTACATGCCGCTGACGGTCACCACCTTGTCGCCCTTTTTCAGGTCCTTGCGCATTTGCTCGGCCTTGCTCATTTCCTTCTGCTTAGGACGCAAGAAGAAGAAGTAGAGCACGACGAACATCATGATCATGGGGAAGAGCGGACTTTGTAAAATCGATTCCATTTGAAACCTCGTTTGTATTTTCCAGAAACTTAGAAAATTCTGCCAATGATCATTTCATGCTTGATTGGCTGTTTCTAGGTGGCAATTTTGCTCAACGCGATTTCACCGTGGTCCACGCTTCGTCGAATAACCGCGCAGCGCTTCCGGGATCAGAGAGAAATTCCAGTCGTGCCATGATCGAAGAATCCGGATAGATGACCGGATTGTCCAGGTCTTCGGGGGTGATGAAGGGTAGGGAAGCCTGGTTGGGGGACCCATATTGGATATAGTTTGCGAGTTTTGCGCCTGCTTCGGCGTCCAATATGTAATTGATGAAGGCGTAACCGCCCGCGGGGTTGGGGGCTGTGGCGGAGAGGGTCATGAGGTCCACCCAAATGGAGGAGCCTTCCTTGGGGATGGAAAACTGCAGGGTGGAATCTTCGCCAATGGCGGCCATGGCTTCTCCGTTAAAGACCACCGAGGCATAGGTGACTTTGGCGAGGACCTTGTCGCGGCCAATGGCCGATCCGTCAAATCCCAGACAGCGAGGACTGGATTTTGCGGTCAAGAGAACATTTGCGGCGTTGCGTATATCGTTCGGTTTTTTGGAATTGGGATCGAGCCGCAAGGTATTGAGGCCAATGGACAGCAGGGTTCGGCTCTCATCGAGCATGACAAAGGGGCCCTTGACGCGGGCGGGATCAAAGAGGCTTACCCAGGACATGGAGTCGGGGTTCATGGTGGAATCGCGGTACAGGATTCCCGTGGTGCCCCATAAATAGGGCCAGGTGTAGCGATTGTTCGGGTCGTAAGGAGCACCCAGGAAGCGTGGACTGATGTTGATGCGGTTGGGGATTTTACCTGAGTCCATGGCCTGGATGAGTCCGAGGTTGACCATTTGTGCGATCATCACATCCGAGGCGACAATCACATCGTATTGCCCGGCACCTGAGGCCTGCAATTTTCCAATCATTTCTTCTTGGGCTTCGTACAATTCGAGCTGAATGGGGTAGCCCGTTTTTTGCGTGAACTCGGTGAGCATATCCGGGTCGATATATTCCGAATACATGAGGACGGTGACTACTTGCTTCCCTTCTGCAGACTCGACCGGACGGCTGAGACGTCCCTTGAGGGCGATAGCAATCACTACGGCGAGCAAGAGTATTCCGAGGATGCGTAATCCATGCCGGGTTATGCGGGCCGCGCGGGAGGTCTGGGAGAGGGTGTTGTTGTAGAGGGCCGCGCCTAAAATTCCCGTGAGGGTAAAGGCGACAATCAGGGTGGATAGGGCGTGAATCTCGGGGGAAAGGCCCCGACGCAAGGAGGCGTAAATGAGGAGGGGGAGGGTCTGGGAGCGTGGGCCGCTCACAAAAAAGCTGATGATAAAATCATCGAGGGAAAGGGTAAACGCGAGCAATGCGCCGGCCACAATGCCCGTGGTCAACTGGGGAAGGATCACTCTTCGCCAGGCGGAGAAGGTTGATGCATAAAGGTCCCGGGCCGCTTCCATTTGTTCGGGTCCAATCGCCACCAGGCGGGAGAGCACCACAAAAGTCACGAAGGAAATCTGGAAACTAGTATGCCCGATGATCATGGTCAACAGACCCGGCTCGAAGGCGCTGCTGAATTGTCGCAGGACCCCGTAGGCTCCCACGAGGGTCACGGCAATGAGGATATCCGGTGTCACCACGGGCAGCTCAATGAGGCTATGGATGGCATTCTTGATGCGCCGGGGCCAAGGCGTGCGGTAAAAGCCAATGGCCAGGAGCGTGCCGCAAATGGTGGAAAGAATCGTGGAAACAACGGCCACCACCAGGGTGTTCCAGGTTCCCAGAAGCATGGTGGAATTGCTCCAGAGATTCACATACCACTGGGTAGAAAATCCGCCCCAGCTTTGCCCCAGTTTGTTGCCATTGAAGGACTGCACGGCAACGAATAGCAGGGGAAGAAACAGCAATGCCAGGCACAGCCAGGCTCCGGCGGTCACATACCAAGGAAGCTTGCGGGAACTCATTTCCGCACCTCACGGCTGGTGGGCATGAGTCCGCCACCCCAGCGCTGGAAGGCGGCCAGGGAAAGGAGGCTGGTCACGACCAGGAATAGGCCCGCCATGGCGCCATAGGGCCAATCGGAGGCAGAACCAAACTGTTGCTGAATCAGATTACCGATCAGCATGTTGCGGGAACCCCCTAACAGGTCCGAGACCACAAACATGCCCAGGGAGGGGACCAAAGTCAGAACCACTGCGGCCACCACGCCAGGCATCACCTGGGGGAGAATGGCGTTACGGAATGTCGATAATGATCCGGCGTATAAGTCACGCGCGGCTTCCACCAGGGACCAATCCAGGCGCTCCACGGCGGTATAGACGGGAAGGGCGGCGAAGGGAAGCATGGATGATACCATTCCCAAGAATACCGCGAAGGTGCCCGGGTAAAGGCTCTCGCCGGGTTCGATGACTCCGATGTATGTGGCAAGCCATGCGGGGGGCATGCGGGAACCCAGGACGAGCATCCAGGCGTAGGTGCGGATGACCAAATTGGTGCAGCTGGGGACCATGACCAAAGCAAGGAGCAGGCCACGCTTTTCCTTGGATTTTCCGGCAATCCAGAAGGCCAAAGGAAAGGAGAGAATGACGCAAATGGCTGTGGTCCCTAGGGCCAGAACCGCCGAGCGAACCAGAATCAGGAAGGTGTCCGGAGTCCATTCGAACAGGCCAAATCCCAAAATCCGCCACAGGTTACCCAAGGAGAATGTCCACTCCACGGATCCATAATTGCCCCGCGAGGCGAAGGCCATGACGCAGAGTCCCAGCATGGGAATGAACAGGAATCCGACCAGCCAGAGCAGGCCGGGAGAGGATAGCAAAGTCCCCGTGCGCAACATGCGGCCACGGGTGGTGAGCTTGCCTTCGAAAATTTCGACCGTGGGGCCCTTAGTCACGGAGGACCTGCAGGTCGTCTGCGGGCATTTCCAGGAACACCTTCTGACCGATTTCGTGGATCTGGTCGGGAGCGGTAATCACGCGGATGATTTGCCCGCTGGAATCGACGCGAAGTTCCCAATGATCCCCACGGAAAAGCCGTTCCTGCACGCATCCGGGAAGGGAATTCTGCGCACGGTCGTCGGTGCGCACCTCAATATCTTCCGGGCGAATGGCAATGGTCCCCTCCATCCAGGTGGGCTCGGAGGGAAGGTGCAGGTTGCCTAGGGAAGTCTGGGCCAGGGATTTTCCAACCCGTTTGGCCTTGAGTATATTGGCGTGCCCTAAAAATTCAGCCACAAAGCGGCTCACCGGGCGTTCGTAAACGTCTTCGGGCGAGCCTTGCTGCTCGATTCTTCCGTCCTTCATGACCATGATGCGGTCCGAGACCGCAATGGCTTCGTCCTGGTCGTGGGTTACCAAAATGAAGGTGATGGTGGTGCGTCGTTGCAGGCTTTTCAATTCGGCCTGGAGGTCGTGCCGGAGGCTTGCATCAATGGCAGACAATGGCTCATCCAACAATAAAACATCCGGTTCGTTGACCAAGGCTCGCGCCAGGGCAACGCGTTGGCGCTGACCACCGGAGAGGGTGAGGGGATGTCGATGAGAAATGTCACCAATTCGGATGAGGTCCATGATGGAAAGAACGCGGGATTTGATCTCGGCGGCAGGCACCTTGCGGGAGTGCAGCCCGAAAGCCACATTGTCAAAAACGCTGAGGTGGGGGAAGATCGCATAATTCTGAAACACGGTATTCACCGGACGCTTGTGGGGAGGCAGTCTCGCCAGATCCAAATTCCCCAGAAGGACTTTGCCTTGGTCTGCGCTTTCGAAGCCCGCGATGATGCGCAGGAGCGTGGTTTTTCCGCAGCCCGATGGCCCAAGCAGGGTGACGAATTCACCGTCGGGAATGTCCATGGATATTCCGCGCAGGACCTGGTGATCTCCAAAACTTTTTTGGATTCCGGAAAGGTGAAGGTCAAGGACGCCGTCGCTGATTATTTTCGAATGCTCTGCCATGGGTCAAAGGTGCAAAAATATCCGGAACTCGCCAAACAATCCTGGTCGCCCTCGCCATCAAGACTCCGCCAACTTTCCTACCTTTGCGCCCATGCAGGACCTAACCCACAATCGCCGGCTTTCCATCGCTCCCATGCTTGACTGGTCCGATCGGCACATGCGGTATTTGTGGCGGTTGATCAGCAAGGATGTTTTGCTGTATTCGGAAATGGTGGTGACCCACGCGCTGATGCATGCGGAGCCCAAACGATTTTTGCAGTACAAGCAGGACGAGCATCCCATTGCGCTGCAACTCGGCGGTAGCGACCCGCAGATGCTGGCCACTTGCGCTCGCATGGCCGAAGATTGGGGCTATGACGAGGTCAATCTGAATTGCGGATGCCCTTCGGACCGGGTGCAAAGCGGACGCTTCGGAGCCTGCCTGATGGCTGAGCCCAATGTGGTGGCGGAGTGCGTCTCCGCCATGCGTGCCGCCGTAAAAATCCCCATCACGGTGAAAACCCGCATCGGAATCGACCACAATGACTCCTGGGAATTCTTCGAGACCTTTATCCGCACCGTGGAGTCCGCAGGCTGCAACACCTTCACCATCCATGCCCGCAAGGCCTGGCTGCAGGGCCTGAGCCCCAAAGAAAACCGGGAAAAGCCCCCTCTCCAGTACGACGTGGCGTACCGTCTCAAAAAGGAACGGCCTCATTTGAACATTTCCCTGAATGGGGGAGTGAAGACCCTGCAGGATGTGAATTCAATCCTGCAGAACCTCGATGGCGTAATGGTGGGCCGTGAAGCCTACGAGAACCCTTGGTTCCTGGCCGATGCGGATCCGCTTGTTTTTGGCCGTCCGCGCACTTGTCCCAGCGACGAAAAAGAATTGCTGGAGGCCTACATCCCTTACCTCGAAGAACAAATGGCCGAGGGCGTTCCCCTGCACATCATGACCAAGCATTTGCTGGGATTATTTTCCGGAAAGCCCGGCGCCCGCAAATTCCGCCAGATTATGGGCGAGGGGGCCTGTCGCCCGGGCGTTGGTGTCCAGCTGGTCCGGGACGCCATGGCGGCTATCCGCTAGGAAAGATAAATAGACAAAATAATCTCTTTTTATAATTCTAGTTTACATAATGTTCATTCTACGAAGTTTAATTTCAAAAGAATATTGTATTTTAATTTCCATGTCAAAATTTCTTTCTTATTTGGCTCTCGCCCTGGTTCTGGCGATTTTTTCGGGTTGTGCGGGCGTTCGTAAGGCTCGGGCTGGGAAAATCCTGCAAAATTGCAAATTTTCCTTATCCGATTGGTCCCTCAAGTCTGTTGAGCTGGATTCCGGTCTTTTTCCCAAGGCGAAAGGCGCCTTGGAGAGCCCTTTTCCAAATTCGCACATTCTAGGCCTGGCCAAGGACCTCCTGCAAGGAACCACCCGCGGGAACATTGGCATGGCTTGGATCCAGGCAGACCTTCTGGTGGAAAGCGCCGGCGATGATTCGCTTTGGGTGGAATCGTTCAAAGGGACGCTCAAGCTGGACACTCTGATTGACGCATCCTGGAAGGCCTCAAAGCCCGCGGTTCTTGGAAAAGGCCATAACCGGATTCCCCTATTGATCCAGCTGCCCATGGATGCCAGGCTTTTCAAAATTATGACCGCAGATTCCCTCGAACTAAATGGGGGGATGATCGCCAGACTGGACCCCCAGGGAACTCAAATTCCTCTAAATTTCCAGCAAAAACGAGAAAATCCCCGGGAAGAAATCCAAAAATTCCTGGATAATGCCAAACAGGACATATTGGACGCCCTCCTGAATGGCTGGGCAAAGTCCATTCGGACCCTTCCAGCCCTTTCTCCGTGAGGCTTATCACAGCTTGGAAGTAATGGGTGGATCCTTTTCTGCCGAAAACCTATAATAAGAGTAGCAGATAACGATTCAATCTCCCCGATGGAGGCGCAAAAATGGATCCAAATCGCGAATTTGACGGAATTTTCACCTATTTTCGCCCCCAAGGCCTGACCGGACGGCCAGACCGGGCTGAAAGAATAGGCCAGGACGACTTGCTGAATTTGAGAATTGCTCTCGCACTCTCAAAGGACGTATTGGATTTTATTGAAGATCATCATATCTTTATGAGGTAAGGTTTAGTTCGGCCGCGCAGTTTTCTCCATTGCCATTGGCGTCGCCTCCTTTATGTCTGTGGTTGGTTGTGAAGCGAGCGACGGAAATACGCGGAAGAACTATTGAACGCTCCTAGCTCATCGCTGGGGGCGTTTCTTTTTTTAACTTGCGCCAAGTGAATGCACAGATCCAATTTTTATTCCCCTATTTTCGCGCTCATCGTGCAAAGCTGATTTTCGCTTTCCTCATTGCGACCTTGTCCGTTTTGTTGGACCATGTCTCGCCTTGGATGTTGAAATTATTGATAGATAGAGTCCAAAATAAATCCAGTACGGGGCCTTCGCTTTTCTACATCTTTGCTGCAGTCACTTTGGCCATCATTGCTTCGGGACTTTTGGGTTATTGGCAACGGATTATCGTTGCCGAGTTCAGCCGGAGCCTGGAAAATTCTATTCGGCAGGATTTGTTCCGTCGTCTGCTACACCAGTCCCTGGCTTTTTCCGGCAAGGTTCTGCCGGGTGAAATTTTGACGAACCTGGTTCAAGACCTGGACAAGCTGCAGGAATTGGTCGGGCCGGCCATGCTTCATCTTTTTCGCACGGGCTTCACGCTTCTTGCGAGCACGCTTCTTCTTTACCTGCTCTCCCCCTCCCTCGCCCTGTTCGGTTTTTGCTTTTTTGTTATTCTCGCCTTGGCAAGCCTGCGCCTCATGGGCCTGGTCTATGCGGGGCATCGGCGGACTCAGAAGGCCCAAGGTTCGCTGAACGGTTTTGTGCGCGACTATCTCCATGGGATTTCTGTGGCGAAATCATCTGGAGGCGATGACTATTTTGCAGGCCGTCTAGCGAACTCTTCGGCCGAGGTTCGGGACGCCACGCGTTCCATTGCCACTCTTTCTGCAGCCATCTGGCCTGCGGTGACTTTGCTCTGCGGTGCAGGCATTGCCTGTGCCGTGGCCTGGGGATCTTACCAGGTCCAGAAGGGCAGTCTTGAGGTCGGATCCTTGGCTGCGGCAATTCTGTATTTGGTGCGTGCCCAATATCCCCTGGTAGGACTAGGGATTATGGCCGCCATGTTCCAGCGTGGGCGAGCCTCTCTGGATCGCATCCTGGACCTGCGAAACAAAATGGATGCGGAGATCATTTCCAACCCAGAACCAGACGCCCCTCCCCTTCCCCCCTTTGAAAAGTTGGAAATGCGCAACCTCACTTTCGACTTCGGAAATCCGGACCGCCCAGCCTTAGCCCACATTGATCTGGTCATGGAACCCGGAAAGTCCGTGGGAATCGTGGGAGATACGGGAGTCGGAAAAACCACTTTGGCCAAATTGATTTGTGGAGAACTGGTGCCTCCGCCTGGGACCCTTTTCATCAACGGAATGGACTCCTGCACCCTTCATGACCAGGATCCCCACGGTTCCTGGAGAGCCTGGTTCGGTTACGCCCCGCAAGATGGATTCCTATTTTCCTGGAGCATTGCGGACAATATTTCCTTTGGCGGTCCGGAGGTCGACCCTGCCGAAGTGCTTACTGCGGCGGAACATGCGGGCCTTTCCCATGACCTCACACTGTTGCCCCATGGTCTCGATTCTATTCTGGGAGAAAAGGGCGTTAATTTATCAGGTGGGCAACGTCAAAGGGTTGGTCTGGCGCGGGCCTTTCTCTCCGGTGCGCCAGTGCTGGTTCTCGATGACGTTTTGAGCGCTGTGGATCCTGCTACTGAGCAACGCGTGGTGAACTCGATCCGCCGGGATCGCAAAAAGCATGCGCTTCTGATCATTTCGCATCGCTACACGACCCTTTCCCACTGCGATGAAATCCTCTATCTCGAAAACGGTGCCGTGGTGGAACGGGGCACTCATCAGGAGCTTCTGGCTTTGCAAGGCAGGTACGCCAAAAGCTGGGCCCTGCAAGTTTTGGAGGTGGAACCATGATTCGCCGCATCACCAAAATTCTCCGTCCCAATTCACGACTTCTTATGTCAGCTTTGGTGGCCCTATTTTTTGCCGAATCCTTCCCTTTTCTGTATCCGCTGGTGCTTCGGCAGATTATTGATGGCTCCGTCTTCGCTGGTGATTTTCCTCTTCTGCTTCGCTGGATTTTCCTTTATTCGGGCGTGGTTGTTGCTCACTCTCTCTTCTTGTACCTGCGGATTCTTTTTGGACAACATTTGGCAATAGGAACCACGCACGCCTTGCGGTTGCGGATGTTCGCGCATCTGCAAAAATTGCCTCTCCAGTATTTCCAGAAAACCCCTGTGGGCGGACTCATGACCCGGCTAACCAATGATGTGGATGCCTTTGGAGCCTTGTTCAGCGACGGATTCCTGGAGCTATTCAGCAATGTCACTTTGCTGATTTTTTCCATGGCCGTTATGTTGTGGATGGACTGGAGACTGGGCCTTGCAACCCTCATCTTTTTCCCGGTGCTATTGGCAATTTCCGCCTGGTTTCGCACCCGCTTCCGCACCCTGCAGAGCCAGTACCGGGCAGAACTCGCTTCCCTGAATTCTTTCCTTCAGGAGTCTTTAAATGGCCTGGGAGTGGTTCGGGTATTTGGAAAGCAGCAATGGTTACTTGGATTTTTCCGCAACCGCAATGACGCCTACACCCATGTTTCCCTGCGCTATGGCAGGCGCTATGCCGGATTTTTCCCCTTGGTGCAAACCTTCTCGGACCTTTCTCTGGTTTCGTGCTATGTCGCGGCCATCTGGCTGATTGGAAGAGGCGAGTTGACTGCGGGAACCCTGGCTGCCTTTGCTTGGATCGCCTCCATTTACAGCCGGCCCTTGCGGGACTTGAGTGACCGGATCAACACTTTGCAGAATGCTTTGGCTGCCGGCGATCGGGTTGTGGAGTTTTTAGAAACGCCGCCAGAACCTGCGCCAGTAGGATCGGGGATTGTTTCCAAGTTAGAGCATCATGGCTCCAACGCACTTGACTTTAAGAACCTTCAGTTTGCCTACAACCCTGGCAACAATGTTCTGCATGGAATTTCTTTTTCGGTCCCCGTAGGGGCACGGGTTGCGCTGGTTGGACCCACGGGCTGTGGAAAAAGCACCTGCCTGCAATTGATTCTTCGCTTTTTGGAGCCCGCCTCGGGGTCCATTGATTTATTCGGGGTTCCCCTCGGGCAAATCCAGGCGACGGAGCTCCACCGTCAAATCGCCTGGCTCGGGCAGGATCCCTTCCTTTTCCCGGGTACCATTGCGGAGAATATTTCCCTGGGTCGTGCCTGGAACGAGGTCCTGTTCTTGGACATTTGCAAGCGGGCTCAAATTCTCAAGATGATCGAAAGTTTTCCTTTGGGGCGAAATACTTTGGTGGGAACCGGTGGGACCGAACTTTCCAGTGGTCAGCGTCAATTGGTCGCCTACGCCCGGGCCCTTTACCAGGATCCCGCCATTTTGCTTCTCGATGAACCCACCGCCTCCATCGATGCATCCACCGAGTGGGAATTGAACTTGGCCTTGCAGGAGTTGCTACAAGGGCGAACCGCGCTGATCGTTTCGCACCGTGCCTCCTCCATTGCCGTGTGCGACCGCGTGATCTGCATGCGCCAGGGAACCATCGTGGAATCGGGAACCCATGCCTCCTTGATGGCCAACCCAGGGTACTACGCCAAGCTCTTTGAGCGAATTTCTGGAAAAATTAACTAGACAGGCGGTTTTTGCTTTTCTATACTTAGCCCGCTCTTTTCGGACAGGGAAACCTGTTCCTGCAAGTTTTCCACTTGCTGTAGAGTAACATTCCAATGTGGAGGGATGGCCGAGTGGTTTAAGGCGCACGCTTGGAAAGCGTGTTTACAGCGATGTAACGAGGGTTCGAATCCCTCTCCCTCTTTTAACGTTCTTCAAGGAGTCGACATGTCCATTCAACGCCTTTTTCTGGACGATATTTACGAAAGCGAACGCTGCGGCGGTTCGGTTTTTCGTGCTGTAGTCATGATGGCCCAAGAAGCCCGCTTCCTCAATGAGCAACATCGCCTCAAGTTCATTCAGCTTCAAATGAAGCCCACCACTCTTGCCATGAAGAAGTTCAAGGACGACAAGCTCGAGTACACCCAGACCAACTCCGACAATTTGGTGATCAAGTCGGCGAGCAACCAGTCCGAACTCGACTGATTCATCCTTTCCGCAAATTGAGGACCGCGATACCCTTCGCGGTCTTTTCTGTTAGGTGAATTCGCAATTGGGTGGGATAGGTTTTATCTTTGAGAAATGGGAAATTTAACGGGTAAAAAGGTCCTTCTGGGCGTCACGGGTGGAATCGCGGCATACAAGGCTTGCGAGCTTTTGCGTAGGCTCCAAGATGCCGGAGCTTCGGTCCGCGTGGCAATGACTCCTTCTGCCACCGATTTTGTTGGCCCCATGACCTTTGCCGCCCTGAGTGGGTTTCCGGTTTTCATTGCATCCAAAACATATTCGCCCCAAAGCGCCTTTCAGCATATTGACTACCCCCGCTGGGCCGATGTCCTCGTGGTGGCGCCTGCTTCTGCAAATTCCCTGGCGCGCTTCGCGCATGGCCTAGCGGACGAGCCTGTGTCGCAGTGCGTCCTCGCAAGCCTAGTCCCCAAGGTGCTCGTTCCCGCCATGAATTTTGCCATGTATCAGTCCGCTCCGGTACAAAGAAATTTGGACGTTCTGCGCGCCGATGGGTTCCACATCGTGGAACCTACCGCAGGTCGCTTGGCCTGTGGCGAAGAGGGCCAGGGACGGTTTCCTGAAATTGCCCAAATCATATCAACAATTCAAAGCGCCCTAGAGCCCAAGGCCAATGGCAAGACCATCCTGGTGACTGCCGGGCGCACCGAAGAACCCATTGACCCCGTGCGGATGATCACCAACCGGTCCAGTGGCAAAACGGGAGTCGCCATTGCCCAGGCCTTCCGCGATGCCGGGTTTCGTGTGATTCTCGTCCAGGGGCCCATGGATCAGGTGGCTCCGGATGGCTGTGAGGTGATTTCAGTCTCCAGTGCGCTACAAATGCACGCTGCAGTGCTCTCTCGCCAACAGGAATGCGATGGAATCATCTTTTGCGCGGCCGTTGCGGACTATCGCCCCAAAGTCGTAGCCTCCGAAAAAATCAAGGATTCCCGCTCCCAGTTGCTTCTCGAACTCGAACCCAATCCGAGCATCCTTGCCGATTGCGCCAAGCTGCGCAAGCCTTCTCAGCTTCTTATCGGTTTTGCCCTCGAAACAGAAAACCCACTCAAACACGGAATCCAGAAGCTCGCAAAAACCGGTGCCGATTTTCTCGTCGTCAATACTCCGGTCAAAGCGGCTTCGGGTTTTGGCCTCGATGTGGTGGAATACGCCATTCTCTCGCCTAGCCACAACCTGGGCAACGCCCCCGCCCTGGCCCTTGGAAGCAAAACGGCCCTAGCTGGTGAGCTGGTGCAAAAAGTTCGTAATGCTCTTGGAATCCAGGCGGTAGGTCCATGCCAATGACCTCCGCAGAATTGAAGATATACCTGAGCTCTCAAATCGAATTGGGAACCTCTGAAATATTTATGGATGAGCCCGGTCCTTTAATGGTCAGTGCCCCAAAGCCCATGACGCCTCCTCCTCCCAAGGCCGTTCTGCATCCTGAGGTCCCTGAAATTTCTTTTGAAGCGCCCGAGCGCGTTAACCAGTCGGCACCCATACCGTTGTCGGTTCCAGCCCCGCAAACTCCCACATCCATGGGACTCCTCCTGCCCGAAGGCGTAATTCCTGCGACTAAATCGTTGGAAGCAGACCTTTTGGACGTTGAAGCGGCCAGTACCCTCGAGGCCTTCCATGAGGCCGTGATGCATCATCCCTACTACCGTCTGGGAATTTCCAAGCCAGGCAAAATCGCTTTTGGGTCCGGCCCTTTGCAGAGCCCTTTGATGCTGGTGGGCAATTACCCTTCCGAAGAGGACTTGCGAACCGAAGCGTTCCTTTCCGGGCCGGCAGCGGAATTGTTACGGAAGTTGTTGGAAAGCCTCCAGCATTCACGTAACCTCTGTTACACGACATGGTTTGTCAAAAAGCCACTTCTCGCCCCTCCCCTTCCCCGCCAGGTTTCCATGTTGCGAAGGATGCTTGCGGCAGAGGTCCGCCTGGTCAAGCCCGGCATGGTGCTTCTTTTGGGCGAGAGTGTTTTCCGTAATGTAATAGGAACAACCGCTTCCCTCATGGACGAGGGCGGCAAGGCTTTTGAATTTGCCTCCACCCCAACAACCGCGATCGTTGAGCCCGCGCTCATGCTCGCGCAGCCACAACTGAAAACGATCACCTGGAAAACACACCTTCCACGCTCCGGATTTTTCCGGATGCAAAGTACCTGAGCTCCATCATGGCCGACATGCATTTTGAACCCCCGCAATCCCTCGAAGCAGAAACCCATTTGCTTGGTGGCCTCCTTCAGGACAATGAAAAAGTTCCCGATTGCTTGGCCATCCTGCGCCAGGAGGATTTTTATTGGGAGAAGCATCAGCTCATATTCCAGGCCATCATTAAGCTGGACCGGGAGCGCTCACCCATCGATGTGGTTACGCTTTCCGAGGCGCTTTCTGCGGACGAAAATTTACAGAGGGTGGGCGGTCGCGAATACCTCTTCAACCTCATGGAAAATGTTGCGTCAGCTGCCAATGTGGTGTGGCACGGCCAGATCATCAAGCAGAAGTCCCTTCTGCGGGGCTTGATTTCTTCGAGCAACCAAATCATCCGCGAATCCCTGGATCCATCTGCAAACCCACTGGAAGTAATCGGCCGAGCGGAAGCCCAAATATTCGAAATTTCCCAGCACCAGGTGCGTGACTCCCTTCGCCCTGTGGGTGAGGTGTTGCAAGATGTCCTCAAGATGATTGAAAAATACCGCAAAGACGAGGTCAGCGGAGTACCCTCAGGCTTTGCGGACCTGGATAAGCTCACCAACGGCCTACAGAAGACCGATTTCATTGTCCTCGCCGGACGTCCCGCCATGGGTAAAACCGCCTTTGCGCTTACGCTGGCAGCCAATGCCGCGATTCGTCACAAGAAAAAGGTGGCGTTCTTCAGTCTCGAAATGGGTGCGGAGCAGCTCGTCCAGCGCGTGCTTTGTTCTCAGGCAGAAATTGACATGAGTCTTTTGCGCACGGGCCGCCTTCCCCGCGCCGATTACCAAAAGATCGCCCTCTTTGCGGAACCGATCATGTCCTCCCATTTATTTATCGATGACCAGGCGAATCTTTCCATGTCCGAGCTGCGTTCCAAGTGTCGCAATCTTGCCCGGCGCCAAGGCCTGGACTTGGTCGTGGTGGATTACCTTCAGTTGATGGAAACGGGTAAAGAAGAAAACCGTGCGGTGGCGATTGGTGCCATATCCCGCGGACTTAAAATCATGGCCAAAGAGCTCCAGATTCCGGTTTTATCCTTGGCACAGCTGTCCCGAAAAGCCGAAGATCCCAGTCGCAAAGGGCGCCCCATGCTCTCCGACCTGCGTGAATCCGGCTCCATCGAACAGGATGCCGACATGGTGTGGTTTGTGCATCGCCCCTCGGTATACAACCCCCAGGATGAACGCGGGAAAAATTACGCGGAGCTTCTGGTGCTCAAGCATCGCAACGGCCCCTGCGACGACATCAAACTGACCTTCCTCGGCAACTTTGCCACCTTCCGGGACTACGTTCCGGACCAAAACGCAGATGGGGGTGGCTTTGGGGACTTTGAAAATTAACCCCCGCGCCTGAAATTATCTATATCTTCCCATAATGGATGTCCTTCTTCAGTCGAAGTTTTTGCTCCCGTTTCGCATGATTCGGGAGGGAGTCCATGGTGTCGGAGAAATCGCCTGGATTCTCTTTCAGGTGATTATCCGGATTCCCCTAGTCCGCAAGAATCCCGGACTAACCATTCGACAGATGATCTCCGTCGGGGTTTCTTCCATCCCGCTTCTTTTCATTACTTCCCTTTTTACGGGTGCGGTGGCTGCTGTGCAAGCCGAATACCAGTTCAGCAATTTTATCCCCGACAAATTCATCGGTACGGCCATCGCCAAAATGGTCCTGATCGAACTAGGGCCCATGCTTACAGCCCTGGTGCTTGCCGGTCGTGTAGGTAGTGCCCTCGCTGCCGAAATCGGATCCATGAAGGGAAAGGAAGAGCTTTCCGCTTTTGAATGCCTGAACCTCGATCCCTTCCGCTACCTTGCACTCCCTCGCTTTCTGGCTTTTTTGGTCATGGTCCCCTGCCTCACCATTTTGTCGAGTTTTCTGGGAATTATCGGAGGCTGGATCGTCTGTGTCATCGCCCTGGATATCAGCTCCTATACTTATTACACGGGCCTTCAATACCTATTCCAGAACATGGATTTGTTTTCGGGGATCATCAAATCCGTGGTATTTGGCGTGGTCATTTTTTTGCTCGGCTATTACCATGGGCTCAATGCCGGCGAAGGTGCCAAGGGCGTTGGCCTCGCCACCAAGTCCACGGTGGTTTCCGCCTGTGTGTCCCTTCTGATCTTTGATTTTTTAATCGCGCTATTGATGTTTAACTAAGAGAATTTATGCCAAATGTTGCCATCAATCCAGATGATGTGATGATTCAACTCAAACACCTCCGGAAAATATTCGGAACTCAAGAGGTGTTGCGTGATGTGAGTCTGGATATTCGGCGTGGTGAGACCATGGTTATTATTGGAGGATCCGGAGGCGGAAAATCCGTTATCCTCAAGCACATGATCGGCCTGTTGCAGCCCACAGGTGGCGAAGTCTCCATCGACAACATCACCATTTCCACCTCCAAATTTTTTGATACCCGAACCATTCGCAAAAAAATGGGAATGGTCTTTCAAATGGGAGCCCTGTTTGACTCCATGAACACGGGCGAAAATATTGCCTTTGCCCTGCGGGAGCACAACCCCCAGCTGAGCGAAGTGCAAATCCAGATGATCGTCAAAGAAAAGCTCGAGCTGATCAATTTACGCCCGGAGTTTGCACAAAAAATGCCTTCAGAGTTGTCGGGTGGCATGCGCAAGCGTGTTGCTCTTGCTCGGGCCATCGCCTTGAATCCTGAAGTGATTCTCTACGATGAACCGACCACCGGACTGGACCCCATCACCTCCGACGTGATCAATGACTTGATTATTGATATGCAAAGGAAACTACATGTCACTTCCGTGGTGGTGACTCATGATATGGCTTCTGCATACAAAATCGCAGATCGCATCGCTATGCTCTTCAACGGCTACATCATTCAGGTGGGCACGGTGGACGAAATCAAGAACACCACCAACCCTTACGTGCTCCAGTTCATCACGGGCCAAAGGGAGCTACCCACTGGCCCAGGGATCGATGCACCCAATCCTTCCGGACGTGATTGATGTCGCAGGATCTTTTTCAGCTGACTTGTTCCCAATGTGGCGGAGTCACTTCCCTGGATCCGGGCGAATCAATTTCCGAATGCCGCTACTGTGGCAGCAAAGCATTTGTGCTCCCCACTCCGCCTCCCTCCAAGGAGTCGTCTGAACCCCTTAAGCCCGCCTGGAGCAAGCCTCGCTCCATTTCATTTTCGCAACAAGGTGGTCGCATCACCTTCGGCTACCGTTGGTTTTCTCCGGCTATCTTCTTTTTGGTCTTTTTTTCTTTCCTTTGGGATGGATTTCTGCTCTTCTGGTATTCGCAAGTATTCTTCAATGGGGCAGCCATTTCCATGGGAATATTCGCCTTGGGACATGTTGCGGTAGGTATTGGAATTACCTATTACACGATGGCTTGTTTCGTGAATACTTCTGCGCTAAGCCTGGATTCAAGCCAGTTTTCAGTCCAGCATGGGCCCATGCCCTGGTTTGGCAACCGGGTTTTTCCCCGGAGCATGTTGCAACAGTTTTTTGTGCAGAAACATGAGGGAAAAAAGGGCAGCGTCAGCTATACCCTGAGCCTTGTCCTCTCTTCGGGTGAGCGGGTAAAAATTCTGGGAAACCTGGCATCCCCCGAAATCGGACAATACCTGGAACAGCAGCTCGAAAAGTGGGGCAAAATCCAGGATCGCCCTGTCGAAGGCGAAATCCAAGCCTAGTTCATCGCACCTGTTCGTAGAATATCGATCATGGAGTGGCAGCGGGGTTCTGCGCCTTTGAATATGGTTTTGGCGAGATAGACCGCCGCATCGATGGTTCCTTCTGCATAGACGCGCCTTCCACAGACATTGTGCTGGAATTCGAAATGAACGGAGCCATCCGCCGAGTCCACTGCGTAGGTGTGAAAGGCATGTCCATCCAGGGCCTCTGCGGGGACACTCATGCGCTCCAGCTGCTGCTTTTCTTCGCGGACCATTTCGATTTGGGAATCATCAAAAGGAAGCCCCATTTCGCGGAAGGTGGCCACCACGGCCTTTGCTGTTCCGGAGGTGTCGGCCTTGGTCTTCTGATGGCTTTCGACCACGGAAAGCTTGTAGCCCGAAAAGACTCCGGGAAAATTGGTTCCGAGAAATTCCATCATGGCCTGGAACGCGACGATTTGTTTGGCCATGTTGGGGGCAATGACGCAATGGAGGCTTGCCGTGGAAACCAAGTCCATGAGGGCTTTGCGGTCTCCGCCCGTAGTCCCCATGACAAAGGGGATGCGGTGGCGCACATAAAATTCCGCATTGGAATTGACCGCGCTGGGGTGTGTGTAATCGATGGCGATTACTCCCGGGTGATCCGCGAGAATTTTTGCGATGGCCGCTTCCCGGTTCGAAGGCTTGAGCAAGTCAATGGTCTGTGACCCGACTTGGGTCGTTTCTGCGGAAACATCTTCACCCGTTAAGCTGAAGGGAACAAGGACCAGGCCACGTTCCAAAGCAGTTTTTGCCACAATTTGACCCATTTTTCCGGGAAGTCCGTTTACCATAACTTTGCACATCATCAGAAAAACCTCGTGTAAATCACTCGTTTACAAAAACTTAGAAATTTGGGAATAATACAAATCGGACGAATATATATTCCTTAACAGTGAAGGTCCGCTGGGTAGTGACGGGAATCACTTTAGACTGTGAATAATGTATGGGGGTCTCTGTGAATAGAATTTTAACGTTGTCCGCCTTGCTCCTTTTTTTGATGGCTGGGGAGCTTTGCGCCAAGACCTACGACAAGGTCTTGTTGGTGGGGTCTACCCGGACCTACAAAACCATCCAAGCCGCAGTCAATGCCTGCCAATCCTCGCAACGGTGCGAAATCAAAGTGGATGCAGGAACCTACGCGGAGCAGGTCTCCATCAGCACAAAATCCAATATGTGGCTCCACGGGGCCGACACCACCAACCTTCCCATCATCAAGTATTTGGACACCCTCAGCACCCAGCCCAAGGACAACGTCAATGGGGACGGCTCGGATTCCTGGGGCCTTTACTCCGAGCGCAATGGCGTTGTGCAAGTGCTTGGTTCTTCCGACTCCGTTCGACTCTCCCACTTGAAAATTGATGCGGTTCGTCATTTTTCTTTTCAATGGGAAAATGTTTGGGGAAGCCGTTGGCAGTTCAGTGGAAACAGTGGCGTGGCCATCACCAATGCCCGGGCTGTGCAAATTGACCATTGCGACATCTACAATTCCTGGTGGGGTATTCATTTCAAGGACCGCAACACCGGCGGTGTCTACGCCAACTTGGATCTCTGGGAGATCGAACAGCTGGTAGGTACCGCGACTCCATTTTCCCGCTTTGGACAAACGGGCGGCCACCTATTTGAAAAGAACCGCATTCATGACAATGTTTGGGCTTTTTATGCGGAACAGACTTGGGATCTGCCCGCAACCATCCGCTTCAATCTGGTTTGGAACAATGCGGTGAATTCGGCCAAGGATTATGTCTGCGCCAACAAGACCATCTGTGGTGTACCCGACGCGAGCGGTGGCGACAAGCAATATCACGCGGGTGGCTTCTTCTTCCAGAAGGATGCCATGCTCGTTTCACACCTTTTGCATAACAATACCCTCTACGGAAATCCCCAAACCATTGCCGGCTACTACAAAGCGGGTAAAAATCATCTTTTTTACAATAACCTTGTGGATCAGCAAACGACCCATATCGAAAATTACCCCTCCCAGGCTCAATACACCAACATTATCTACGGATACACCAATGCCCACAACAATGTGGTTTCGGATAATGGCAAAGCCGTGTTCCCCCTATTTGGTACCAGCGATCCCCTTTGGAAGGCTTCGAACCTTGTCAATGCAGGGACCGCGCCGGTGGACTCCTTCCTTTCTCCCGTCGGTCACGACAACTTTTGGTACAAGACTCCGGAATTCCAGAGCGTAACCGCCACCAGTGCGAATTTCCTTTGCCCGGATTGGTCCAAGGCCAACGTTACTCGGACCATCGCCGGAAAGGGCTGGAGCAAGGCGGGTTCCAGAGGAACCACCAGTGTGTCAGGAGTCTACACGGCAGAACAATCCGATGTCGGGGCACTCTGGCAAAATGGCTCGGGTTGCCAATGGGGCGGAGTCCAGGATTCCGTAGGAATAAACCTGCGCGTCGTTTCACCCATGTTGTTCTACAACCAAACCGATGCCCGGTTCCAGTTCGAACTTACCCCTATTTCCGCACAAGATTCGGATTTCACCGAAGTCAGTTACTTCTACACGGGCTATGTTGATTCCATCCCCTTCCCCAGCAACTTGGGGAACATGCCCCTGGAGCGGAGCCCAGTGGTTGGACTCTCCGGCCTGCTCCAATTCGGCCTCAATGATGAAACCTTCGCCTTCCCGCGTTCAAGCCTGGGAGAATATGGAATGCTTCGTTTTTCGGTAAAGGCCAAGCACAAGAACGGAAAAACCTATACCTCCAATTTGGAAATCGTCGAATACCGCCGTCTTAAGTATACGCTGGCCATTGATCTTTACAACAAGGCCGGAGTCAAAGTCGACACGGTTGCCAAAGGAGACACGGTGCGCGTCCAGGTGACCGTACTTGACATCACCATGTCCAACCTCTCCACGGGAATCGTGCTCAACACCCGCAAGAACTTCCTCAATGATTCCAAAGCATCCTGGCCCCAGAATTTTGCGAATCCCTTCATTGGGTCCGGTTCCGCAAAATTTGTGGTTTCCTCCTATGAAGCCATGAATGAAATGTTGACAATTGGTGGAATTATTGGAGAACTGCAGGGAGCCAATGATACGCTTAAATACTTTATTACCGGAACCAAGCCCTTCTTTATTCTGCCATCGAATGCCTCGCAACTTGTCATCACCAACCAGGCTTTGACGGCACCCCAAGGCGAGCCTCTGAATATTACGGTTAGCGTGAAGGATGTGTTTGGCGACCTGACCGATGAGCCGGTGGATATTCGTTTGACTTCCGCCCAGGATTCCTTGGTGGGCCCTGTTCCCCAGGTCGTGCGCAATAATGACGGGACTTTGACCTTTATTGTGACACCCAATGGAAGCATTGGAAAAACCTTTACCCTCGTGGCCTCGGTGGATGGGAAGTCCATCACCAGTGCCCCGGTCACTTTCACGATCACGCCACCCACCAATCGCAAGGTCATCATTGTCAATAAACCTAGTGAGAGCTACCATTATTCTACTGGCGAGGTGGTTCCCCTCACCCTGCGCCTAGTGGATTCCAAAGGCGACCTGGTCAAAAATCCAGATTGGTTTGGACTCACCATCCGCGATGGAAATGGCGATGCGACGGACATACCCTACTTATACTATGATTCGACCTCCGCCACCGCCACAGATTTGGGAAACAATAATCTAGGGAACTTCACCCTCATGCTCCCCACCACCGGAGAAATGACGGTGTACATCAAGTGGCCCATCACTACGGACTCCTCCGATATCTACGTCATCCAAACTCAGAATACTGACTTTTCCAATCCAATTTTGCATGACGAGGCAAAAATAAATGTAGATGTTCCATATCTCGTATTTGTGGACCAGACGGGTAAGGTGTACACGACTCCCCCACCCATAGATACCGTCACGGGTTATCTGATGCCCCTTTCGGTGCAAGCCCGCATCAATGGCATAATCTGTACCCAATGCAACGACATTGTATTTACGGACCCCAGCAGCGAATACATTCATTTCAAACAGACCAGCAATGGTCCCGACGTTTCCCAGATCACCCTGAAAAACGGTGAATCGGACTTTTATGTGTATGCGGTGCGACAAGTCCTCGCGGCAGAGTTCACCATGTACGCTCGGGATAGCGCAAGCACGGTGACCTATGACAGCCTGGATTTTCGCAAGCCCCCAGTTCCCCAGGCCGATTCGGCAGCAGTATTCGATACCAATGGAGACGGCATCGCGGATAGTTTAGCGCTTTGGTACGGTGAATCCGTCGCGGACTCGCTCCCCGATACCCTGGTATTCGCGTGGCCGTCCACCGGGAACCTCGTTCGGCTGGCGCCCTCTGCGGCGAATTTAGATCCCAACAATGACAGCGTGCTGGTAATCCTCGGTGATCTGACCGACGCCATTCTTACCGATGGAACCGGGAAGATGCTCTCCATTTATCAAGATGCAGAAGGTCAATGGTGGAACCAGCGCCTGGACATTAAAGATCGCATGGGTCCCGTATTGAAACGAGTAGCCCTGGTACAAGCCTGGACCGGTCCGCAGGATACCCTTTTTGTGACCTTCTCCGAACCACTGGATACCAGCGCCATCGAAGGAGGAGCCTTCATCCTCAACGGACTCGGAGCGGTGCCCGTGGGAGCCAAGGGGATTCAGATTGATGACACAACCTGGATATTCATGGTCAACAAAAATCAAATCAGTGAGGGAGATTCGCTGAATCTGAATTTCAATGGGCCCCTTTTCGATGCCATGGGGAATTCACCCAGCCGCAAAAACCAAGGGCAGCTCGTTAGCTTGATCCGTCGTCCCATTCCGGCTTCGCAAAAGGGAAACCTGTTCGAGGACCGGGATGCTGATGGAACATTGGATCATATCACCGTCAGTCTGCTTGGCCCTGTGGACCAGGACTATCTGAACGATGTGCTCGACTCCATTGTCTTTACCTGGATGGATAGTTTAGGCAAAGCTATTCAAATCAAGGTTCCTGGATCCAAGTTCACCATAGACCCCACGGATCCCAAAAAGCTGCATTATCAGATTCCCAATCCCGAAAAATTCTTCCCCTATCTGACTTCGATCGATGTAGACCGTTTTGGAGCCTACGGAACCGCAACTATGTACGCGACCCTGGAGGGTGAAAAACAAAATTCCTTGCCCGTGAAAATGACCGATGGCATGGCCCCTGTGATTCGCGAGGCCTCTCTCAAGGTTTCGGACCGGAGCGGTGGCGACGATGTATTGACCGTTACCTTCAGTGAAGCGGTGACGGTGGGCACAGGCATGAGCGAAGCCAACATGTTCGACATCAAATCCCAAAGTTCCAGCACCTCGCGGATTTTGGATTGGAGCAAGATCAAATGGGTGGACGACCATACGGTAGAGCTCACCTTCGGAAACGACATCCGCTATGATCAACGTCCATCAAGCCAAGATTCCATTCGGATTCATGAGGGCGCCTTGCAGGATCTGGCTGGCGTGGCGGTTCCTTCGGATGTAGACTATGTTCAGGACAATCCCGGTCAATCAGGGCGTCCATACAAAATGGTTGTAGGCGACTTCCGCTTCAAGATATCTACGGTCACCAAATCCACATACAACCCCAGCGATCCATACCTACAGAATGCAGCCCCAGTTGAAACCAAGGTTCGCCCTTTCGGAACTACGGTCAACGCCAAGAAGGATCTGGGAATGGTGGTTGATTTTGGTTCCATTGATTTGCTCCATACCGTGCAGCGGGCCGTGAAGGACAAGCTCTATTCGCGTGATTCCACCATGCTCATCGAAGACATCGAAATCGACCAGACCCAAATCAAGATGAAGGTCGAAATCCAGCTGTTCTCCAACCTGGGTGGCTTTGTGGCGGAACACCATGAGACCATCGCCTGCGATGACGCACGGTTTGAGGGCGACTGTATCCAAAACCCCGAGCAGGTGTATTTGCAATGGAACTTCAAGTCCGCCACCGGCCGAATGGTGGGCACGGGAGCCTACTTTGCCCAAATGAACCTCAAGGTCTGGTACGATGGAAAAACCTCGGGAGGAAAGGCCGCCAGCGTGAGTATCACAACGCGCAGCAAGCTTGAGGCCTGGGGCATTATCCGGAATGTGAAAGGATCCAATTTGCGGGATTAGGAATTTTAGTGCTCTGAATCACGGTGTTTTGTAAAAATGACGGAGCATCAGAATTTCCTGGGAAATCTGATGCTCTTTTTGTTTGGATTTTCTAAATTTAGCCTTGAGGTATTTCTTATGAACACATCGCGTCTTTGGCTTTTGGGTGTCTCCATCTTGGGTGGTGCTTCGTTGTTCGTCGCCTGTGGTAGCGGCACGGCTGTCAATCCTGATGAAAACGGCACGGTCACCAATACGGCCATTTTTGAAGGCACCAAATTGACGGATCCGACTTTTATCTCGGCATGGAAGGACAGCCTAGCTTTGTTGCCCGTTTCTTCTTCTGTGGAACCGCTGAGCTCCGCTGTCGATCCCGGCTCCAGCGCGGTGGACGGTTCCTCTTCCGCTGCGGTGATCCCGGGTTCCAGCACGACTGTTATTTCTTCCTCGGGTGCCGTGATTCCAGGCTCCTCAACCACGATTGTCAGCAGCTCGATCCGGGCATCGAGTTCGGTGACCGTTGTACCAAGTTCGTCTTCACGGGCTTCAAGTTCTTCCGTGGTGGTTAGTAGCGCAAGTGGTGGTGGGACGGCTGTTACTCTGGTTGCCGCTACAACTGTCAGTGGAACAACAACGGGAACATATACGTTTAACGCCACATCCGCAGCTGTTGGTGGTACTCAGTATTACACTCCTAAGCCCTATGTCGTTGTGACGACTCCATGGTCTGCCGGAAGCGAATCGGGGACTTTAGTTGTAAATGGAGTGAGTACCGCGCTCGGTTCAAACGCAAATATTCAGGCTCCCTATGGTAATGAAATATTGACAATTGTAATTACCTACCCTGGGTCCTTTACCATTAAAGTTGAGCTTCGATAATCGGAATTACCATTGGGATTCCCCGCCCCCTCAAGGGCGGGGTTTTCTTTTTTTTGGGGAATCCACCCCTGTGGCTCCCCCATTCTTTCCGGCCTGCCTCCGAATTATGTATTTTACCAAATAGGCTTGCCCAATTGGGAGAGCCAAAGGATTGGGTATGAGTATTTTGAATCGGGCAAATTCGGTGCTTTTTGCTGGCGCAGTCGCTTCTGTGGTCTTGTTGCTCATTGCCTGTGGGAGCGGTACCGCTGTCAACCCAACGGAGTCCAGCCAAGGCGACAGCCTGATGAAGCACAACTTCTATTTCGAACAAAATCTTAAGGACACAGCCTTCATTCGCGCCTGGAAGGATAGCCTTGGGGGCAGTACCCCTCCTGCGAGCTCAAGCCCCAGTTCCAGTTCAACAGAGCCTTCCTTGGGTTCCAGTTCATCCATAATTCCTGGGGTCAGCTCCAGTTCCTCGGCTGTTGTGGTCAGTAGTTCCAGCTCTTCGGTGCCCGTTGTGGGTGGCTCCAGTTCTAGGCCATCGAGCTCCTCAGTTGTGGTGATCGTAAGTTCAAGTTCCAGGGTATCCAGCTCTTCCCTGTCCGTTAGTTCCAGCTCCAGGCCTTCCTCCAGTTCGAGTTCTGTCGCGCCAAGTTCATCGAGTGCCATTCCCAGCTCGAGTTCGTCCTTGCCCGTAATTGTCAGTTCGAGTTCGGTACCGATTTCAAGTTCGGTGGTGCTTATTTCC
>CAIRAY010000185.1 GCA_903876665.1 uncultured Fibrobacterota bacterium | reverse complement strand
CGGCAAATATAGCCCCCCCCCCCTGCAAAATGCAAGCCCACTTCAATCGTTTTGGTCGGTTTTTTCTACCACAATGAGCTTAATAGGTACTGGGGACACCAAAAAAAAGGCCCCGGACGAATCCGGAGCCCTTCATGTTTTACATCCAACTTTAGTTGAAGCTGTACTGCTCGGTGATGTCCTCTCCGGTGGCCGGATCGAGGAAGGAGAATTGGTTCAAGGTTGCGGCCTCGTCTTCGACCAGATCGAGCTTCACGCCATGCTTGTGTTCCAGGAAGTGGAAGTAGCGGCCGTAGCTCTCGGTGAGGATCTGAACGATCGGGGTTGCAATCTGCAGCGTGAAGCGCTTGCGACGGCCCATGCGGTTGGCGCGGGCGAGCCAGCGGTCAATCAGGGAGATGGTCGTTTCCAGCGTGTAGATATGGCCGGCACCGCCACAAGTAGGGCACTTGGTGGTTTTTTCGGTCATCAGGTTCGCACGGACACGCTTGCGCGTCACTTCCATGAGCCCAAACATGCTGATCGGCAGGAAGCTAATCGGCGCCTTGTCCTTGCGGATGGCCTTCTTGAATTCGGTGTTGACGATCTCACGGTCCTCGTCGGTGTTCATATCGATAAAGTCAATAATGACCAGACCGCCGATATCACGTAAACGCAGCTGCTTGGCGATTTCGTTGCAGGCATCCAGATTGGTCTCAAGAATGTTCTTGGCCTGATCCTTGCCGTGCACCTTTGGACCGGTATTGATGTCGATGGAGACCATGGCTTCGGTCTGCTCGATGACCAGGTTGCCACCGCGGGAAAGCCGAACGGTGCGGGAAAGAGTACGCTCGTAATCGTCTTCGATCTTGAAGAACTCAAAGAGGCTCTCGTTGCTCGACCATAGCTTGACCTTGTCGAGCTTATCGGGGCTGAGCTCCTTGAGGTAGTCGCGCATGACCTCGTATTCGTTCTTGTCGTCGATGTACACGTAATCCGTGTTGTCACCGAAATATTCGCGGATGGTCGTTTCGATGGAATCGGATTCCTGATGAATACAAGTTTCGGCAGGCTGATTGTCGAAATTGGCTTTGCAGGCATCCCACTTGGATTCGAGGGTGCGCATCTGCTTTTCGATTTCGGATTCGGATTCGCCCAGGCCATTGGTGCGGACGATGTAGCCCACATCGCGGGCCTTGAGATGGCGGACGATCTTCTTGAATTCGCGACGCTTTTGGGAATCACGCTCTTTTTTGGAAACACCGATGAAGTTGGTGTTGGGCATGCAGACCAGGAAGCGGCCGGCAAAGCTCAGGTGGGTCGTCAGGCGAGCACCCTTGGTGCTGATGGGCTCCTTGATGACCTGGACCATGATCTGCTGGCCTTCTTTCAGAATCTGATCGATGGCGAGTTCTTGGCCACCACGGTTGTCCTCGTCATCGTCGCCAAATTCGCGGGCGAGGAGGATGTTGCGGTCCACCGCATCGTCCTGGTGAAGAAATCCGGCTTTTTCAAGCCCGATGTCGATAAATGCAGCCTTGAGGCCCGGCAGGACCTTTTGGACTACGCCCTTGTAAATATTGCCTAACACCCGATTCGAGCTGACGCCTTCAACGACGAGCTCGGCGAGCTCTCCGTCTTCCATAATGGCAATGCGCTTCTCGTAAGGGGTAAGGCTGATGAGGATTCCACGCTTGGGATTTTTCATCAAAAAGAAACTCCAGAGTCAGAAAAGACAATAAAAATGTTGGACCCGAACCGAAACCAAACGGCAACGACAAATACGGGTTGGACTCCAAATATAGGTTTTTTGTGCACTATGATCACTTCTTTGACCAAGGGAATCAAGCTAAATCGTAATGACTATTGGTGGTCTTCCTCGCGCAGACGAGGATCTAGGGCAAAAGCTAGGCCGTATTTCCTAGACCCTCGTCTGAGCGAGGGTGACAAAAGCCCGAAAAACCAGGCCAAACGAAAAAAAACCATTAAATGAAATGGCCATGAATGAAATGCCCCTAACCGACAAATCGACCCTGCTGATCGATTGGGAATTGCCAATCCGGCCCTATTTGATAGCTTAGGGGTATGGACAAGAAACGCGAATGGACAGAAAAATTGGTATACGTCAGCATTTGGGCTGCGCTCCTCATCACGCCGGTTCTTCACTCAAACCTGGAGGATGGGGGCAATACGATCCCACTTTTCAATGCCTGGATCCGCCTCCTTCCCTTCTTTCTGGTGTTCCTGATCAACAATTCCATCCTTCTGCCCCATTTTCTGCTCCGGGGCAAGTGGGGGATTTACCTTCTTCTGGCTGCCGGTTCGGTTTTGGCCATCGCAAGCCTCAATACCCTTTTGCACCCCTGGATTCACCAGTGGCTGACCCCGCCTCCCCCCTTGGATCCTGGACGCTTCCCCCACCCCCGGCCCCCTCATGCGCTTTTGTTTTTGGGGCAATGCCTGCTTTCCCTCTTGGTCATTGGATTCAATACCGCAATCAAAGTAACCCGAAAATGGATGGATGACGCTCAAGAGCATTTGGAAACCAAAATGACCTTCTTGCGTCAACAAATCAGCCCGCACTTTTTTATGAACACTTTGAACAACATCCATGCCCTGGTGGACCTGGATCCTGAAAACGCCAAGGAATCCTGCATCCGCCTGGGCCGCATGATGCGCTACCTCCTCTATGATTCTGAATCGGGCAGGACCCGCCTGTCAAAAGAGGTGGAATTCATGCAGAGCTACGTGGAGCTGATGCGCCTGCGCTTTACGGAGAATGTGAAAATTGAATTGAATATTCCTGCATCCTTGAGAGATGTTGATATTCCTGCTCTATTATTTATACCCTTACTGGAAAACGCCTTTAAACATGGAATCCATCCCCGGGGCGAATCCTTCATTCATATTCACCTGGAACAAACACCCAAGAGCATCCGATTTACGGTTCACAACAGTTCCTACCCCGCCATCGGAGACTCACCCGAAAAACACTCGGGCCTAGGTCTCGCCAATGTCCGGCACCGCCTTCACCTGCTGTTTGGAAAAGAAGAACTTTTGACTGTGCTCCCAAACTCCCAGACTTTCACCGTGATTCTGGAGCTACCCCTATGAGATGCATCGCCATTGACGATGAGCCCCTCGCCCTAAAGCAAATCGTCGCCTACATTGCCAAAACGCCCTTCCTCGAGCTGGTGTGCGCGTGTTCCAATGCTTTTGAGGCGAAGGAACTCCTAGCGAGCCAATCTGTGGATTTGATGTTTGTGGATATCAATATGCCCGGAATGTCAGGAATGGAGCTGGTCAAGTCCCTCACCCGCAAACCCCTGGTGATTTTCACCACGGCCTACAGCGAATTTGCGGTGGAGAGCTACAAAGTCAATGCCCAGAATTATTTGCTTAAGCCCTTCAGTCTGGCGGAATTTACCGTTGCCACACAAAAGGCACTTCACTACTGGGAGCAACTACGGGCAACGGAAACGGGGTCGAGCCTGGATGACTCCATTTGGGTCAAGTCCGAATACCACCTAGTGCGAGTTTCCTTACCGGAGGTCCTTTTTATCGAAGGAATGAACGACTATGTCCGCATTCATCTGGAAACGGGCAAACCCATCATGACCCTTTCCAGCCTCAAAGCCATGGAAGAGCAATTGCCCTCCAGCAAGTTTATGCGCATTCACCGCTCCTGGATCATCAACCTAGAGAAGATTGTCCAGATTGAAAAGGGCCAGGCAATCCTCACGGGCAAACACGCAATCCCCATCGGAGACCAGTACCGCGAAGCCTTGCTGGGGATAGCCAAATGAAAACCTTGCCCGAGCAAATTCATGCGACACGCACCGGTGATCCCTCGGTGGGGCCGTTCGGGCTTGCCCGTTACGGACACATGTCCACTGTGTGGAGTGCCGGGGATGACAGGAATGGCGGAGATGACAATACTTTTGGGGAGGACTGGGTGTTCGGCGCTGACTCGCGATGTCATGCCCGGAACGGGCATCACAGAACCTTGCCCGAGCAAATTCATGCGACAAGCACCGGTGATCCCTCGGTGGGGCCGTTCGGGCTTGCCCGTTACGGACACATGTCCACTGTGTGGAGTGCCGGGGATGACAAGATGACCCAAGATGACAATACTTTCGGGAATGCCATGCATAATTCCATTTCTTTCTCTATCATTCTTTTATGCATAATTCTTTTGTTTTCCTTAGCGAACACAGAAGAGGCGGAGATGGATTTGCAAGCGGCGATCGCCACCGCGTGGGCCAATAATGCAAACATCTTGTCTTCGCAATTGCAGATAAAGTCAGCAAAGGTCGTGCGCACCAAGGCCAACGCCACTTTACAACCCAGTCTGAGTGCGGGCACCAGCATCCAACGTTCCCAGGTGTTGTTTGCAAACTCCTACCAAACTTCCTGGAGTGCAAACCTCAGCCTTACCGAAACTTTGAATCGCCAAAATTTGGCATCTATTGAAACAGCCAAAAGACAAGAGAAGGCCGTCACCTTGGATGTAAAAACCATTCAGGAGGATTTAGCCAAACTGATTTGCCAGGCATACACCCAGGCCCTGCGCGATTCCATGCTGGTGCAGGCAAAGGAGGCCAACCTGGAAACCCAAAGGCAAAAACTGGCCCAGATCAAAGCCTTTGTAACGGGCGGATCCCTCCCCCCCTCCGATACGCTGGTCCAATTGGCCTCCATGGCCCAGGCGGAACTCCTGCTTGCCGACACGCGCAAAACCAGTGAAGACAGCCGGGACGCTTTATTTTCCCTTCTGGGTACCGACGCCAATGCCACCCAATATCGAATCACGGACTTTCCAGTGCAGGCCGTTGACGCGATTTTGCAAACGAACCCCAGCACAGGAGAAAACGAGGATAGCATCCAAACTTCATCCTTGGTGGCTCAGGCTGCACGAATTGAAGCCGCCCGCGCAGCCCTGACCGAAACCACCCTGGGCTGGTGGCCTACGCTGCAATTCGGTGCCACTTTGGGACACACCGATCCTTTGGGGAATTCCACTGCCGGCGCAAATCTTTCGTCTTCCAACTCCCTGCGGGTGGATGCTTCGCTTTCCCTTCCCCTGCTGGACCGTGAAGCCCGAACTACATCCAAAGTCTCCGCACAAATTTCTTTGACTTCGGCAAATCTACGCTTACGGGACCTGCAACAGCAACAAAAAACTGCCCGCAACAAAGAGGCCCGCAACTACGCCTCTGCGCTCGTGCGTTATAGCCTAGCCCAAATCGCCCTCACGAGTGCGCAAGCGGCCCTGGCCGTGGTGCAATCCAAATTTTCTTCCGGGGCCACCACCCAACTCGACCTGCGGAGCGCGGAGCAACAAGCCTTGCAGGCCCAAACAGACCTCGTCTCTGCCCGCTACAATGCAGTCCTTGCTTTTATTGGTTTAAAACATTCCCAGGGGCAAATCCACACTGCCCTCGTTACACTTGGAGCGTCATTATGAATCGCTATTTGGGTTTTTTGTTTCTCGCACTTGCCCTCCTGTTGGCATGCACAGACAGCTCCCAGACCCAGTTCACAACAGTCTCCCTCACCAAAGAGGTCATCGAGGAAACCATTTCCAGTACGGGGTCTTTACAGGCGGTGGGAACGGTTGAAATTGGCACCCAGGTCTCTGGAACGGTATCCAAAGTACTCGCGGATTTCAATGGCCACGTCGGCAAGGGGCAGGTGCTGGCCGAATTGGACCGGACCGCCCTGCAAGCCAACTGCGAGCAGGTTCAGGCCTCCCTAGCTAAAGCCCAGGCCCAGGCGAACAAATCCAAACTCGAATCCGAGCGCGCCCAAAAATTCTTTGACCAGGGGAATTTGTCGGAAAAAGATTTGAGCGACGCAAAGACCACGGCCATTCTGGACCAGAGCTCAGTCACAGCTGCTCAGGCCGCCCTGCGCCTCGCGGAAATCAACCTGGCTCATGCAACCATCCGCTCTCCCATTGATGGCACCGTGATTTCCCGTTCCATCGAGGTTGGCCAAACGGTTGCTGCCAGTCTTTCCACCCCGACACTTTTTGTCATCGCCGAGGATTTGTCCAAAATGGAAATTTTGGCCAACGTTGATGAAAGCGATATTGGCATTGTGAAGCCCGGGCAAGTCGTTCGGTTCACCGTGCAGACCTATCCAGACAGCTCGTTCCAAGGCACCGTGCGCCAGGTGCGCTTGCAGGGTGCAGTGGTGCAGAATGTGGTGAACTACACCGTCGTGGTCGATGCCCCAAACCCCCAACAAATGCTTCTGCCCGGCATGACTGCGACCTTGGAATTTTTGGTTCGCAGTACGGACAGCGTGCTTGCCATTCCCAACTCCGCCATGGGGTTTAAACCCAGCACCGAAATCCTAGCCAAGATTGGCGCACCCCCTACACCCCGCGACAAGGAAAAATCGGAGCATAAAGAAACCAATTCTCCCCGTGGAATAGTTTGGATGCTAGACAGCAATGGGAAATTGGTCTCGCACTCCTTCAAATCGGGCATTAGCAATGGATCCCACACCGAAGTCACTCATACCCGGGACCTCAAAGTGGGCGACCGGGTCATTACAGGAGTTGCCACCGATTCTGCGGCCAAGGTCAAGAAAAAAGGATCTCTGCTGGACATGGGTCCTGGCGGACACGGTGGCGGACCCCATTGAGGATAGGCCAATGAGTTCCATTATTCAAATGCACCGACTGTCCAAAGTTTATAGCCTGGGAGAATCGCAAGTCCATGCACTTCGTTCCGTGGATTTAACCATTCACCAGGGGGAATTTGTAGCCATTATGGGACCATCTGGATCGGGAAAATCCACTCTCATGAACATTATCGGATGCCTGGATCAACCCACCGCCGGCGAATACCACCTTCAGGGGCAACGGGTAGACCGCATGCGCCGAAGCGAACTGGCCGACATTCGCGCAGCCACCATTGGATTTGTCTTTCAGGGTTTCAATTTACTTTCCCGCACCAGCGCCCTCGAAAATGTGGAAATCCCCACCCAGTATTTGCGACGCCGTAAATTGACAGAATCGCCACGCAGCCGAGCCATTGAAGCCTTGCAACGCGTGGGTTTACAGGACCGAATGCACCACGTGCCAAGCCAGCTGTCCGGTGGACAACAGCAGCGGGTCGCCATTGCCCGTTCCTTAGTCAACCAGCCCTCTTTATTGCTTGCCGATGAACCCACGGGCAACCTGGACAGCACCACATCCGAAGAAATTATGGATGTGTTCCATAACTTGAATGCCCAGGGGATTACCGTAGTGATGGTCACCCACGAGCAAGATATCGCACAACACGCCAAGCGCATTTTAGTGGTACGGGATGGAATCATCGTTAGCGATACGGCGGTGGTAAAATGAAATTCTTATTGACTACTTTAAGGACAGCGTTACGCAATATTCTCCGCAATCGCATGCGCACCCTGCTGACCATGCTGGGAATCATTATTGGCGTAGCTGCGGTGATCATCATGGTTAGCGTGGGAAAGGGCGCGGAAGCCGATATCAATCAACGCATTGGGGCCCTGGGGTCCAATGTTTTGATGGTTCGCCCTGGTGGTTCCTCTTCCCATGGCGTGCGCCTAGGAGCAGATTCCTGGCAATCCCTAAAGCTCAAAGACATTGATGCATTGAAAAAACACTGCACACAAATTGCTGCGGTTTCGGGTCTGGTGCGCGCGAATGGACAATTTGTTGCCAATGGAACCAACTGGCCCACAAACATGGAAGGCGCGAATGTCGAATATTTCGAGATCCGGCAATTGAAGCTTTCTTCGGGAAGTTTTTTTACCGAACGCGACGTCCGCACTTCCCGAAAGGTTGCCGTCATTGGGGCAACCATTGCCCAAGAGGTTTTTGGCGATTCAGACCCAGTAGGTCAACAATTTCGCTTTGGCAAACAACCCATGACGGTGGTCGGAGTCCTGGCTAGCCGCGGCCAAAGCGGAATGGGGGGCGATCAAGACGACATCGTCATCGCACCGATCACAACCGTATTTTTCCGCATCGCAGGGGATTCGCATCTGAACCAAATCATCGCCAGCGCGAACAGCCGCGAAGTCATGGCGGCAGCCCAGGAGGAGATGACAACGGTTCTACGCAAAGAACATAAGGTGCGGGGAGAAAACGACGACTTCAGCATTCGCAACCAAAGCGACATCCTCGAAGCCGCAACCAGCATGTCCCGCACCCTCACCATGCTTTTGAGCGCCATTGCCGCAGTTTCCCTTTTGGTGGGAGGAATTGGGATCATGAACATCATGCTGGTTTCGGTGACGGAGCGTACCCGGGAGATTGGAATCCGCATGGCCCTAGGCGCGCGAGGCATCGACATTCTTTTGCAATTTTTGATTGAGGCGGTTGTCCTTTGTTCCCTAGGTGGCCTCGCGGGAATTGCCCTGGCGCTTAGTGCCTGCAAAGTTCTGGAACAGACGGTCGGCATGAATACGATTCTGGATATCACCACAATCCTATTTGCCTTTGGATTCTCGGCCATGGTCGGGGTATTCTTCGGATTCTACCCAGCGCGCAAAGCAGCAGGCCTGAACCCCATTGACGCACTGAGGTATGAATAGGAAAAGGTTACGGTGATGCCCATTGCTGGGCATGACAGAGCCGTTAAACCTTCCAGGCCTGTAGCAATTTGTTCACTTTGGCAATGCGTGACTTTTCTTCCATGGTGCCTTTGAACACCTTGAAGAGCAAGGTGCGGTATTCCATAAGAGCGGTTCGAATCAAAACTTTTTCATCAGACTTCAGCATTTGTACTCCATAGCGCCAATCCTGGAAAGAGGGACTGCGCCAAATCTATAAATTTTGGTGAAAAAAAAGCGAGCCCCGAAGGACCCGCTTTCAAAAATTATTGGGAAATTTAAGAAAATTAAGGAATTGGGCTCAGGGAACCATTCATGATGGCACCGGCAGTACCCGAAGTGGCCATGTCCAGAATGGCATCATAAGCCTTGCGCAGAGGCCATGCATTGATCATGACATAGACGCCGGCTTCGAAGCCCAGAGCGGTCATTTTTGGGGTTTCGGCAAAGGTTACGTCAGCTGCTTTTTTTCCATCCACGGTAAAGGCCCATGAACCCAAATTGGAGTTAAATGTTCCCGCGCCGGAAACACCGAGGCGGAAGTTCGGGGTAATGGCATATTCGGCACCGAGGGTTGCACGTGCGCCCACATAGTAATCCGCAAACCCATAATCAACAATAGCCAGAGGAGTTGATGCATTTAAGTAAATCTCACCCACGGTTAGGTCTACTCCCAGCGAAGGAACAATACGCCCCATCCAGAACTTCTTTTGCAAGCCGAAGCCAATGTCGTATGATCCAATGGAAGTCAGGTCATAATCAAAAAATGATGTCCGAAGTATATATGCACCTGAATCTAGTGGTAACATCTTGTAGTTAAAGTCAATGCGGAAAGCCAACTGGCTCACCCCGAAAACAGGCGCAATCATGGTCTGCAACTGCCCATAGAGTCCCATGCCGGACAACTCCACCAGAGCGCCAGTATCATTAACGAGGCTCCCCTTCAGGCCCATGCTGGCAACACCTAGGCGGAAATCCACATCGATAGGAACGCGGGAGTATTCACGGATAGTGGCGTAGGTTTGTGGCGTACCGGAAGGCATGTAACCTTGCCAGGTATATTCAGCAACATTGGAATCGACAGTCTTTACTGGGTACTTGAACTGGTATGGCTTGTTCACAAAACCCCAAGCGGTGATTTCGTCCTTGACAGAGCCATCTTTCTTTTCGATGGATTCAACCTGTTCAAAGAATTTGTCCAAGGGGACATCCTTGATTTCAGAAGAACCAAACGGTGCCTGGAACTGTTCCTTTTCGGCCCAGGAAATCTGTGAGAGCAAACGGAATTCAGGCAAGTCGCGCATGTCTTGCATCACAGCGCTTAACATCTTGTCGATGGCGCCATACATGACGGATTCCTTAAGTGGCAATGCACGAATTGCGGCAGGGACCATGACGATATCAAGTGCGGAATAGCCATCTTTGTCAACGGTGAAGCGGCCGGTACGGATTAGGTCCGCGCGCTTCTCGAGCCAAATTTTTTCTTTGGTGACTTGAACTTTGTACAGGATGACTCCGCCCTTGACGGTAGCTTCGTATCCACCATCTTTGTTGGTTCCGTAGGCCAGGAAGGAGGTTACGGGAACAACGACGTAGCCAGAATTGAGCACGAGGTTCAATTCGGCTGCGGTCACGCCACTTTCCTTGGCCTTGTCCACCATGAAGGAATTCACTTGGTCTTCGGTAAGGTTCTTTTCGGCGCGTTCTTTGACTGCACCCATCATGGAACCCAGAAGGTCTACGGAAAGCTGGTCCTTGACCAATTGATCCAAAAGCGTTGCACTATGGCCAGGGGTTCCTGTCCAAGTATTCGCGAGTGCACGAGCCGCTTTGGTGTTTACAGGGTTGATATCAAAGCGGGACATGTGCATGAGGGAGTCGCGGAGAGCCTTGATGATTACAGGCTTGTGACGGGGACGAATTTGAATTCCACCCTCTCCGAGCCAGTAAAGATGTGGCAAGATCATCAATGACTTGCGGACATATTTACCTTGCTGCATCAGCTCCATGGCCTTGGTCTGAGCTTCGGAATTGTCCAGCCATTCACCTAGGCCATCCATCTCGGCATTGGCTTCGTCGCCTGGGGTGACTGCGCCATCAGACGCAGCAGGCGCTTCCGCGTCATCTTGGTTTGCGGCGGACATGTCTTTCTGGGCAAAGGCAAAACTTGCCATAAGCATCAGGGCGACGGGGATAAATTTTTTCATGAGTGCTCCTATTTTTTGGATGCAGTGAATATAATAATCCCCACCGGAATGCTCAAGCACGGATTCAGGGTGATTCTGAACACACTTTCCCCTGTCCACCACTGCACGGAACAATTATATTGGATCAAGACAACAAACACCCGTCAAAGGATAACCATGAAGTCACTCAAACTTGTTTTCGCATCCATCGCCATCGCGTTCACCCTGTTTGCCTGTGCCGAAAAGAAGGCCGAGCCAGCAACCATTGTAGACCAGTCTGATTGTTCCGATGAAAGCCGGTTCAAAGAGGGTTGCCAGTAATCGGAATTTGGAATTAAAAAAAAAGCTCACTGCAATTGCAGTGAGCTTTTTTAATGGATTCACATCATCTTGAATTACAGAATCTGCTTAGCAATCGCACCTGAGATCGTTTCGAGCGAACCCGTTGCAGAGAAAGTCTTCACCACGGCTCCAGTCTTCGAATCGACGATTTTGCCTTCGACGCGGAGAGAATCCCAATCACCGAGCAAGGTTCCCATCATCACGAACTGGGCACCGAGTAGCTGGCCCATTTCCACAGGATCCGCGATCAAGCCAGACTGGCCCGTGGTCTGTTCGGTCACGAGCTCGGCAAGGCGGGTGCGCTCCACAATCTGGTAGGCTTCGGCGCGGTGGATTGCACCCGCGACCATGTCGGCGAGCAATGAAGCCTTAGCTTCGTCGCTATACCAGGTGCGGGGTGCGTTGAATGGAAGAACGGCCAAAGTTGGGAGTGGTTTTGCAGGGCTACCATCACCACAAGCCGCTTTGGAGAGAAGACTTGCATCAGGACCGAGTTGCATCTTTTTAATCGCTGCAACCACGGCTGCATCCCTGTTTCCGGTTCCCATGGCTTTGCCAATCGTGGATTGGAGGGAGCGGCCAGCGGCGTCCTTGACTTCGAGAGCCAGGGAAACCTCGAGCATCGCGAAACTGGTCGCATCGGAAAGCCCTTGACTGAAACCCTTTTCCAGCACAGAAGTGGAGGCAATCAAAGTCTTTTTAGCGCTGGGATCATCCTTGAAACCATAATTGGCCAGGGTCTTCACGAGTTCGGTGCGAGCGGCCGCAACGGGAATCCCGGAAGCTTGGATTTTCACCTTGCATTCCATGGGCGTGATGGTCACACGGAAATCTGCACGCTTGCGATCGAGAATATCCATTTGTGAGCGGGATACCTGCAAATCAGCCATCACCTTCCAGACCTGTTCGCCGGCAGCACGACCGACATAGGCATCTGGGTAGAAAATAGCCTGACCCTGCGCATCCGTAATCGCAGTCCGAACAATCTTGCGATCAGGAGAGACGAGCTTCAGGGGCATTTCGGCAATGGGAACTTCGAGCGCCGTGACCAATACAGTCCAGGGCAAAAGGCCTTGGGCTGGGTCCACCAGGCTCTGTTCTCCACCGGAAACTGCGGCAATGGAAAGCTTTTTGAGCGATGCATCAAAGATCTTGTTCAGTGCATCGACATTCACAGGAACCGTATCGCCAGGGAGCAAAGATTCCGCAGCAGAAAGAAGAACGCGTTCCTGTTCAAAAGTGCGAATACGTTCTTCAATGCGGGAACGGACGCTCAATGCATCGGCGATTTTATTCGCATCGGCATCCACTTTGGCTTGGTCCGCCAAGGTCACGATGGACTTTGCGGCTTCCTTCATGTTCATGCGCTTTTGGGCGGCAAATTTGCTCTTGCTCAGTGCGCACAAGGCCATAAAGGTGTTTCCCTTGGTGTAGCGTTTGACGATGTCCGCACCCTGCAAGTCCCCTCGGGTATTCATGGTGGCACGGGATTCCAGGTAGCGCTTCACTGTCTCGGAATTTCCCTGACGCTTGGAAGACATGCCACTTTCCTGGCTCACCCTAACGGTGACGGTAATGGATTTTTGCACCGCAGACACGGCCTGGTTATCGGCATCGGCCTGACTGATGGGCGAAGATCCAACCCCAACAAAAAACATTTGCTGTGGATACGATGGATCATTAATCATGCTAGCAAGGTCTTGCGCGCTAGCCATGGACAAAAGTCCACAAACGGATAATGCGAATAATTTATTTTTCATAGTGTGCTCCCTTGGGCGAAAAAAGACCCGCCGGAGGGCGGGTCCGTCGCTCGGTTATTTTATTTCTCAACCTTGAGGATAATTAGTTTTTTGTTGACATTCAGCTTGCTGATCTTCGATCCCTTCACCTCGCGGCGAATGAAGCGCTCGATCTTGGAGGACTTGTCAAATTCGCTAGGCTTGGCCCAGATGTTGTAGTCCATGGTCTTGTCGGTGATGATGTTTTCTTTGGTCTTGAAATTGTCGTCCAATACGCCACCGATTTCGTCCTGGACATCTTGAACGCCGGCCTTGCCAATGGTATTGTCGATCTTGAAAATCACCTTATACTGGATTCCCTTTTTGAGGTCTTCGGTCCAGTAATTGGTGATGCGCTGCAGAACGCGGTCGATGGCATCGGAAACAGCCTCTTCGACGAGTGGTTCCATGTTTGCACCTGGGCGGGCTTTGGAATAACCGGTCTCGGTTCCGAGCAGGCGCGCGGTCGTGGTTTCGTAAGCCTTGACGACTACGGAAGCCTTGGAGTTTTCAATCATTCCGGAGAATACGATGTAAACATCGGAACCCAATGTCAAAGCGAGCTGGTAGGCGGGATCGGCATCCTGTTCCGCAAGCTGGCCCTGCATTTCGGTCATTTGAGCGAGCTGGTCCTGGCCACGAGGAACGATCACATCGTATTGCTTAGCGGTCAAGCGGCTTTCGATTACGCCGGCAGCGTGACGGGCCAAGTTGTTGGTGTCAAAAACCTTGATGGGGGATTCACCGGTCTTGCATTCAGGAATGACCATGATGGTCGGATTGCCCAGTGCGTCGCGAAGGTCGCTTACGGCCTTGATGACACCCTTGGCGGACAAGTCGGCCTGAATGGCACCCTTGTTGATTCGAATAGCCTTGGTACGCTTCAGTCCATCGGCGGTCTTCATCTGCGCATCAACCTTCTGGGCTTCCCAGGTCACATACTTGCTGATGTTGTTGATGTCGTAGAAGGATTCTGCAATGGGAGCAAATGCGGTTTTGGATTCGGGAGTATTGAGGACGGGGTCGGTACCGCCTTCGAGGATGAACCAAACTGCCGCACGCTTGAGATCGATGTCGGTGGCTTTGTCGTCAGCACCGCGACCGGTGGCCTTGATGGTGACTTCGCTTGCGTTGTAGGCTTCTTTGAAGGATGCCTCGTGGGAAACAGGTAGATTGCTTGCCCAGACGGACCCAGCCATGACGACTGCGATAAAGACGCTTAGCAGTTTATTCATTTGAACATTCTCCGATTGTTTTACGTTACCTAGGACTTTAGCAAAAAGATACAAGGACTCACAGGGTAAAGGTAGTGAGCAGGATCACACCAGAGAAAGGCTTGGAGCCCTTGCGATTCGTCACCCTCGCGTAGGCGGGGGTCGAGGACGCCCCAAGATGGCTGTCGTTCCCTCAAAGGGAACGATTTATTTGCCTCTAAGGGAACACCAATGCCATTGTTTTTCTAATTTCTTGACATGACCCAGCCGACCTTCAACATCTATTCCTACAATGATTGGCAGGTATTCCTGCGGGATTGGATCGAATTGCGCAGGTTAGCCGACCCTTCGGTGAGCTTGCAATCCCTGGCATTCCGACTCGGTCTCAAAGCAAAAAGCCACCTGCACCGCCTTTTGAATTCGCCCGGAAAAACTCTTGCGCCTCACCTGGTGGAACCCCTCGCCAAAATCATGAAGCTCGAAGCAGGCGAAGCGGATTACTGGGAGGCCATGGTCAGCATGGCCCGCGCCTCCTCTCTGGAAGAGCGCAACAAACAATACCTGCGCCTGCACAAGCTGCGCGGAGTCCGCAAACCCGCGGACATACGCATCGACCAATCCGAATACTTCGCCACCTGGTATTTGCCTATGTTGCGCGAAGCTGTCATGCTCGAAGGCTGGAACGGGGATTTTGCGAAGCTCGCCCGCGGGTTCGAACCCGCCTTGACCGAAACCCAGGCCCGGCGCGGAACCGAACTCCTGATTCGCCTGCAACTTTTGCGACAGAACGGCGATGGACGCTATGAACAGGTCGATCCCCTGGTTTCCACCCAGTCCCACGCCCGCGAAATGGCCGTCGCCAGTTTTCAACGCGAGATGCTGCACCTTGGCGAGCGAGCCTTGCAGACGATTATTCCCGAGCGGCGCGAAGTCTCCACCGTAACCTTCAGCATCCCCAAATCCGCCTTTCCGCGCATGCAAGAACTGATGCGGCAATTTCAAGAACAGCTCGCTCGCGAATCCATGGAAGTGCCCGGCACCCATGACTCCGTATTTCAACTCAACCTGCAATGTTTCCCCGTTGTGACCAAGCCTACCAAGGAGAAGAATTCATGAACACCATCCGCACGCTAAAAACCCTCGCCATCGCTTGTTCCGTCTCACTCTTTTTTGCCTGCAGCCTGGGCATCAAGGATGACGAAAACGCAGGTGCGACCATCACCACCAATACGGGCAGTATTGACGGGTTTGTGTTGCAAGATGACAGCCTGGTGGCTTCCTTGACCAAACGCCCACTAACGTCGACAACCCTTGTCAGCAATGCCCGGGTGTTCCTGGTTTTTAAGGAAGATACGGTCGGCATCGACATTTCGGACTCCCATGGCATGTTCTCCTTTGACTCCTTGGAGGCTGGGCTTTATCAGCTTGTCGCAAAAATGGGCAACGGGAGAATAGGGGCCGTGACGGGAATCTCACTGGGAAAAGGCGAAAATGTGAGCCAGGATATTTTTATTGGCAGAATTTTCAACTACTCTCGCAACGGATTTGATTCATCCTCTTCAGTCTCCTCATCTGTGACTTCGGCCTCCTCTTCCTCCCAATACTTGGGCCCTTGGTCAACCTTAAGTGAACCCGATTTTACCAAATCCTCCAAGAGCACAACTTATTTGGAGTGGGATACCAATGCGGTATACAACAACGGAACACAAACCTTTTCTGACAATGATTCCATTTGGACAACTCCGATCATGGCCTGGCCGTGGCCAGAAAACTGCGCCACAGGTGGTAACTATTGCATTATCGAGCCCTTTAAGGTCGGCAATATGTTGGTTACTCTGAAAAGTGGCTCGGTTCGCTATTCCACCAATCAGGGAAAAAGCTGGCGCGACACCACCACAGAGAAGTCTACGCTCTTATCCTATTATTTACCCCATTTTCACGCCCGGTTAGACTCCCAATGGGTCGTGGCATCCGCAACTGCCATTTATTTAGGGCATCCCTTGAAAGGATTCACCAAAGTGATGAATTTACCCAATGGAAATCCGTACACCGCGCCAAAGCTGATTTCGCTTACCTCCAATGGCAACATGATCCTGATCAACATCAATGAACCCGAACAAGGCGGGGTGATCGGAGCCATCATTTCATCCGTAACTTGGCGCTCCACCAATGGAAAAGATTGGGAGCGAAACGTCAATGACTCCATGCAAACAGGAATCATGAAGGGAACGAGTGGCGGGTTCCTTTACTCCATCTCGAAAGGCGTCTATTTTTCGCAAAATGGCAAGGAATGGCAAGAGGTTCAATCCCCAGTCCATTATGCCACCCAGAATACTTTCCTGGCTGGGGGTCGAATCGTTCGGGTGGATCGAACAGCCCAGACCATCTCCATAGCCTCCACCGCAACCCCAACCCAATGGGTAACGGAGTCGCACCCCCTGTTTCAATACATCACAGTTGGGTATGTCATCAACAACAAATTAACCGTCAGCGGAAGCTATGGAACCACACTGCGTAGGGATTTATCCACCCTCGAGTGACGTTTACAGCCTAGACCCCCGTCTGCGCGGGGGTGACAAGGCAAACTCCGCAGGGGTGACAAGGCAACCGGCGCGGGGGTGACAAGCCCATTTATCCGGCTAATCGGGATAAACCCCCCATGTGTCCTTGTTATTTCCTCTAAAATCCTCGAATTTGCTAACTTTACGGGGATGTCTGAACTTCGCCTTTACAACACCGCTTCCCGCTCCGTCGAACCCTTCACCCTGCCCGAGGGCGTTCCTGCAGTTCGACTCTATTGCTGTGGCCCTACCGTGTACCATTTTGCCCACATCGGCAACCTGCGCACCTATGTTTTCGAGGATGTGCTGCGGCGTGGTTTGGAATACTTCGGCTTTGCGGTCAAACACGTGGTCAACATCACGGATGTGGGCCATTTGACCAGCGACGAAGACGAGGGCGAAGACAAGATGGAAAAAGGCGCGGCCCGCACCGGTAAAACCGTGTGGGAAGTCGCAGACTTTTATACCCAGGCCTTCATGAAGGACATTGCGCTTCTCAACATCCTGAATCCTTCTGTGTGGTGCAAAGCGACCGACCATATCCAGGAGCAGGTGGACTTGGTCCAGACTTTGGAATCCAAAGAATACACCTACCGCACTTCTGACGGCATTTATTTTGATTCCGCCAAGTTCAAGCGCTACGCCGATTTTGCCCGCCTTGACATCGACAGCCTGCAGGAAGGCGCCCGCGTGGACAAGGGCGAAAAACACAACATCACCGACTTTGCCCTGTGGAAGTTTTCTCCGGTCGAAACCCGCCGGGCCATGGAATGGCCAAGTCCCTGGGGTGTTGGATTCCCGGGCTGGCACATCGAATGCTCCGCCATGGCCATGAAGCACTTGGGCCAAACCCTGGACATCCATTGCGGTGGCACGGACCATGTGCGCATCCATCACACCAACGAAATCGCCCAATCCGAATGCGCTACCGGCAAACCCTTTGCCCGCTTCTGGATGCATGGGGAATTTTTGCGCATGGGCGAGTCCGCCAAAATGTCCAAGTCCAGTGGCGAGTTTTTGACTTTGGATGTCCTGATTCGTGATGGATTCCACCCCATGGAATACCGCCTGATGGCTCTCACCAGTCATTACCGCAATTATCTGAACTTCTCCTACGATGCCCTGGAAAACGCCCGCGAATCCCTGAAGGCCCTGCGTAAAAAAACAGACCCTTTAATCGGACAGGGCGGATCGATTGGTTCGACCAAGGCCAAGGAATGGCAGGCCAAATTCCGCGAGGCCATTGGCGACGACTTGAATACATCCAAAGCACTGGGTATCTTAAACTTGATGCTCAAGGATACCTTGCAGGACTACGAGAAGTCTGCCCTGGTGCGTGATTTTGATTCGGTGCTGGGCCTGGGCCTCGATACCCCGCTGACCGTGGTGCGTGAAGCCGCAAGCGTGGATGCCGCGAAGGTGGAGGCCTTGCTTGTCGAACGCAAGGAAGCCCGCGCAAGTAAAGATTTTAAAACCAGCGACCGCATCCGCGACGAGCTGGCGGCTATGAATGTAGTGATCAAGGACGGACCGCAAGGAACGACCTGGGAAGTGAAAAACGGAAAGTGAAAACCATGGTTTCTATAAAGAACCCTAGTGGAAAGTGTAAAGTTGCAGACTTGTTTTCCTTTTTAGGAATCAAACGCCACAACTTTCCACTTTCACACTTTCCACTTTCCACTATGAATTGAATTTACAAGACGAGGTATCCAATGAGCTGTGAAGATAAAGACAAAGAGAAGAAAGAAGAATTCAATCCGTTCAAACAAGCGGAAGAATATTTAGCCAAGGGGCGCAAGCTTTTCCTGTGGGGCGGAGTCGATGACGAATCGGCTGAAAAGATGGTCAAACGCCTGCTTTGGCTGGATTCCCAGAACCAGGACGAAATCACCATTTTCATCAACAGCCCAGGTGGCGTGATTTCTTCGGGTCTTGCCATTTATGACTGCATGCAGTCCATCAAGAGCCCCGTATCCACCGTGGTCTGCGGTCAAGCGGCCTCCATGGGCGCAGTGCTTTTGACTGCCGGCGCCAAAGGCCGTCGTTTTGCCTGGCCCCACGCCCGCGTGATGATCCATCAACCACTCATTCATGGCGAGATCGTTGCCCCCGCAAGCGACATCCAGATTCAGGCCGAAGAGATGTTGCGCATCCGCACGGTCCTCAATGAGATTTTGGCCAAGCACAGTGGAAAAACCGTGGCACAAATCGAAAAAGACACCGACCGCGACAACTTCATGACAGCCAATGAAGCCGTGGCCTACGGCCTCATCGACGAAACCAAATTCATTTCCTAAGTCAATCCGTGGAACCAGATCTCAAGGCTAAATACCGCTATGTCCTGGATGGAATTTCTCAAATTCCATCCCTGCCAAGCATTGTCTCCAAAATCATTGGGATCATCAATAATCCACGCTCCAATGCAAACGACGTGGTCCGTCTTCTTGAAATGGACGTGGGCCTTTCCGGGAAGGTTCTCCGCCTAGCGAATTCAGCCTACTACGGAATTCCCGGCGGAATCACCTCCAGCCAACGCGCGGTCACTCAGCTCGGGTTCAATGCGGTTTCTTCCATTGTGATCTCCGCTTCGGTATACAACTTATTCAAGTCGACGGAACCCTCGCAAGCCATCAACCGGGTGGCCTTCTGGCGACACAGCATTGAAACCGCCATCTACTGCCGGGTTCTTGCTGGCCTCATGGACCGAAGGATCGACCCCGAAATCGCCTTTACCCAAGGGATGCTCCACGACATCGGAGCGCTCGCCCTCGATACCACGTTCCCCAAGGAATATTTGGCGGTGGTGGACGCAGCCCGCGTTGCGGGCGTTCCCCTAGAGCAAAAAGAACGCGAGATGTTTGGCTTGGACCATCATCAAATTGGCGCGCGAATTTTAGAGCGCTGGAGCCTTCCCGATGTGGTCCGTCTTCCGGTGGAAAACATCCATTCTGAACATTCTGACGCCTCCATTCGTGAATACGTCTTGGTGCTTGCCCTTGCCAATTCCGTCGCTCATTCCAAAGGCGTTGTTCTGTATTCCAGTCAATTCCAAGAGGAAGTGAATCTGGAAAATGCCTTGGTCAAACTGGGGATAACCCAAACCCGCGAATCCCTTTTTCAGCAGTTCGAAGAAGAATTGGAAAAAGCCAAACTCATCATGAATCTTCTTCGGAGCTAAGCCATGGGTCTATTTTCTGTCATCAAACAAGGCCTGGCCAAAACACGGGCAGCCCTCCTCGGTGAAATCAAAGGAATTCTCGGCACCGGCAAGGTGACTGACGAGCTCCTGGAACAGCTCGAAGAGCACTTGATCCGGGCCGATGTGGGAGTCGAAGCCTCTTTTGCCTTGACCGATGCCTTGCGTGAAAACGCCCTAGGCAAATCCCTTTCCCAAGACCAGATTCTGCAGATTTTGCGCAACGAAGCGAACCGCCTACTGGTGGATCCACCTCCCTTTGTGCTACAAGGCAAGCCCCATGTGATTCTGGTGATTGGAGTGAATGGAGCAGGCAAAACTACGACTATTGGAAAATTGGCGCACCGTTTTAAAGCCGAAGGAAAAAAGGTCATGGTTGCCGCCGGGGACACATTCCGCGCAGCAGCTATTGAGCAACTCGAAGCCTGGGCCCAAAGGTCCGGAGCAGAGTTTGTACGCCATCAAGAAGGCTCAGATCCTGCGGCAGTCGCATACGATGCCTGCGAAGCCGGCAAAGCCCGTGGTTGCGATGTAATATTAATCGACACCGCCGGTCGTTTGCACAACAAAGAACACTTGATGGAAGAACTCCGCAAAGTGGTCCGCGTGATGCGCAAACATGACGAATCCTACCCCCACGACATCCTTCTGGTCATTGATGGCAATACCGGCCAAAACACCATCAACCAGACTAAAGTATTTCACCAAAGCTTCCCGCTTTCGGGACTCGTGGTTACCAAGCTTGACGGCACAGCCCGTGGCGGTTCCGTTCTTTCCATTGCAAGCCAATTGAAAATCCCCATCCGCTGGGTGGGCATGGGCGAAAAAATCGACCAGCTGGTTCCGTTCAGCAAGACGGAATACATCGATGGTCTTTTTGAAAACGCCATGGAGCAGGAATAAGCAACCCCGGTTATTTATAACATCGTCAATGGTATTGTGACATGGAATGGACTTTTAGATTGTCATGCCCGGCACGGGCATCACAGAACTCGGCAAGATGCACGGTGATGCCCGTGCCGGGCATGACAGGACAACTGGGCATGACAGGACAACTGGGCATGACAGGACAACTGGGCATGACAGGACAACTGGGTATGTCTCTTTCGCGTCCAATCTGGTTGTTGCTTCTCCTGGTTTTCGCGTGCGAAAGAGAAGATTCCATTGACCAGAACCTGGTGAATTTGTATGTAGACCTGCGAGTGGCTTCGGTGGAATATGGCGAAACCTCTGATGCGAAAATCGCCCGCCAGAACATCATCCGTGAATCTGGCTTTACCCTGGAATCATTTTCAGCAGACCTTGCCGAGATTCGCACCAATCCCGAGCTCTGGACTCATTTCCAGGAATCCGTGGTACAAAGGCTTGATTCCCTAAAAACCTGGCGCACCAAAAAATGAAGCCATTATTTTCACTCCTTTGCCTGGCCTTTGCCCTGCAGGCGGCAACGCCCACGGTCAAATGGATGGATTTTGGCAAGGCCCTCGCCGTATCAAAAAAAGACAGTTTGTTTGTATTGGTCGAGGTTTATGCCGATTGGTGCGTTCCCTGCAAAATGATGGACGCGACCACCTTCCGGGATACGTCCGTCACACGAATCCTTAATCGGTATTTTTTACCCACGAGGCTCAACGCCGACTCCACCAATTTGATTGAATGCAACAACTGGCCCCGCCCCACGGCAAACTGCATTCAGGAAAACTGGAACTTGACGGGAGTCCCCAGTTTTGTCCTGATCGGGCCTTCCGGGAATTATCTTACCAGCATCACGAACACTTTGGATGCAGACCAGATGACCAAAATCCTGACCCATTTCATGGACAACCGGAATCTGTTGCTAGAAAGCGACAGAAACCCCAAGGAAGAAACCGATGTACCTTGAATGTATTCTTTTCGCCAGCCTGCTCCTTTTGCTACACACCTATCTGTTTTTCCCCCTGACCCTTCCCATTTTTTCGGGCTTTTTTTCTTTGCGTTTGCGCCGAAACCAGCAGAAGCAAATGACCGAACACACCCCGACCGTAAGCCTTTTAATTTCCGCATATAATGAAGAAGCCGTCATTGAGCAAAAGATTCTGAATTGCCTTAACCTGGACTACCCTGAAGATAAATTGCAAATTTTGATCGGAAATGATGGTTCCAAAGACAATACCGCCCAGATCATCAAAAAATACGCGCCCCGCATTACCCTGATCGATGCCGAAAAAAACCAGGGAAAGGCCGCCATGCTGAATCAGCTGGTGAAACACGCCTCCGGAGATATTCTAGTATTCTGTGATGCCAACACACTATTCTTTCCCAACGTTGTCCGCAAAATTTCCCAACCATTTCACCAAAAAAGTCTGGGTTGCGTCTGTGGCCATCTGATCTTGCACGACAAAAGCGGGAGCGCACTGGGCGAAGGTGAAGCGACTTACTGGGACCTCGAAAGCGAAATCAAAAAATTCGAAGGCCAGCTTGGTGTAGTGATCGGAGGGAACGGAGCGCTCTACGCCATCCGTAAATTCCTTTTCACCCCCCTACCCACACGTCGCAGTGTGATGGATGACTTCTTCATTACCGTGAAAGTCCTTGAAAAGGGCTACGAGAGCACATTCATTTCGAGCGCCATCGGAACCGAACAAACATCCAAGGCAGGCATTGGCGAATACAATCGCAAAATCCGCATTGGCCGAGCCAATTTCAACTACTTATTTTCTTACCTGCCATTGCTAAACCCCTTGCACCCCCTGGTGGCGTATTTCTTTTTGTCACACAAACTCTTGCGGTGGTTTTCTCCCCATTTTGCGATTGCCCTTTTTGTTTCCAGCATCCTGCTTCTGGGAGAAGGGCCTTTGTACCAATCCATATTTGCCCTTGAAATTGGCATTGTCTTAATGGCCTTGGTTGGCCTCCGCACCGGAAAACAAGGAAGAAAGTCCACGCTAAGCAGTGCGCCTTACTATTTTATCACCATGAATTACGCATTGTTACGCGGATTTTTCCAATCCTTCTTACCCGAAAAGGGTGGTGGCTGGGTCCGTATTGAACGAGGAGGAGAGTCATGATCCACAAATCATATTATCTGTTTCTTTTGTCCGTATATCTTCTGACTGGGCTTTCTTTTGCCAGGGGCCTTGCTCTGGATGCATCCATCGGATCCGTGACAAAAAGCGATGACATTCTGAGTTCAAATTTGGATGTTTCGGCCCACCTCTGGTATAAATTCGACCAGATGATTTTTGTCGGAGGCAGTAGCGGAATCCAAATGATCGGGGACTACCGCCACATTCCAGCCCTGGGCTCGGTTTGGTTGCGCCTTCCTTTTGGAGGACGCGTTTTGCCCGTGGCCACTGCCGATGCCGGCTACAACTTCGGAGACGACCCTCAATTTGTATGGCGGGGCGGTGGAGGCCTAGACATAAAAAACGGCGACAGATCTTCCATTCTGGTACTAGGTGGGTACGAGCGCTTTGCCAAGCTTGGCGGACACTATTACCTCCGCGCAGGGTTCCTTTTGGAGTTTTAATATGACCGTAACCATTGTTCATGTGCAAGTGAAGCCTGAGTGCATTGCTGCGTTTCAAGAAGCCAGCATAATCAATCATCTGGCGAGCATCAAGGAGCAGGGGAACTTTCGCTTCGATGTTTTGCAAAGCGAAGAGGATCCTTGCCGTTTTGCCCTTTATGAGGCCTATGCATCCAAATTACAGGCAAGTGCACACAAAGAAACTCCACACTACGCCACATGGCGAAATACTGTTGCGGACATGATGGCCGAACCTCGCAAAGGTGTTACCTATACAAGCATTGCGCCCAACGGAAATATTTAGTTTTGTCATGCCCGGCACGGGCATCACAGACCTTGGCAAGATGAACGGCGATGCCCGTGCCGGGCATGACAAGGAACTCCGGGCATGACAAGGAATGCCGGGCATGATTTTTTCGCAAATTTATTGCATTCACATTTGTACAAGGAATCGCGGAGCCATTATGCTTGCATCTAACATTATTTCTCTATTTCCTCCTTTGCATTTTGGTCCGGAAGCCTTATCCTATCTAGTCCAGCTCGTTCGTAAACATGGCACCCGAGTTCTGCTTTTACACGGATCCAGGTCCTGGAACCTGGAAGAGACCCTATCACAAGCACCCTTGGAACTTACTTCGTGGCAAATCCACGGAGAACCCCAAGCCGACACCATTGACGGGATCATTGCCGAATGCCGACTCCTCCAAATTGAAGTCGTCATTGCGGTTGGAGGCGGATCGGTTCTGGATGCAGGCAAAGCCGTTGCGGCCATGATTCCACTCACAGGCTCCGTGGTCGATTATCTGGAGGGGATCGGCACCCAAAAACACCCGGGAACCTGTACGCCCTGGATCGCGGTTCCCACCACTGCGGGCACTGGATCCGAAGCCACCACCAATGCCGTGCTGAAAGGCGTTGCTCCCAATGGAGAGCACTACAAGCGCTCCCTCCGGCACCCCGCCTTTCTCCCCGTTGCCATTTTCCTCGACCCCGCCCTTCAGATCGGCATGCCCCTAGCGACGACCAGCGCCTGCGCCATGGACGCCCTTTCGCAGCTACTGGAATCCTACACGTCTAAAAATGCCACACCCGAATCGGACTTGGTCGTAAGCGAAGGCCTTCGGCACGCAGCCCTGGGACTGCTTGCCCTCGAACGAGGACAGGACAACTTGGAGATGCGAAGCCACCTGGCCCTTGCTGCGCTTTGCTCTGGCTATGGACTCAGCCATGCAGGCTTGGGGCTTGTTCATGGACTGGCCGGAGTGATTGGTGGCCTCCATGAAATTCCGCACGGAGTGGTTTGCGCGAACCTGATTGCGCCCGCATTCTCTGCAGTCACGGATTGGGTTCAAATCCACCCAGGCAAAGATTCTGAAGTTTGTCTGCAAAAATTGGCTTATGCAAAAGCTTGTTTTGCCCGAGAAAATCCTGCGGAAATGTTGCCGGAAACATTGCACCGCCTGGCGCGGAAATTTCACTTCCCCAAATTCAGCACCTTTGGCATCACCCGTGCAGACATCCTGCACATCGCAGAGCTGGGCTCCAATCGCGCAAGTCCGGCCCTGCTGACAAAGGAAGAGATTCTGGCTGTGCTTGGAGAAGCTTGGTGAGCACAATAGTGAGATAAATCACATCACATTGACAGGTATTTACGCTTTTTTCTATTGTTATGGGCATAAAACTATTCAATGAGGACCATTTTATGCACACCCCCCCCCCGCGAAATCAATGCCCTGAATTGGGTTGAATCCGTCATGAGGGCGAAAGCTTCTATCGCTTTTCTTTTCGTAGCCCTATGTGCAGATCTGGCTTTTTCTGCTTCCAGACCCGAAATTCAGCAGCAATTGGACAACAAATCCGCGTCTGTTGTTTCTGCCTTAAGCTGGAATTGGTGCGACTGGACCACTTTTGAAGATTTTGGCTTGCACTCCCCTTGGGCTGCCGATGGTCCATCGCTTGGAGTCTCTGTTTTAGGCTCTGCCTGTTCTGAAACGAAAAGTAGCTGGGAACTCTACGACAGAAAGTTGAATTCGGGCGACTTGGATACCAAGGTACTTGCCAAATCGGCCCAAGATCTGAACTTTCCTTATTTTGCTTTCACTACTGTCCAAAACAACCTAGCTTAGCCGGCTAGGTTTTCTTTTTTGCCTAAATTCGCTTATTTTCACCTTCCGTTAGAAAGTACCCCCTCCCCCAAAATTCGGCTGTCCGAAAAGATGAAGGTTTTGCTGGTGGTT